>CAZUMH010000023.1:0-37633 GCA_964621645.1 uncultured bacterium
ATGCTACAGTTGGGGTGAAGCCGCTCAATATAGAATTACTTCGGAAGAATAGATAAGTCGTCGAATTTCAGAAGGCGGGCTACCAATCGTACCGGATAACGATTATCATTAATAACACTCACAATAATACATTGATCCCGTCACAATCACTCCGGACAAATCTTTCATGATCGATCTTCATGAAAACTTAACATAAACTTGCCGCACACTTGACATACCCCGGATCTCCGGATTGTATATTGCATTACTACCAAATATTACCATAAAACAACCAAATAATGACCCTGAGGTGCTCATGTATAAGAAATATATGTCCTCTATTATCCCGACACTCTTCATTTTTCTTGGGTCAATCACGCCCTCCCTGTCGCAAACCAGCAAAGAGGATACCCGCGTCCGTTTGGGCGGCGGATGCGGTATGGGACCGCTCTTCGCCAGTATCGGATTCAGCCTGGAAGTGCAGCCCCTGGGATTCGCTTCGGCCTTCGCCTCCTATGGGCTGGGCCCGACCCGTACCAGCGGCGAGTATCAGGTCTGGGACGTTTTTGACCAGATCGGCAAGAGAGAGGACTGGACCTACTGTGCGGGAGTCCGGTTCTACCCCAACTATTTCACCAAATTGAACCTCTATATCTTCGAACCCCGTCTCGGCCTCTCCTACGGCTATAACGGCCTGGCGTTGAACAAGTATTACGTTATGGATGTGCCGGTCTATACTTCCAGCTTTATGCACGGGTTTAATGTTTCGGCCGGACTCAGAATTGAACCGCTGAAAAATTTCTGCATCGAATACGACCTCATGTTCGTGCTGACCCGCTCGGGCGGATCGACCTACAGTGGAATGGCTCTGAAAAATTTTGCCGAAAACAAGGATGTGGTGGGTAATTTCGGATTCCGCTATTTTTTCAGCTTTTAGCGGATGTTGCGGTACCCTCTGGCACCTGAATCCACCTTTCCCATTCCGCTCCAGGGTGTAACCGGGCCGATGGGAACATTCCCGCCCCGCCAACCGTACCATTTATTAAGAACTTGTCCCATATAAAGGGCCATGGTACATGCAGCGCACAGTAAAGATACGATACGCCCTCCTGGCCGTCGTCCTCCTCATCATCATCGCCCTCTTCAATGGTCCCCTCTTCCCCTTCAGTCCCCTGAAACCCGGTTTTAAAAAGATCAAATACGACAATGCCATCCTCTACATCAGTCATCCCACCGCGCTGGATTCCGCGGTTTACCATCTGGACAGAATCGTGCGGGAAGAAGAGACCTTCCATGATCTGAAATACAGAAAGAAATTCAGGATCGTCATCGTGAATCCAAAGAGCAGCATGAAACGGTTCCTCCCCTGGATGAGAGGGACCGGCTACTCCGTCTCTCTCAGTCTCGCCAACCTGATCTATATCGGGCCCTATGCCAGGAGGTCCCCGGCCGGGATCGAACCCTATCTGAAGCACGAACTCTCCCACCTGATCATCGACCAGAATACCACGTTTAAAAAGGCATTGAAGATGCACGGACAGGGCTGGTTTGTGGAAGGCATCGCCGAATATTTCAGCGGGCACAGCTTCTATACCAAAGCGGAATTTCTGGAGCAGTGCCGCAAGCAAAACCTGGATTTTCTCAGCCTCTATGAGGAAAATCCCCTTAAGATGGATCCCGACGAGATAAGGCTCAAATACAGTTTCTACCGTTTCTTCGTCGGGTATCTGGTGGAACAATACGGACTGGAAAGACTGCAGACCTATTTGAAGAATTATCTCAAAGATCCCGACAGCTACAAGACCCTCTTCAGCAGTGTGTACCCCAATGAGGTTTCGGAGATCCTGACGGACTTCAAAGCCAGTGTCACTGCTGGGCGGGGGGATTGATCCGTCCGTAAAATGACCTTCCCTGTTAAGGACCCTCCCCCTTCAAGAAAGGAGATCTATGGATAGAAAAGATACTCCCCGGTCCCGGCTGGTGGAAAAGAGACTGCGACTGGCAGCTATGTTCTATCCCATCGAACGAAAGCTGGAACGCCGCTGGGCCAAGCTCTTTCTGGCCGGCTTTGCCGAAACGGCCCGGGAGCTGGAAATAATGGCCGAAGCCCAAGGGTACAGGCAGCAGACGCAGGAGGACAGGATCGTCTTCTGGCATGATCCAGAAACCGGTTCCCATGAAGCCATGTTCTTTTTTATCTATGACATCATGGATCTGGCCTCGGTGCAGCGCTGCTTCCGGGAGATAGAGCGGAACAAGGTGTTCATGACCTATGCCGTGGTGCATCAGATAAAAGACGGACCCGGCGATTTCGACATTTTCCGCTTTTCCCCCTTCAGCTATCTGGAACACTGCAACCGGGTCAGATACCCGCTGAGAAAGTAAGCGGCTTCACTCATCCTATCGGTATCTGCAGGGTTGCATCACTGGAGTGAACATAGAGGAAATGATCCTCCCGTTATCCTGCTCACGGGATGTTCCGCCGTGCGCAGACGCGGTACTGAGTATCATTGGGAGGATTATTCTGTTTTTGGGATGAAAACTCTGCTGAAATATTCCACCATTTCTTATATTTACGCGGGAGCGCGGTTGTCATCGTAAATCCCCGGATTATCGAGCTTGGGAACGGCGATGCATCCACGATCCATGAAATTCCCTCAGTCATCAGAGGGAAACATACCGACAGCAGCCGTAACCTGGACGTCAGCCGCTTCCCCAAAGAAGGATGGAACCAGGGGGCTTCTTTGCCGTATATAATGCGGCATCATGCTGTATGTCTGGAGCAAGTAACATTGGAGATTAGATGAACGAGGATTACGGACCCATCGCGGTATTCTTTTCCCTGGTATTCCTGTTTTCAGTTCCCTTCTGGATACTGGGCGAGATCTTTCCCGTCCAGCTGCTGCCCGGCTTGCCGCTGGGCGCCCTGGTAGTGTTCGCGCCGATGCTGGCGGGGCTGACCTCGGCCCTGAGAATGGGCCGGCTGCCTGCCGCCCTTCAACTGCTGAAGCGCCCCTGCGACCTCGGACGAGTCAGGAACAAGAACTGGTTCTTTTTATTTGTGCTTTTCAATCCCGCCGTCGCCCTTCTGGTGTACGGCTACCTGCGTCTCGGCACCGCCTCCCTGCCTCTTCCCGGTCCCTTCACCTGGATGACACCGCTTATGTGTCTCTCTTTTTTCATCGCCGCTCTGGCCGAGGAAATCGGCTGGACCGGCGTCGCCACCGGCCCCCTGCAGCGGCGTCTGGGCATTCTGCCCGCCGGTCTGATACTGGGATTGGTCTGGACCGCGTTCCATCTCATCGTGCTCAGGCAGGCCGACCGTTCCCTGGAGTGGATCGCCTGGTGGTCCCTGGGGACCTTTTCCCTGAGAATTATGATGGTCTGGCTCTATGCCCGGGCAGGCGCCAGTGTTTGCGCCGCGGCTATTTTTCACGCCATGATTAACGTTTCCTGGCAGCTTTTCCCGGTAAACGGATCGCTGTATGATCCCCGTCTCTTCAGCCTGGCCGCCCTTATACTGCTGCTCATTATCGTGAGTATCGGCCGCCCGCTTAGGAGGGAATGAAGAGCGCCTGGCACCGGGAAATTAATACATCCAGCTGAGAGACTGTCCTTACTGCAACGTGTTATATAAATGCGGAGGAATAATGCGTGTATCTTTTTTAAACAGATTAATAATACTTATGACAGCGGCGGTCCTGGCCGGATGCGGTGGCAGGGGCGACTATCCCGTGAAACAGGAAACGGTGAACGGTATGCTCACGGTTACCTGTCCCGCCTATCCCCGGGACGGGATCTTCGAGTATGACATGGTCGAAGAACTGTGCATCGGCGACAGGACCGATGATGACAATTATATTCTGAACCGTCCCAATCAGATCCAGGTGGACAGCCGGGGCAGCATCTATATGCTGGACTGGGGCGACTTCAAGATCCAGGTCTATGACAGCAGCGGCGCCTGGATAAGAACCATCGGCCGGGAGGGCCAGGGACCGGGAGAATTCTCCATGCCGGCCTATTTCACCCTCTCCAGCAGGGACACGATCTATCTGAACGACGCCCGCAACAGGCGGATCAACGTGTATAATACAGCGGGACGGTGCGTCAGGACCCTCCGGTATGAGGGCGGATTTCACAGTTGGATTAAAAGTGACGCCGCGGACCGTCTCTATATCGAAGTGGGAGGCAAACAGAACCTGGAAAAACTCAGCGACGAATATACGATAATCGAAGAAAGCTTCTCGGTGGAACGGCTGCCTTCCAATAGTGATCCGGGTTATGCCTTCGGACCCTACCGGGGTGACAGGAAAGAAATGAAGCGGGTGGGAGATTTAATCTTCAGCGGCGGTTCACCCGACGGCCCCAACACTCTCTGGACGGTGACCAAGGCGGGCCTCGTGATCGAAGGGTATAATATGGACTACCGGCTCAACGTGATCAATGCGGATGGAACGGTACGGCTTAATTTCGGCAGGCCCTTCGATCCGGTTCCCAATCCCTATGCCGGCAAGTCGGTGCATCTCGACACAAAACCGGCCTACGGCCGCACAATCCTGCTGGATGATAATGGAAACATCTGGCTGAAGCTGTATACGAAAGACCCGGAGAGCGAGGATGAGCCCCCTGAAATAATCTATGACGTCTGGTCCCCGGAAGTAGTCTATCTGAAACAGGTGCGCCTGGCCCATACTATCCACGCCTTTCATGGGAACAGGGTGTACTGCATTGTGCGCTCCGCGGACGACATTCCGCTGATCAAACGATATAGGCTGGTTGAAAAGCAGCGCAGCCACGGACGTTAATCATTCCCGGAATATCCCCTTTCCCCTTCCATCTCTCATTCCAAGGGCCATTCCGAGCAATCGGGATGGCCCGGCGAATCTCACTCCCACACGCCATGCTGGGTGGAATGAACCGTCAGTGGGACCTCTCACCCGGTCGGCGTGGACAGGTATCGTGATCCCTCCGATAAAAACGGCCCCCACCGGGAAGCAGGGGCCGCGAAACAGTGCATGGTCATTCTACTTTTCAATCAACTTCAGCATCTCCATCCCCGCACCGATGAAGGCCCCCGAGGCGTAAACATGGTACTGATAGGCGTAAAAGGGATAGGGACTGGCGGCCACCTGCTGCACAAATCCCAGATGGCCCTGGTCATTCACATTGTTCACCAACGCTTTCCAGGCTTTTTCGACCGCTGGACGGTAGACGGACTCGTTCAGCAGGCCGCAGTTGATGCCCCAGGCCAGGCCCCAGGTGTAAAAAGCGCTGCCGCTCGATTCGCCGATATCCAGGTATTCGGGATCGAGCAGACTGGCCCGCCAGAGCCCGTCTTTCCCCTGGACGCGGATCAGTTTGGCGGCCATCTGTTTGAACTGCTCGATGAAATAGGCCCGATCCGGATTTTCTTCAGGAATATATGGGATAAAGCGGGCCATACCGGCAAAGACCCAGCCGTTGCCGCGGCACCAGAAGATCTTCTTGCCGTTCTCCGAGAGCTGGCCGAAGTAGGTGTTGTCCCGGTAGTAGAGCGAGTCTTCGGGAGAGTAGAGAAAATCCGCGGTCTTCTTCCAGTATTTGACGGCGTAGTCGATATAGGCCGTATCCCCGGTGGCCCTGAACATGCGGGCGAAGGCCGGAGGAGACATATAGAGGGCGTCGCACCAGGTCCACCACTCATGATGATAGGGACTGTCCTCTCTGCGGTATGACAGCGTCTGGGGACCGGCGGGATCCCGGGCCAGATGCATATCCAGAACCCATTTAATATTGCGGATGTATTCCGGATTCTTGTCCTCCATATAAAGCTCGATGGCCGGCTGGAAGAAGGTGTGGCGGTCCGCGTTGAAGACATCGTTCAGCGGTTTCCAGCCATAGCTCTGCCCCACGTTAACATACTGATTCTTATAGCGTTCCTCCCCGGTTGCCTTATACAATTGCCATAATCCGGTGTAAAAGGCGCCGTAGAGCCAGTCGATGAATCCGCTTCTGATCTCACCCGCGGGCCGCATGGAATTATACTTGGGATTCATGATCTGCCAGTCGGCCACCTGCCGGGTTATGCCGATGATACCTTCCCGGGTTAAGGGATTTTTTCTGATAAAGGGGATGGGGGTGCGGATGGAGGCGTTGTAGGTGAGATAATGCCTGTACCAGCTGTTGGTCATCCAGAGCAGCTGCAGCGGATTTCCCTTGCGGGCGTCTCTCACGGCAAAGGGACGGACGTTGTCCTTGGAGGATCCTTTGGTGATGGCCCGCTTCTTCCAGCTGGTGCCGAAATCGGATGTGGTCCACTGCTCGATCTCGAAGACACTGTCCCGCTTCACCGACAGGTAGATGGTAGTGACATCCTCGTGATCCAGCACAACGCCGCCGGAATAGTGGGGCTCCGGCTCTACCCTCCCCTCCGGCGTTCTGGGAAACCACGAGCCCGAATCTATCAGGTCATGGCTGATCCACTCTTTTCCGTTCCAGCGGCCGTACCGGTAGATATGGTGCTTTTCATCGGGAAAGCGGACATAAGTAACAGCCGGACGATCCTTTTCATCAAAGGCGACATCCCAGACCCAGGCGCGTCCCCGGGCGGCATCGGCCCGGTAGACCAGATCGGCTTCCTGCGGAGTCACCGGTCCCGCATTCAGCGGCGTGATTCTGCTGCCGTCGGCTCGGTAAAAATACCCCCCCTTCAGGTACATGAAATAGACCGAGTTTGCCGGTTCATTGCGCGGGTGGCCGTCGGTAAAGGTGAAGGCGATCTTGTCTCTGTTATTGGAAGCCACCTTGACATAGGGGCGGCGAAAGGCATAGAGGCGCTCCGGAAGGATAAACACCCTGCCGGGCGACCAGGTTTCGCCACCGTCTGAGGATACGGAATAGGTCGGTTTGCCGTCGGAACTGCGCCAGAACAGGTAGATCCTGTCTTCCCGGGACAGATAGGCGATGTTGGCATAGGTATAGCGGTTCCCGTACCAGTCGGAGATTTCCGGACCGTTGCTGCCGACGATGCGGGGCTCTTCCCAGCTGCCGATTTCTTCCGGGGCCGCGCTCCTGCTCAGGTGGATGCCTTGCTTCTCATTGTGCTTCGCGTAAAAGACCAGGAGGTAGCCGTGCCTGTCGATGAGTATGGACGGATTGGCGTGGTCATCCACGTCGAAACCGTCATAGATGATCCGGGTCTGTATCTCCCCTGTCTCATGGTCAAAATATCCGATGACGACATCCCCGTAACTGTTCACCCAGCCGGCATAGGTCCGTTTATGCTCGCCCTCATAATAGACGGCCCGGGGATCGGAAAACCAGCACCAGGCCCCGTCCGGTGTGAAGGAACGGTACATTTCGGCATCCCGCGGCTGGATGTGGGTCAGCTGGGCCTGGCTGCTTCCTGTCCACATGAGCAGAAATAATAAAGCGAATACCACCTGTCTTTTCATGACGGGAATCTCCCTTTTATCTGTTGAATGCCCCCGGGACGTGCGGGATGCTTTCTTCAATGATAAGATCATTCTCATTCCACCGTCTCATCCCCGTTGTCTCGATGTTCAGCCGACCCGCTTACTGTAATATTCCGGGATGGAAGTGATGGACCGCTACCGTTTGACATCCGGCTTCAGCGGCACTCCGGCATCGGCGGCCAGGATGGTAAATTCGCCTTGCAGACGAATATCCTCCGACGAAGCGCCTACCATCACGGTGAACAGCCCCGGCTCCACCACCCGTTCCATCTGCCGGTTCCAAAGCATCAAATCCTCCGGTTCGATGATAAATGTCACTGTCTTTGATTCGCCAGGCTCGAGATGAACCCGTTCGAATCCCCGCAGCACTTTCTCATAGACGGTAACCGTGGCGATCTCATCATGTATATACAGCTGCGCCACTTCGTCCCCGGCGCGCTGACCCGAATTGGTGATCCGGCAGGAGATAATGACCCTGCCGGCGGTGAAGGCCCGGTCCGGTTCAACGGACAGATCGGAATAGGTGAACGTCGTATAACTCAGCCCGTAGCCGAAGGGATAGAGGGCGCCGTTCACCCGGGCCCGGCCGCCGTCCGGACCGGCCGTGCCATAGGCGTCCACCTGGGCAAAGGGTTTGGTGGGAAAGTTAAAGGGGATCTGTCCCACGGTCTTGGGAAAGGTCACCGTCAGTTTTCCGCCTGGATTGTAATCGCCGAACAGCACCTCCGCAACCGCCTTTCCTCCCCAGGCGCCGGGATACCAGGCTTCCAGGATGGCTGGAATAGAGCGGTTGGTCCAGTTGATGGACAGGGGGCGTCCGTTGATGAGCACCACCACACAGGGGGTACCGGTGGCATAGACCGCCTTGATCAGGTCCAGCTGCCTGCCGGGCAGATTCAGACTGGTACTGGACTTGTTCTCTCCGGCGGTACGCTGGGAACCGCCGACAACCAGGATGGCCGCGTCCGCGTCCCTGGCCAGATCGACTGCCTTGGCGATTTCCTCCTGTTCCGTTTCGGTAAGCGGCCGGGGCAGGAGTTCGCTGTCCGGCCAGTCGGCATCCACCAATTCGCATCCTTTGGTGTAGGAAACCCGGGTGGCGGACCCGGCTATGTTCTGGATGCCTTCCAGAACCGAGATCACCTCCGTGCCCCGGGGACCATAGTGGGTGACCGCGTAGGCCGTGTCCGCTGCGTTGGGGCCGATGACGGCTATATGAGTGAGATTCCTGGACAGCGGCAGTAATCCTCCCTCGTTTTTCAGCAGGACCAGCGACTCCCGGGAGGCCCGCAGGGCGACTTTTTGATGATCCGCGCATCCGACGATTGTATCCGCCTCTTTACAATCCTCCACATAGGGATGATCGAAAAGCCCCAGCCAGAACTTCACCCGGAGCACGTCCCGGACCCTGTCATCCACGATGTCCCGGGACAACCGTCCCTCACGCACCAGTTCCCGCAGGGGGAGGATGTATTTGTCCGGCGGGGTAAAGGTGCAGCGTACGTTGACGCCCGCCTGGATGGCCTGACGCACCGCTTCCTTGTAACTTCCAGCCACGCCGTGCTTGGTATAGAGATAGGCCAGGGCGTCCGAGTCGGTGACCACATATCCCCGGAATCCGTAGGTTTTCCGCAGCAGCTCGTCAAGAAAATAGCTGCTGCCGCTGATGGGGACACCGTCATAGTCATTATAGGAACTCATCACGCCAAGCAGACCGGCGTTGCGGATCACCATTTCAAAGGGACGCATGAGCAGATCATGCATGGCCCGCGGTCCGAGTTGGGGATCGGTGCGGGCAAATCCTTCCCGGCCGCCTTTGGGGGTAGAATAAACACAGAAGTGCTTGGCCGTGGAGGCGATCCGGTGCTTCTCCTGCATCCCCCTGGTCATAGCCGTTCCCAGGATTCCCACCAGGAAAGGCGACTCGCCGTACACCTCTTCCATCCTGCCCCAGCGCTGATCCCGGGCCACATCGAGGATGGGACTGTAGACGTTGGTAAAACCCAGGACACGCGCCTCCTTGGCCGTGACGCGACCGATCTTATTGACCAGTTCCTTGTCCCAGGTATGGCCAATGCCCAGCTGGGTGGGGAAATTGGTAGCGCCGGTGGCTTCCACGCCCCGGATGCCCTCATCGGTAAAATCCACGGGGATTCCCAGCCTCGTCTCTTCCACGAACCAGCGCTGCACATTGTTGATGGCCCTGGCATGGGAAGAGGGCGGATACACCAGCGGATGATCCATGGGCGGCCGGCGCCAGCCGGTGAATCCGTTGAGGTGTTCATCGATGTTGCCGATGCCGTCCTTCCAGATCTTTTCCTTCCACTCCGGGGTTGGCTGCGGATCCATGAGAATGCGTTTATATCCATACAGCGTTGCCAGCTGGCAGGTCTTCTCTTCCAGTGTCATCTGTGAAAGTAGATTCTCGATACGCTCATCCGCTGGCGCCCGGGGATTCTCATACACATCCATGCGTCCGTTCTTGTTGAAATCGATATAGTTCTTGTGATATATATTTCCGGACTGAGCCGAGACGATGATGACGGGGAGGAAAATACAATAAAAACAAAACCGTATCTTCATCGGTGATCTCCTCTCTGTTTCTAATAATTATTCAAAATGCCTGCACAGCATCACGATATTCGGTGAGAGCGTGCTACACTTCGACTGAGGTGTGTTTTTCCAGATGATGCTGCTGGACAGCGTCCCAATATATTGTATTAATGTGATAATATCGATAATGTTTAAGGTAGACAGAATTATACCATAATGCAAGCGGGACGTTACCGTTTATGGCTTACCATATCATTTCACACCGATGGCCGGATATCCATCCGGGGCGTATAAATCCGGAAAATCTGTAAACATTATCTTCCTGCATTCTAAAAAAAAGAGTAGATTAAAGCCTTAATAGATAGTATCTTTTTTGATGATAACCGATCGCTCCGGATATCTATCAGGGGCGTAATAACATGATGCATCAACGCTCATACGCATCCCTATTATTAGAATAATAAAGGAAAGATCCATGGAACGCAAACACAAAATCCTGCTGATCATCGACGGGCTGGTAAATATCATCCTGGGATTACTGCTGCTCTCCTTTCCCCTTGGTACGGCCGGGCTGCTGGGGCTCCCGCAAGCAGGGACAAATTTCTATCCCACGATTCTCGGAGGGGTGATCCTGGGTATCGGCATCGCCCTCTTCATTGAACGGTGCGGCAAAGGGAGGAACATCCACGGCCTGGGACTGGCCGGAGCCATTACCATCAACTTCTGCGGCGCCGGCGTCCTGCTCATCTGGCTCTTGTCAAAATCCTTATCGCTCCCTTTAAAGGGGATAGTGATTCTCTGGATCGTCGCCCTGGTGGTGTTGGGCGTCGGTTTGGCTGAAGTCATCAAAAAAAGCTGGAAATACAAGTAGAATCCTGAGGGTTCACAGAATCGGACCGCATCGGCGGATTTCACGATAGGGCTGAATAGTAATTCAAAACAGGAGGTTTTCTATGCTTGGCACTTCACTCATGGCAACGGCGTTGTTATTTTCCATCCTTCCAGGGTTAGTTACACTGGGCTTTGCTATCTATCTCATCTGCATGCTCAAACGACTCGTTCGGGCGGTGGAAAAAATCGCCGCTGAACCATAATAGACTGTATAGCCCACTGAATAAGAGGTGGAGGGCGGGAACAGCAGTATTGTCCCTTCACCTCTCCCGCCAAACACTCCTTCCCTTCTTTGTACTTTCCTGTTGACATTCAGTCTATATTTATTTATCGTATGCACATACCAGCCCTTGGCTGCAGCCTTGCTGGTTATCCTTAATTGCAGAGGAAAACAATAGCTTTATATAGGAAGGATACTCTCATTACTCAGATACATATTTTCCGTGGTGATATGTTTTGATGTGAATTATCCGCGGACCGCTCCACCTGACGGCAAGTGATGTTATCCTGGTTTTAACGAATCATTATCGGAGAGCAGATGGCTGATAATAAAATGTGCCCAAATTGCGGTTCCTCTGACGTCAATACCTTCTGCAGTCAATGCGGCCAGAAGATGCACCATGAACGGTTTACACTGAAGAGCTTTATCATGGATCTGCTGTCCGTCTTTAATTTTGAAACAGGATTTCTCTATACGGCCAAAATGCTCTTTATCCATCCGGGACAGGTGGCCAACGATTACCTGAAGGGCCGTACAAGACCGTATGTAAATCCCCTGAAGTATCTGGTGATCATCGCCGGTGTTTACGCCTTTCTCATTCTCTATCTCAAGATTTATGATGCCAGCCTGGAAACCTTTTCAATGCCCCTGGCGGATGCACCCGCGGATGCCACATCCACAGAAGCCGTCCGTCTTCAACAGCAATGGCTTAATTTCTACCGGCAGATCCTGAATTTCATTCCTCTGATCCTGATCCCCTTCTTCAGTATCACAACCAGATGGTTCACAAGATCGAGAGATCTCTATTACGGAGAACATTTGGTCATCAACAGCTTTTTATTCGGCCAAACTTTCCTGATCATCGTACTGCTTACTCCACTGGCTGTCATATTTCCCTCCCTTATAGGGTATTTCCCGTTTTTCGCCTTTATTGTATATATAGCCTATATGGGTTATTTTTTTCACGGCACCTACGGATATCCTCCCCTGAAATCATTTTTCAAAGCCTTTTTCAGCCTGCTGACCGGCTATCTTATTTTCGTATTGTTCATGATAGTAATAATGATCCTTCTCTTCGTTTTCATTTTCATAAAAAATAATCCTGTCCTATAATAGCAAGAATCCTATTGAAACATAAAACCAAGGGGAAGAATAATGGACAAGAGAAAGGGAATGCTGGGATACTTCATCATCACCAGCGCTATCATCTGGGGATTGGCCATTGTCACCTGCGCCCTGAAGCTCAAGGGCAGCGGCGCCTTTGCCGAAATATCCTATATTCTAAGCTTGGCCGCCATTATCCACTTCATCCTGATTTGGGGACCGTTAGCGGCATTGTTAAGAAAAGAACGGGATGATGAAAATGGTAATACGAAAAAATAACGACAATCGTAATATGTGATTCGGGAATAACGACCTTAATGACAGACACATCTGACCACAGGAGGAGAACATGCGTACATTGAGGATGCAACTGCTATTCACTCTCGTCGCTTCTTTGATTATCTCCATGCCTCTCGCTTCCCAGATCCTGGTGGATATCGAAACCGGGGCCGTCTGGAGCGGCTATAATGATGTGAGAATTCCCGGCGACGGCGGCACCCTGTTCTCCCTTTCAGAAGAACTGGAGGCCGACCCGGGTATGTTCTATCGTATCCGGGTGATTTACGATTTTAATCCAAAACATCATCTTGGCGTTCTTTTCGCGCCCCTATCAATTAATTCCACCGGTCAATTGGACCGGGACATCATATTCGAGGGCAAGACTTTCAGCGCCAACAGTCCCCTGGAAACGGTCTTCAAGTTCAATTCCTATCGCTTATTCTACCGTTACGATTTTGTCCGAAAAGAAAAAGTCGAATTCGGGATGGGATTTACCGCCAAGATCCGTGACGCCAAGATAGCCGTCAAAGGCGACGGGATGGAATCGGAGAAGACCAACGTCGGGTTCGTGCCCATACTCAATTTCCGTCTGTTGTGGAAATGGAGCCCCAGACTGGCTTTACTGCTGGAAGGCGACGCGCTGGCTGCGCCCCAGGGACGCGCCGAAGATGTCCTGGCCGCCCTAAGGATGAAGATCTCCGACAGGTTCGATCTGAAGCTTGGCTATCGGATCCTGGAAGGCGGCGCGGATAACGATATCGTCCATAATTTCGCCCTGATCAACTATGCCTGCATCGGAGCCGAGATACTATTTTGATTTTCCAGCAGAAAAACATAAATTTATAGTTGGATAAGATCTTATTAAAAGAGTAATAACTATTTTTAACATCAAAAGAAGGATTCACAAGTGTATCCTCCTGGTGTCTATGGATAAACATAAAGTCTGACTTCATAATGTATTGTCATGTCGTTTTATATGGAACCGTCTGGTGATTATGGTTCGGTGCTGGGACATATGTCGGGATCAATAAAATTCATAAAACATAAAACCAGCCGGGCAACCATTCCTCCTGGATAAACGAGGGGAAAAAGAGGATTATTTGCGAATATTAATCATCGAAGACGACAAGGATATTGCTGAATTCATCAGGGGAACCCTGCAAAATGAATCCTATGCGGTGGATGCTGCCTTGGATGGATTAAAAGGCGAAGAACTGGCCTTGGTTGAATCATACGATATGATTATCCTGGATTTAATGATTCCCGGAAAAGACGGTATTTCCGTTTTAAAAAGTCTGCGGAAATCGGAAATATCCATCCCGGTGCTCATTTTAACCGCCAGAGGATCCGTAACCGACCGTGTCGCCGGACTCGATGCAGGCGCAGATGATTATCTCGTCAAACCTTTCGCCGTTGCGGAATTACGCGCGCGTGTCCGGGCTCTTTTAAGAAGAAATTCCAGCGAGAAACAGACAGTCCTGAGTGCCGGTGATCTGTCTCTCAATACCGTTTCTCACGAAGTTATGGTAGCAGGCGATTCGGTGGAATTGACCAACAGGGAATACGCAATCCTGGAATACCTGGTGCGCAATAAAAACCGGCTGCTCAGCAAGGGGATGATTGCGGAACATGTTTGGGATTATCACTTTGACAGCGACTATAATCTCATTGAAGTATATATTAAACGTCTGCGTCAGAAAATAGAAAAATCCGATCGGGAAAAACTGATTCATACTGTACGGAACGGCGGATATATTATAAGGGAATCCTGATGGGCCTGCTGGATATGATGAATGGAACGAATAGAATTCACATTGGGCTATACAGATGAAATTATCAATCCGTACCCGCATTACCCTGTTGATCAGCCTGGTCTATCTCAGCGTCTTCGTATTCCTGATCGCGGCCGGAGCCCTGGCTCTCTATCTTGGTTTACAGGAACAGATCGATAATGAGTTAACCGATGAGAAAAGGTGGGTAGTGAATTTATTGGAGACGGAATTTTCCGGTCTCCGAAATGGCGGGGAAGAAACGAGAAAAGAGCTGGCTGGTAAATTTATCGAAGAGCTGAATGAAGTTTATCTTCATAAAAATCAGCTTGTTATCTTTTCGATCGAATCCGATTCAGGGAATATACTATATAGTGTTGAGAGTGCCGTAAATGTAATACGGTCTTTGCCGGCAGGCATACTTTCCCGAAAGGAAGGATTCTACGGATTTAATCTGAAGGATTCACGATACCGGGCCCTGATTGTTAAACAGGACTGGGTCACGCTGTTCATTGCTGCCGAGAATCAAACCTTTTTCGAAGTAATGGATGAATTCAGAGAGATACTGGCAGCAGGGGTGCCTGTCACGCTTCTTATTGTCCTCCTTGGCGGCGGGTTATTGGCAAAATTAGTGATGAAACCGGTGGTGCGCGCCGCCGAGGCCACAAAAGAAATAACCCTCACCAATCTCGAACAGAGGCTGCCTCCCTACAAAGGCAATGATGAATTCGGAGTTCTGGTTGAAACCCTGAACCAGATGATTTCCCGGCTGAACGAGGGAGTAACCAGGATTCAGCAATTCACCCAGGACGCGGCCCACGAGTTGCGGACACCGCTGACATTCATTCGTGGAGAACTTGAGCTGCTCTATCAAAAGCAACATAAGCCGGACGAGCTGGAGCCGATCCTCGAAAAAGTTCTTGACCGCACGATTGTATTAAGCAAGATTGTCGATGACTTGATGATGCTGGCCCAATCAGACGCCGGGAAATATCCGGTTGAAGAAAGGAAATTCGATCTATCGCTGGTCCTGGAGAATATTGTGGAAGATACCAGGGTCATGGTTGAAGGATGCCCCATCACTGTTAATATACTGAAAAATGAGCACGTGCAATTTTGGGGTGATGAACAGCTGATTCGCCGTCTGTTGCTGAACCTGGCGGGAAACGCCGCCAAATTTACCAAGAAAGGAGAGATCAGCTTTTCTCTGGAGAATAAAGGTGATCGGACTCTGATTATCATCAGCGATACGGGGATTGGCATCCCTAAACAAGATCTGCCGAATATATTTGAAAGGTTCTATCGCTTAGATAAAGCAAGAGATACCGCAGGCGGCAGCGGTCTCGGACTTGCCATCTGCAAATGGATTGTTACCGCCCATAATGGGACGATCACCGCAGAGAGTCAGGATAAAGGAGGAACCACTTTCTTTATCTCGTTTAGCCAGACTGATTGAGAAAATTACTGTCTTGTTTCATATCCGCCGGTCGAACCGTACTTCTTTACCGGTGATAACAACTGTGGGGATATGATTGTGTTTGACAGCTGAAAGAACAGTCAATTTCAGCTCCGTTTCAGATTCCCTGTTTATATTGATCGCGTTGTGAGACAAACATCAATAAAAGCGGGAATAACACGGAAAGGAGTTATTATGAAAACCAATCGTATTCTTGTCATGGGCATTCTGCTGGTAAGCGGGATCGCTTCGGCACAGATCACCGTTCCTGACAATGTTCGGAAGGCATTCGACAACAAATATCCTGCAGCGAAAAATGTCGAATGGGGCAAGGAATCAGCCAGTGAGTTTGAGGCCGAATTTACCATGAATGGCGTTGCAATGACGGCGAGTTTCGACCCGGGCGGAACCTGGATCGAATCGGAAACTGTGCTGAAAACGGACCAACTGCCGCTTCCTGTTATCTCCAGCCTGAAGAAAAAATATGATGAATTTGAAATTCTAAAGGCCGAGAAACTGGAAAAGCCGAACACGGCGGCACTTTTCGAGATCAGACTGGACGTTGAAGAGCAGAATGTGGAAGCAACGCTGGATGGAAACGGCGTTTTCATTACCCAGGAAAAAATGGAAACGACCGAAGAAAACAAGGAAATATCCGAAACCGAGGAAAATGAGGAGATATCTGAAACTGAAGAAAACGAGGGTGCAGAAGAAATAAAAGTACCCAAAGCCGTAATGGAAAGTTTCAACAAGGCATTCCCCGGAGCTGTTATTCATGAATTAGCCGGAGAGACAGAAAAAGGGAAGCAGTGTTATGAAATCTCCTGCGTCTTGAAGGGAAAGCGAATGGATGTGCTTTTCGACGAATCCGGCGTATTAATCTCAAAGGAAACACGCATCAGCAAGAAAGAATTGCCCGCCGCCGTCATCGATAAACTGAATAAGGATTACAAACGGTTCTCAATCAATACCATCGAGACAGTGGAAGAGGGCGGCTCTGTTCTTTATGAGATAAAAGTCAGCAGTAAGGATGAAGCGTTTGAACTGGTTTTCTCAAAAGAAGGAGATCTGAAGAAGAAGGAGCAGCTGAAGGCCAAAGAAGATAATGAAGAGGAAGAGCAGGAAGAAAAAGAGTAATCCGGGAATTTATTTATAGAATCGACTGGAGCGGAACCGTTTTCGCCGCTTCCGCTCCAGAAATTACTCAGCTTTTATCCGGGGCAACGGGAGAGAGCAAATAATTATATTACCGATTCAGGCTATATTAGCGTCTCCTCTCCCTGTTAATAAGATACAGCCTGCCATAACGCTGCACTCTTCTCTGACGGTGATACCACTGAGCATAAACAGTCGTTCCACGTTGAATCGGGAGTTCATGGGGGATCGTAAAGCACAAATCCCTTCGCAGATAGATAATACTCTATTCATGAGTAAGGCGGCCGTATCGTCCCGGCCTAATTGTGTAAAAAGGAACCATCCATGAAACAATTTATTATCATAGCGACTATGTTCCTTGGAACATCCCTGGGATTTGCTCAAAATACGCCGCTTTCCCTGGACCGGATCATTGACCTGGGGCTTGCCAACAGTTATCGTATTCATGAGGAGCAGGCCAGGGTTAATGCCGCGAAAATGGCGTTTCGATTCGACCGGTCCCAATCCCTGCCGCAGTTTTCCGGAGAACTGGCGCGGGAAGATCGTTTTCTCCAGCCCTATCGATTCCATCAGCAGACCGCTTTGATCCTCGGCGACTGGTCTTTGGGGGATTTTATTTTAAAATCCTCGCGTGCAGCTGAGCAGACCCTGTTGGCAACCCAGGCGGAGAAAGAGCAAATTCGTCTCGAAGTCGTAAGCCAGGTGTCTTCTCTGTATCTCTGGCTTCTGCAAAAACAAGCGGATATCGATGTCTATCAGCAGCGCCTTCGGCTGCTGTGGGCGCATTATGAAATCACCAAAGCGCTCTGGGAAGCCGGAACCCGCACCCAGCTGGATGTGCTGCAGACCGAATCGGAAATCTCCCGGGTGAAGGAAGGAATTGTGACCGCCCAAATGGATATCGACAACCGCATGCGGGAGCTGGGGCGATTGATCGGATGGTCCTCCACGGATTCTTTTGAGATTTCTCCTCTAAAAGCCGCTGCCCTCTGCCAGTTGCCGGTGCCTGAATTTTCTGATACCTGTCTGCAGGCGAATCCAGTTTTACGCTCCTATGATTTTCATATCCGGGCCAGGCGCCTGCAGGTTACCGGCGTGCGGGCCCGGCAGATCCCCCGGATGTATTTCAACGGCGGTTATATGCAGGATGGCGATCCGACCGGGGACGGTAATTACTGGCAGGTGAGCACCGGCATCGAGATGCCCCTGTTTCGCTGGGGTGCCGTGAAATTCGAAAAGGAGAAACTGCAGGCCGGATTGCAGGCGCTGGAATCGGGGAAGAATGAAGTGAGACGAGAGTTGACCATCACAATAGCCAGGACACTGGCTGACCTCCATCGTCTCAAAGAAGTGCTCACTATGCGCCAGAATCGTCTCGAGATCAATGAAAAAACATATCGCATCGCGGAAGCCAATTACCGGTCCGGCCTTGCCACCAATCTGGAGGTGCTTTCCGCCCAGCAGACACTGCATGAGACACGACGGGCTATCCAGGAAACTCAGATCGAATATGTTGCCGGTTTGGTGGATTACTATCTTTCGATCAACAGGGTCGATGTAATCAGGTCGCTGGTCCGGGGGAAAATTGATTCATGACTCTCGAACCCAGGGAATCAAGGATAAGACTGAAAATCAAGAAATGGAATTCACCCCTGGTGCTACCGCTGCTATCGGGACCGAATACAGGCAACATGGATATATCATTATAATCATTAAATTAACGGTCAATTGAGGCATCTATGAAAAAAGAATTACTGGTCGTTTCGCTGCTCATCATATCGGTTTTCTCCTGCCGGCAGGAGAAAACGCCGGCAACGGGATCCGATTCCTTTCTCCATGTCAATACAGTGCCGGTAACACGCAAGACGATGACGGACACCGTGAGTATTTACGGCCGCGTGGAACTGCGCAGTCAGGCGTATCTGGCATCCCAGTTCGACGGCCGGCTTGCCGATTTCTCTCTCTTAATGGGAGATCGGGTTTCCAAGGACCAGCGTGTTGCCACCATCGTTCCGGCGGGCAGAGAAGCCTTGCTGCAAACGCTGGAACACGTCGATGCCGATACCAGAGCCGTCCTGGAAAAGCAGATCAATACCATTCCCTTGATCAGTCCGATTACCGGAGTTGTTCTCGACGTCAGGCATCATACCGGAGATGTGGTGCAAAAAGGAGAGGCGATCGCCTTTATCGGCGATCTGAGCGTGCTGGATATCTACGGAGATCTGCCGGTCCGCTATCTTCCCTTGATCCGAACGATGACACACATCCCCGTGACTTTTGTCGGCTATCCACGCTCCCCTCTGAGCCTTCCGCTTAAGGCGGTCTCCGGCAGAGTGGATGATACCAAACAAACGTTGCCGATCCGGCTCGAATTGGGCAACGCCGGAAGGGAATATCGTCCGGGGATGCTTGTCCGTCTCCTCCTGCCTGATCGGGTTCATGAGTCGGCGCTGGTTATCCCCCGTTCCGCGTTGCTGGAAGAGGAAGGCATCTATAGTGCTTTCGTCATCAAGGACGGGAAGGCTGAGAAACGAATACTGCGGATTGGTATTACCGGAACCGACTGGGTTGAAGTGCTCTCCGGACTGGCGGAAAAAGAATCGGTGGTTACGGATAAGGCCTATTCGTTGACAGAGGGCATGGAGGTCATTACCGAATGAACAAGTTCTCCAGTTTCCCCATCGACAACAAACGGGCCATCCTCTTTACCGCCCTGCTGCTCTCGTTAATTGGATTCTACCTGATTTTTCAGATCCCCGAGGGTGTATTTCCGGATGCCACCTTTCCCCGCATCGCCGTGATGGTTGATTATGGGCTGGCTCCCCTCAAGCAAATGGAAATCGAAGTAGCAAAACCCATCGAAGAAGCGGCCATGATGGTGGAAGGTGTACGGCTGGTCCGCTCCTCCATCAGCCGGGGATCAGCCGAGATCAATATCGATTTTCAATGGGGTCAGGATATGTTCCGGGCCTATCAGCTCGTTCAGGCCGCTATGGGGCAGATTCAACATCTGCTTCCCCCCGGTGTAGAGCTGGAAGTGCGGCGTATTACCACCAGCACCTATCCTGTGGCCGGGTACAGCCTCACATCCGACAAGCTGGATTTGCTGGCACTCAGAGATCTCGGCATATTTACCATTCGCCCGCAATTGGCAAGTATTCCCGGAGTATTCAATGTTGAGGTTATGGGAGGTCATAAACGGGAATACTGGGTTAATCTGAACCCGCAGAAACTGGCTGCGCTGCATCTGGATTACCGGCAGATCGAGCAGGCTCTCAGCAAGACCAACTCATTGGAATACGTCGGCCGTCTGAACGAAGCCAACAAACTCTACCTTAATATCGCCGATAACAGGTTTCAGTCTATGACCGAAATAGGGAATACGATTGTTGCCATGCATGGAGTTACTCCTGTCAAGCTTTCCGAGATCGCGACGGTTGAGCCAAGTTTGGCTGAGACGTTTATCGCCTGTGAAAGCAATCTGAAACCTGCGGTTCTCATCACCGTGATTAAACAGCCCAGAACTAACGCGGTTTCGATCATGAAGGAGGTTCAGAAACGCTGGGGAGAACTGGAGAAAGCCCTGCCTCCCGATGTTAAAGTGCAGAAATGGTATGATATGACCGATTTCATCCGGCGCTCCATGGCCAGTGTCCGCGATGCCATCCTTATAGGCACGCTGCTGACGATGATCATCTTGCTGCTTTTTTTACGCCGATTGCGAATTACCCTGATCACAACCGTCATAATCCCGGCAGCGCTTTTAATCACTTTTATTTTTATCAAGTTACTGGGGATGAATCTCAACCTTATGAGCCTGGGGGGATTGGCAGCCGCGATTGGAATCCTGGTGAACAATGCCGTTGTCGTGGTAGAAAATATCGAACGCTATTTGGAAGATGGACATCCGCGCACGGAAGCGGTAGTCAAGGCAACGAGCGAAATAATTCCCCCTCTCCTGGGCGCGACATTAACCACGCTGGTTGTATTTATACCGCTTTTTTTTCTTTCTGGCGTACCAGGTATATTTTTTCGCTCCCTGGCCTCGACCTTGGCAATAGCAGTCTTTGTTTCCATGCTGCTGGCAGTCTTTTTAACTCCAGTGCTCGCAGTAATGTTTATTTCCACAAAAAAGAAACTTCCCGGGAAATTCCTGCCAAAAATCATTGGCGTGCAGCAAAAAGCTTTACGAACGGTCATTAAATGGCCAGCTATTACATTTGCCTTAATCCTGATGCTTACAGTAATTATGATATTGTCCTACTTCCGCATTCCCAGTGGTTTTCTGCCTGAATGGGATGAGGGGACCATTGTCCATGATTATCTGGCCCCGCCTGGCAGCTCCATCGAAGGAACAAAGAGTATGCTTAAGAGTATTTCTGAATATATCATGACACTGCCGGATGTGGAAACTTATTCCCTGCGTACGGGACGCAGCCTGGCACATCCACGCACTCATGCCAACGACGGTGATTTTGTTATTAATTTAAGAGAAGGGCATAAGAAATCAAGTTTCGAAATAATGGACCAGTTGCGAGATTTCGACGCTAAATATGAGCCGCGCCTGGCGCCCGAAATATTTCAGGTACTGCCGGATCGGCTCAACGATCTCTCCGGTGAAATCGCTCCTATTGTGATCAAAGTCTTTGGCAAGAATTTGCATGTTATACAACAAGTTGCAGCACAGGTTGCTGATTCGCTTGAGCACATCGAAGGAGCGGTAGATGTTTACCAAGGATTTTACCGCAGTGAACCTGAGTTGGTCATCCGTGTCAGGCCGGAAACCGCCATCCGCTACGGTCTTTCGGTGGCTGACGCGGATCAGGCTGTTCGCATGGCCTTATGGGGTGATGAAGCATCTACCATGATGGAGGGTCTGAAAATGATCCCGATTCGTGTTCGCTACCCCAAACAGGACTTCGATAGTATGGAAAAAATTCGCCAGCTGCCGATCTATATTAGCAGCATTAACCGCGTGTTAACCCTGGACGAAATAGCAACCATTCAGAAGATATCGGGCAAGACTGATATTGATCATGAAAACCTCAGCCAGGTAGTCAATGTAAAATCACAGATTTCCGGCCGTAGTCTGGGCTTGATAATAAAAGATGTTAAAACAATGTTGAAGCAAATTCATTTGCCTCCGGGTGTAACCGTACAAATTGGCGGTCAGTATGAAAGCCAGCAAAGGGCCTTTAAAGAGCTATTGGTGATTCTTGCATTTGGAGTTTTGTTGGTTTTTGCCATTCTTTTATTCGAATTTAAGTATTTCAACACCGCTCTGGTTATTCTGCTGGGTACCGTGCTTTCCGTTAGCGGCGTGTTCCTTTTACTGTGGATCACCGGCATACCGCTGGACATTTCCGCATTCATGGGAATGATCATGATTGTCGGTGTAGTTGTCAACAACGGTATTCTGTTTATCGATTATACGGAGAAATATTTAAATGAAAATCCAAATATAGCCGAGGCATTGTTAATGGCCGGCCGCGTTCGTCTTCGCCCTATTTTGATGACTACCCTGGCTACGATCTTCGGTTTCCTGCCACTATCACTGGCCATTGGTGAAGGCTCTGAAATGCTTCAGCCAATGGCGGTTTCCATGATTGGAGGTATGTGCCTGTCCATGTTATTGTCAATGGTAATTATCCCGGGATTGTATTATGTAGTGAATCGAAAAAAAGAAATTGCCTGACATTTCATTCTTCTGCTACAAGACTTCTCAAGGAAATATCGGAGAGATTAAATGAAATCGACACCTTTAAAAATATTGTTTTTCTTCTACATAGTATCCCTTGTTACTTTTCCCTTGATTGCCAGCCACGCCCAGGAAACCGGGGTAAACGATCCTGGTAAGACAGCAGCACTGCGGGTTTACCTGGATTGTGATTTTTTTGACCGGTCTTTCTTCATACGATCTATTCCGTTTGTAAATTTTACGCGCAATCAGAAACTGTCTCAGGTGTATATTTTGGTAACCACTCAGCATACCGGAAGCGGTGGACACTTGTTTACCATCGATTATATAGGTCAGGAAACGTTTGAAGGAAAAGATCAGCGTTTGAATTTTACGAGCAATCAGTCGGATACTGAGGATATTATGCGGGAAGGATTGGTCCATGTCATCAGGATGGGGCTTATGCCCTATGTATCACAGACAGATCTTTCAACCTCAATCAATATCACGTATGATAAAGCAGCAGAGAAGGCTGAAAAGAGGATAACCGATCCCTGGAACTACTGGATTTTCCATATTAATCTGAACGGTGATCTTGGCGCAGAAAAGAGCAATAAAGAGCTCACTCTCTCAAATTCAATAAGTGCCGAACGTATCACCGAAAACTGGAAGTTCTCTTCCAGTTTTTACTATAGGCACAATCAGGAATCGTATAAAAGCGATAACGAAGAGATCAACAGCACACTGAGAAACAGTGAACTGGAATTTAAACTAGTAAAGAGTCTAAGCTCCCACCTGTCCCTGGGCTTTTTCGCCAGAGGTGAGCATTCCACCTATCAGAATCTCGATTTACAAGCATCCGTTGCTCCAGCAGTGGAGTACAATTTTTATCCCTGGAATCTCTCCAATCGGAAAATTCTGGCAATCGGCTATTATCTCGGCTATGAATATAATCGCTACCTCGAGGAAACATTGTATGAAAAAATGATGGATCAGTTCATTTTCGGCATGCTGGGCGTTCAGGCACGCTTGATTCAGCCCTGGGGCGAGCTTGATGCAAGTCTGAATTTTTCTCATTATTATCACAACATCAAGTATCACCGCATTGAGGCGGACTTCGACATCTCATATCGAGTGAGCAAGTTGTTATCGTTTTATGTTGAGCTGCGAGCGGAGAGTATCCATGATCAGCTTTATCTGCCCAGAGGCGAGGCATCGCGGGATGATATTCTCCTGCAGCGCCGCCGTCTGGAAACGAATTATTCACTGGGATCGGAAATCGGAATTCGTTTCACGTTCGGCTCCATTTTTAATACAATTGTAAATGACAGGTTTTAAGGCAAGCTGAAAGGAAAGGGCCGGATGCTTGATCCTATACTCCGGGATGCTGTTTCCGGCATGAGCTGAGGTTAATCTTACCATTTACTCTTAATCCCGCAAAGTTTTCTTCTAAACGTGCCTGAACAGTTTCTGCGGTAACTTTTCACCGCCACCTCCCGTATTTTACCTATAGCTTCGGCGGCTCGACTGCTTTTCAGGGACAATTTGGTCCATCATGTAAACAATCGGTATTTTTAAAAGAGGCATCAATGAACATCCTCATAACAGGATCTTCAGGACTCATCGGCACCGCCCTTTCCCATTCTCTTTCCGCTGCCGGTCATACCATTTATCCGTTGCTGCGTCATCAATCCGGTTCAGGATCATTCTCCTGGTCCCCGTCCCAGGGGAGGATAGAATTATCCCCGTCCATCCCAATTGACGCGGTGATTCATCTGGCCGGGGCCAGCCTTTCCCGGGGCCGCTGGACGGAAAAAAGAAAAAAGGAAATCCTGGAAAGCCAGGTGAACGGGACCAAGCTGCTTTCCGAATATTTAGCGACTCTGGAACACAAACCGCAAGTCTTTATCTCCGCCTCTGCCATCGGTTTTTACGGTGATACCGGAGATGAATTATTGGACGAGTCCGGTCAGCCCGGCAGCGGTTTTCCCTCCCATGTCTGCCAACAATGGGAAGAAGCAGCGGAAGCTGCCTCGCGAGCGGGGATCAGAACCGTTGCGATCAGGACAGGCCTTGTCCTGAGCCCCGCCGGCGGATTCCTGAAAAAGATGATGTTTCCCTTTGCCTTTGGATTGGGCGGAAAAGTCGGCAGCGGACGCCAGTACATAAGCTGGGTGCACATCGCTGACATGGTGAACATGATTCGTTTTATTATAGAAGAGGAATCACTTTCCGGTCCTGTCAATCTGGTCTCCCCCAATCCGGTGACCAACGCGGAGTTTACCCGCAGCCTGGGCCGGGTCATGCATCGGCCGGCGTTTATGACTATCCCCGCTTTTTTGGTAACATCTCTGTTCGGAGAGATGGCTGAGGATCTTCTGCTCTCCGGCGGCAGGGTAATCCCGGGAGAACTCAGTAAAACAGGTTACCAATTCATCCATACAAATCTGGAACAGGCACTGCGTGATATCCTGCCTAAACATAACTGATATCATAGAGTCCAAATAATGCACCATGGAAGGAATGGGACAAATAATAGACAGAAGAGACCTTTCTTGAATTTACGGCGTTCAATACCTTGATGAACCAAACCTGAGATTGGAGAACAGCATGTCGAGAATCAGCCGGATCACCACCGTTTTCTTAACCGGTTTCGTTTTCACTGCCTACCACAGCAATCCCCAGGACATCAGCAAATCCAGCGAAGAAACAAATTATATCACCTATCACAAGATAGATAAAGCCTGGGCCCTGAGCAAAGGAGAGAACATCCGAGTCGCCGTGCTGGACTGGCTGTTTAATATAAAATCCGATCCCGCCCACAAATATGTCGACCCTGTGTCACTGGTGCCGGGACAGGATATCGGTGTCCTTGAACCCTGGCACGGTGAATGGATGGCCACGATCATTCATACGATAGCGCCCGCCAGTAAAATTATCCCCATTCGGGCCCGCCCCAAATCCGTACCGAATGAAGATTCCATGCCCGAACGTCCTTATGAGAAATATGTAATCGAGGGAATCAGATACGCCGCGGATCACGGCGCCGCCGCCGTCACCAGTTCCATGGGCCCCGTCAAGGACTCACCGGAACTGGATGAGGCCGTAGCCTATGCTGCCAAAAAGGGAACAATTTTTGTCGATGTCCATCCCGAATATCTCAGGATTGAGAACAAACGGTATGTCTTCTGCGATTCCGCCGACTTGAATCCATTAATCGTTCACAGCGGCATTGTTTCGGTTCCGGATCATCCCCGGGAAATCGATCCCCTGCGTGATGTCTGTACCTGGCCCTATGACATTGATCCCGTTTTTCAGGATGGCTGGGGTTATTCAAATGGTCCCCCCATCGTGGCCGGTGTAATCGCCTTGATGAAAAGTGTGAACAGCAGCTTGACAGTTCCGGAGCTTAAGGATATCCTAAAGAAAACCGCCAGAATGGACGACGGTTTCCGGGTGCTGGACGCGGAAGCCGCGGTAAAGGAAGCGTTGCGGATCAAATAAATATACCGTATCTTTATTACGCTGGCCATCAGATGGAAAAGAGGAACCTATTGACTGATGAAACGGCGAAACTTTATAAAAACAGGATTTCTGCTTGGCGGTGCAGCCGTTTTACCCGGAGGCAGGCCGTCATCTCCACGACTGTACGGTTCCTGTTCCCGAGTCGTCAGATGCGTGGATGATACCGTGCGCAGCAGGGACGGCGCTCTCGACTCAGGGAAATTGCTCAATCAGGTAAACCGGGGGCTCCAGTCGCTCTTTGACCGTGACACTCCGGAGGAGGCATGGCAGCAGGTGGTCGGCAAGGGAGAGGTAATCGGACTCAAGGTGAACTGCCTTTCGGGCCGCGGTTCCACCCATCCGGAGCTGGTTGACGCCGTCAGCGAGATGCTGCTGAAAGCAGGCATCCGGCCCCAGGATATTATCATCTGGGACCGGTTTACCCGTGATCTCGAGGATGGACGCTTCCAGCCCAGTGACACTCCGGGGAAAATACGCTGCCTCGGTAATGAACGCTATGGTTTTGAGTCTGAACTCGCCATGTATGGCAGCGTGGCCAGTCTCATCTGTAAAACCATCACCAGGGTTTGTGACGGCGTAATCAATCTGCCAGTGCTCCGGGACCACAGCATCGCCGGGGTCACCATCTCACTTAAAAATATCTTCGGAGCCATTCATAATCCCAATAAATACCATCTCGACCGCGGCGACCCCTACATCCCCGATGTTTGGATGCTCCCTCCCTTCCGCCGGAAGGTACGCCTACATATCTGTGACGCACTGGAAGCGCAGTATGAGGGCGGCCCATCCTTCATGCCTCAATGGCGCTGGCCCAGCAACGCACTGTTGCTCTCCACCGACCCGGTGGCCCTGGATATTATCGGCTGGCGCGTATTAGAAGATAAACGGAGAGAGCTGGGACTGAAATCCCTCAAAGAGGCGGGCCGGGAGCCGAGCTACATCCGGACAGCCGCGGACAGCAGGCATCGTCTGGGGACATCCAATCCTGCCAATATCGAACTCATTGAGATCTAATTACGTAAAAGAAGATATGAAAAACAACGACAGCCTTAAACCTGATGATACCACCGGCAACCTGGACCGCCGCCGCTTCCTGCATCTCTCCGGCTGTGCCGGAATCGCCGGACTTGCGGGAGGAGGAGAAATCCTCACATCCCCTCATCAGGACGAAGACAAACGCTTCATCAGAGAAGCACTCCATTACGAAAAACTGGATCATAAGAAAATACGCTGCCAGCTCTGTCCTCGCCAATGCGAAATCGACGACCGGGAGCGCGGCTACTGCGGCGTCAGGGAAAACAGAGGGGGCACCTATTACACCCTGGTCTACAGCCGCCCCTGCACTTATCACGCGGATCCTATCGAAAAAAAGCCGCTCTTTCACTTCCATCCCGGCAGCTCGGCCTTTTCCCTGGCCACGGCCGGATGCAACGTGAACTGCAAATTCTGCCAGAATTGGCAGATTTCTCAGGTGCGTCCCGAAGCCCTCCATAGTTACTATCTGCCTCCTTCGGAAGTTGTGCGGCAGGCCAGAGACAATGACTGCCTCTCCATTGCCTATACCTACAGCGAGCCCACCGTCTTCTATGAATACATGCTAAATTCAGCAGTTGCCGGCCGCAGGAACGGTGTAAAAAACGTGGTGATAACCGCCGGTTATATCGAAAGTGAACCGCTTATCAGACTCTGCCGCCAGGTGGACGCTATCAAGGTCGATCTGAAGTCTTTTAACGATGATTTTTACCACGAGGTGGTGAACGGTGAATTGAAGCCGGTTCTGGATAGCCTGGTGACCATTAAGGAACAAGGCGTCTGGCTGGAAATCGTTTATCTTCTGCTCCCCACCCTGAATGACAGCGAAAAGGAGATCCGTGATCTTTCCCGCTGGATCACAGCCAACCTGGGCCTGGATGTACCCGTCCATTTCACGAGGTTCTACCCTTCATACCGGCTCAAGAACCTCCCTCCTACTCCTTTCTCCACTCTGGAGCGCTCTCGTACAATAGCAATGGAGGAGGGAATTAATTTCGTCTACGTAGGGAATGTCCCCGGACATCCAGGCGAACACACCTACTGTCCCAGTTGCGGCAAGATTGTCATTAATAGAACCGGATATCTCATCAACAGTATTGCTATCGTAAAGGGTGCCTGCCGCTACTGCGGCACCGCTATTCCCGGAATATGGGGGGACTGACCTTCCCGTTCCTTTCCCGAAAAAAAATTCAATGATACGAGTAAGGCGCCGCGGAGATCTGCGGCGCCTTACTGATAAATACCTCATTGTATCGTTTATTCATCATCCGTAGGAGTGCTGCCCCCCTAAAAATATATTGCCAAAGAAAGAAAGGAGAACCATGATGAAACCGATTATAGACATCCATGCCGCTCTTCTTCCCCGCCAGCCTCGCTGAAAACGGGCGTGCAGGTAGAGGACGTAGAAGATCCAGATGATCAAGGAACCAACCTCTTTGGGATCCCAGCTCCAGAAAGCCCCCCACGCCTTGTTCGCCCAAATGGCGCCTGCGAAGAGCGCCCCTACGGTGAAAAGCGGAAATCCCAGGGAAATAGCCTTGTAATTGATTATATCGAGATTTTCCAGAGCAGGCAATCGTTTTAAAAAATCTCCGGAGCCAGCACTGTGCTTCTTCTCCACGATGAGATACATCACGCTGATCCCGAATGCAACGGCAAAGGCACCCTCTCCCACGGCGGCCAGAGAAACATGAATAGTCAGCCAGATATCCTGAAGGGCCGGCATGAGCTGCTGACTGATATCTTTAGGCAGAAGCGAGGCGCTGACAATCAGAATAAAGGTGACGGGAGCCACGAACGATCCCACGATCGGCTTTTTATACCTGTACATAATGAACATGAACGTGGCCACTGCCATCCAGGCCATCACATTCATATACTCATACATATTGGTAAAGGGAGGATGGCCGGCCAGCCGCCAGCGAAGTACAATCGCCACCGACTGCAAGATGAATCCGGCGGCCATAAAAATCGTCCCCGCATTTGTTACGGGTTTTTTATCATAGGCGAGAAAAATCGTGAATGCGATAAACCCGGCGAAGTAAAACCAGAACGCGGCCCAGAAAAAGGTAATATCCATGCTCATCATCGTGAACTCCTCTATCGCTGTTTATAGTGATTTATCAGAGTATTCAGTTCTTCCGACAGACTTTCCGGATATTTGTTAGCCCTCCCGGCAAGAATGATCGCCGTCTTCGTATCGGTAATTTCACTAAAGGCCAGCCACATCTGTTTATGAATAAGGGAGAATATAAGAAAAATCCCCATCGTCATCATGATAATCCCCGCCCATATACCCGGAGCACCTGGATTGTATGTTATGTTGAGTCCTGTTTCATACTGGCTGTCGAAATCCACCAGCTGCATGGTATACTCTTTGAAATAATTATAGAATCCGCTCATTCGGGGGGTGAACACCCAGCCGCTTTTTATCACCCGGCCCGCTTTATCGGAAAGGTCCAGTTTTACCGCCGGATTTCTGAATCCCTTAATGCCTGGCGCTGAAATGACACGGCCCTGTTCCAGACGGAAGTTGCCGGCAAAATCAACAATACTCAGAGAAAAATCGGTTCCGGGAATGGGTATTCTCCTGTTCATGGGGATTGTCACCCGGTACTCCGGTGAATCCGCCCCGTTCTTTCTTACCTGAAGAATCACGGACTTCACCGCTCTGGGATCTGGCTGGAAGGAGCTTTGATACATATTAATTCCTTTGTAACGAAGCGGCCTGTTGACTTCAATCTGCTTTGTCACGATCTCGCTGTCCTCTTCGAGTACGGTCAGGTCACAGAGATAATCCTTCACCGCTCCTCTCGGTGTGGTAAGTATTGTAAAATCATCCACCCGTATCTTAAAATTACGGCCCGGAACCGTCAATATATCCCCTGGGCTTCCATACTGATACACGGAATATCCCAGGAGAGTGGTAATCAGGCCACTCAGGAATATGAGTACCAGCCCAAAATGAAGCAGCAGGATGCCGATATGGGTCAGCCCACCTTTGTGTCCATATAAAAAAGCCGTCTTCGTCTCCCTGCGGCATTCGGTGCTGTACCGTTTTTTCTTGAGATACGCCGAAGCTGCAGTGACCGCCTCCCTCAGCGATGCTGACACCCTGATTTCCCTGCTCCCCTTGATTTGCTTTACCTCATCGAGAGAATTCCTTGTTCTGGCCCGAAAAGCCAGATCAAATAAGGCCCGTCCCCGACGTACCATACAGACCAGCATTGAAAGGGTAAGCAGAACGAGCAGGCCGATATACCAGAAAGAGAAATAGGGATTAAAGACTCCCAATGTTCTCAGAATGCGGAATTTCGCCGGATTGATTCGCGCCGCGTAAAAACTCTCTCCACCAGGCACACCTGCGGGATAGATCTCCCCCAGCACCACCGCAATAATGGAAGCCGTTCCCAGGACAATGAGCAGTGCAATGGCAAATTTCATGGAAGATATTTTCCGCCAGAGCGAAGCGCGAGAGTGATGTGCTGTCTTCTGTGAAGGTGTAATGGCGCCCCTCCTTTCGAAATAGGCTCAGCTGACGTTCAGCAAGTGATGTATGCTAGGTAAAATAGACTTTTTACGGCAAATATTCAAATAATTTTCCCCCTGCCTGGCGGCCCGGGGGATTTTTATAATGAGTTTACAAATTGTCGCTTACGGGACAGCGGTGGACAGTACGTTGTTACTCCTCGGGCCAAAGAAAATCAGGAACAGGAACACCGGTCTCCGCAGGCATGAACGACGCGTTTTTCGCTTCCCTGCTTCAAAGAAGCCGAGCTGCTGCAGCATCCCGTTCGTCTTTTCTTATATCGCACCCAGTTGAGAATCAGCATGAGTCCGCCAAACAGCAACACGGAAGCGAGCATCATAATAATAAATTCCATCACCATCTACCTCCGGTATAGGGGAACAGATCAGGCGCCGAAATCATCGAAAAGGATGTTCTCCTTCTCCACTCCCAGATCATCCAGCATTTTCTGCACCGCGTCTATCATCAGGGGAGGACCGCAGAGATAATACTCGCAATCCTCCGGAGCCTTGTGTTCTTTTAGATATTCATTGTAGAGCACCTGATGGATGAATCCCGTCAGGCCTTTCCAATTGTCTTCGGGAAGTGCTTCTGAAAGGGCCAGATGCCAGCTGAAGTTGGGATATTTTTTCGCAAGTTCGTCAAATTCATCGGCGTAAAAGACTTCCCGCAGACTTCTGGCACCGTACCAGAAAGATATCTTGCGGTTTGATTTCAGGCGTTTGAGCTGATCGAAAATATGGGACCGCATGGGGGCCATGCCTGCTCCACCGCCGACAAAAATCATTTCGTTATCGGTTTCCCGGGCAAAAAATTCTCCGTAGGGACCCGATATGATCACTTTATCACCCGGTTTAAGGTTAAAGATATAGGATGACATCTGTCCGGGAGGCACCTTCGGTTTAGAGGGCGGCGGCGATGCGATGCGTACGTTCAACATGATAATGCCCTTCTCCTCAGGATAGTTGGCCATTGAGTAGGCCCGCATGACCGGTTCGTCGACCTTTGAGACATAGCGCCACATGTTCCAGCGGTCCCAGTCCGGCCGAAATTTTTCTTCGATATTGAAATCCTGATAACGAACCGTGTGCGGATCCGCTTCGATCTGAACATACCCGCCGGCCCGGAAATCCATCTCCTCCCCCGGCGGCAGCTCCAGGATCAATTCTTTTATAAAGGTAGCCACATTCTTGTTGGATCTGACCGTGCACTCCCACCTTCTGATTTCGAAGATCTCCTCCGGGACCTGAAGTTTTATGTCTTCTTTAACGGCGACCTGGCAGGCTAAACGGTATCCTTCACGTGCTTCCCTGCGGCTTATCAGGGAAGCTTCGGTGGGCAGCAGACTGCCTCCCCCTTCAGTGACCAGAGCCTTACACTGACCGCAGGTTCCTTTCCCGCCGCAGGCGCTGGGAACGAAAATCTCCTGTTCCGCCAACACACTCAGCAGCTTGCCGCCGATGGGAACCGTGTAGGTGTGTTCCTCAGATTCGTTGACGATAATCTGAACATTCCCGCTGGGCACCAGCCTGGCTTTAGCCAGCAGTATGATCACCACCAGGAAGAGAACGATGAGCGTAAAAAAGACAACGCCGAGCAGGATGAGAGAAAAGCCCGTCATCAATAATCCCTCGTTATAGTTGAATACCTGAAAAAAGCATGAAAGCGATGGCCATGAGCCCCACGGTGATGAAGGTGATGCCCAGACCGCGCAGACCGCGAGGCACATTGCTGTACTTCATCTTTTCCCGGATCCCGGCCAGGGCGATAATCGCCAGGGCGAATCCGAGACCGGATCCCAGACCGAAGACAACACTTTCGCCAAAATCGTAATTCCTCTCCACCATGAAGAGCGAACCGCCCAGAATAGCGCAGTTCACCGTTATCAGCGGCAGAAAGATGCCCAGGGCATAGTAGAGTTTGGGTACAAATTTGTCCAGCGTCATTTCGAGAATCTGTACCATAGCAGCGATAACGCCGATGTAGGTGATGAGCCCGAGAAAACCGAGATCGACATTAGGCAGTCCGGCCCAGCCCAGAGCTCCCTCTTTCAGCACGTAATTATAGATGAGGTTGTTCACCGGCACCGTGATAGCCTGTACTACTACCACCGCCACACCCAGGCCTACGGCAGTTTCCAGCCGCTTTGATACGGCCAGAAAGGTGCACATACCCAGGAAAAAGGCCAGAGCCATATTCTCCATGAAAATCGAGCGGACAAATAATCCCAGATAGTGTTCTAACATTTTTCTTTCCCGCAGTTAGATTGTTATATTGCAAAGCACGGCAATCCGGATCAGTCCTCTTCGATCTGTTCCGGTTTCCAGGTACGCACCACCCAGATAATGCCGCCGATCAGGAAAAAAGCGCTGGGAGCGAGTAGAAACAGCCCGTTCGGCACATACCAGCCGCCGTCGGTGGACAGACGCAGTACGGTCATTCCCAGCAGTTTGCCGGATCCCACCAGTTCCCTGATCGCTCCCACTATCAGGAGAATCAGGGTATAGCCCAGCCCATTTCCGATTCCGTCCAAAAAGCTCTCCAGGGGAGGATTCTTCAAAGCATAGGCTTCGGCCCGGCCCAGGATGATGCAGTTGGTGATGATAAGCCCCACATACACAGAAAGCTGCTTACTGATGTCGTAGGCAAAAGCTTTTATGATCTGATCCGCGATGATGACCAGAGAAGCAATAATCGTCATCTCCACGATAATGCGGATACTGGATGGGATGTGATTGCGGATGAGACTGACCGCCAGGCTGGAAAGGGAAAGCACGAAGATGACCGCGATGGACATGACGATGGAAGTTTCCAGTTTCGAGGTGACGGCCAGGGCTGAACAGATCCCCAGGATCTGATAGGCTATGGGATTCTCGCCGATGATCGGCTTGGTTAGGACACTTGTCATTTTCTTCATAGTTATGCCTCCCCCCTCAGTTTCCGGAAGAAGGTGCCGTAGCCCTGATCTCCCAGCCAGAAGCGGACGAGATTGTTTACTCCCCGGGTGGTCAGCGTTGAGCCGGAAAGGCCGTCTACCTTGTGTTTGGCCCCGGGATCATCCGGCGACACCTTTCCTTTGATTACCTGGATTACCACCCGTCCCTCGATGTCGAAAGCCTCCTTTCCCACCCAGAGCCGCTTCCAGTTGGGATTGTCCACTTCACCCCCCAGACCCGGTGTCTCGCCCTGTTCATAGAAGGTCAATCCCTTGATGGTGCGCAGGTCGGCATCCAGGGCGATAAAACCGTACATGGTCGACCAGAGTCCCTTGCCGTAAATGGGCAGGATGAGTTCAGAAAAATTGTCCCCTTCTTTCACCTTATAGATGACCATAAAACGGGGCATGCGGCCGATACCGGCTTGGTCCTGATCACCCGGTAGAGCCTGGCCATATTGGGGATCCCGGGCCATCTGTTTGATATCGAAACTCTGTGGATTCAACTTTTCCGTGTAGTCTTCGGGAGGTACTTCCTCTCCTGTATTTAGATTGATTACCGCTGCCGTCACCCGTTTCTCAAAGACCGCTTCGGGATCTTCTCCTTCCTGGAGCAGATGTCCTGCAGCCAGAATATTTTTCAGCCGCTCCAGTTTCTGATTCTCTTTCTGGATTCCCTTGAGGGAAACCGCGGCGGCAGAGACAAGTATAGAACAGACCAGACAGACGCCCAGGGCTACTCCGATGGTCTTGGAAATGCTGTCATTGGACATGTTTCGCCAGCCTCCTTTTAATATTGGCGTTGATGACCATCCGGTCGATGATCGGAGCAAATACATTGCTGAAGAGAATGGCCAGCATCATCCCTTCGGGAAAAGCGGGATTCACCACCCGTATCATGACCACAAGGAATCCGATTAAGAATCCATAATAGTATTTTCCCTTTCTTGTAATCGCGGCTGAAACCGGATCGGTGGCCATGAAAACTGTTCCGAAAGCAAAGCCGCCCAGGGTAAGATGCCAGAGAGGTGAGAGCTGAAACATGGGATTCGTATCACTGCCGATGACGTTGAAGAGCAGCGAGGTGGCAACCATGCCGGCAAACACACTCAGCATTATGCGCCAGGAACCCAGGCCGGTGATGATGAGAATAGCCGCCCCGATGAGACAGGCCAGCGTCGAAGTCTCACCCATGGAACCGGGAATCAATCCCAGAAAACTGTCGATCCAGCTGACGCCCGCGCCCATGGAAGACTCGGCCAGACGGGCCAGCGGAGTGGCCTTGCTCATGGCATCTATGGCAACCCAGACCCGGTCTCCGGATACCTGGGCCGGATAGGCAAAGAAGAGAAAGGCACGTCCCACCAGAGCAGGGTTGAGTATATTCATCCCCACACCCCCGAAAACCTCCTTGCCCAGAACGACACCGAAAGAAATGCCCAGCGCTACCTGCCACAAGGGAATGTTTGGAGGCATGATCAGGGCAAAAAGCATGCTGGTGACAAAAAATCCCTCATTGATCTCATGCTTGCGGACACAGGCGAAGAGCACCTCCCAGGCTATCCCGACAAGGAAGGTGACAATATACACAGGCAGGAAATAGAGGGCCCCGTGGGCCAGCGCAGCCCAGAAGCTATGGGGATCGAAACCGATTCCCAGCCGCGCAATCACATGAGCCTGCCAGGTAGTGGCGGCCTCCAGTCCGGCCTGGGCCAAGACGCGGTTTGCCTGCAATCCGGTGTTGTACATCGCCATGAATACGGCCGGCAGGGTGGCTATGACCACGGTGATCATCACCCGTTTGAGATCTATTCCGTCACGTACATGGGGAGCTGATTTGGTTTTCTTGGATACGAAGAAGAAAGATTCGAACACTTCGTACAGATAGTAGAGAGATTCCAGCTTTCCGCCTTTCTGGAAATGCTTCTCTACTCTATCGAATAGATGTCGTATTACTTTCACTAGCCTTCCTTCTCAATTTTTGTTAACAAAGCGCGAAGATTGGCACCATGGTCAATCTTTGAAGGACAGACGAAAGAGCAGAGCGCCAGGTCCTCTTCTTCAAGCTCCAGACAGCCCAGTTTCTCTGACTCATCAATGTCTCCGGCAGCCAGAGCCCTCAGCAGATAGTTCGGCAGGATATCCAGGGGCATTACTTTCTCGTAACTGTTGATGGGAACAATAGCTCGTGGGCCCCCGTTGAGGGCCGTATCGAAGTCGAAACGCCGTCCCGGTATCAGCCGGGACAGGTAAATGTTCTTCAGGCTGAAGCGTTTGAAACCGGGACTCATCCAGGCAAAAAAGCCCAAGCCGGTGAACTCCGGGATGACGCTCACCTGCTGCTCATAGCGTCCCAGATAGGCCAGAGGACCGGATGCGGTACTCCCGGAGAGAACCGAACCGGAGATGATCCGATGACTTCCCTCCCGCAACTGCCCGCTGGTAAGTTCATCCAGACCGGCACCAATGCTGCACCGGACCAGTCGGGGCTCCTTTACGGACGGCCCCGCCAGTGATATCACCCGGGTATCGTTTAGCCGGCCCTCGGTGAACAGGTATCCCAGATCGCAGACATCCTGGGCTCCGATATACCAAACGCTCCGACCGCTGTGTACCGGATTGAGGAAATGGATATGGGTGCCTACATTCCCGGCCGGATGAGGGCCGCTGAACTGTACCTGCTCAATAGCGGGATTTGAGGGAGCCAGCAATGCTTTCCCGCTGCTCTGGCAGACATAGACCGTGCCCTTGGTCAGACGAGACAGGATGGAGAGACCGTTGATGAAATCATTTTCTCTTTCAGCCAGAATCAACCGCACATCGGGCGCCAGGGGATTGGTGTCCATGGCCTTGACGAAAATCGCCTCCGGTTCATCCGCGGGATCCGGAATGGTGCCAAAAGGTCGGGTCCGCAGCAGAGCCCAGACACCGGATTCCAGCATTTGTTTTGCAACAGTATCTCTTGCCAGCTTCTCCAGGGCGCCCGTAGTGTGTTTGGAGAACGTCTTTTCTCCCTTGCCCTCCCGGACGATAACGATAGAGAGAAACGAGCGTTTTTCACCCCGGTTGATGGCCTTGACCTTTCCTGGCGCTGGAGCAGTAAAGACAATTTCAGGTCTGTTTTTGTCCAGGAAGAGGATATCGCCCCGCCGGATCGTGTCACCCACCTCGACCTGGAAGCGGGGTTTGAGACCACCGTAATCTGTCCCCAGTACCGCCACTTCCCTGGTCTCCAGCTCTTCGCGGATCTCCTGCACCGGCTGGCCGGTGATGGGCAGGTCGAGACCCCTTTTAGTGCGTATCTGTCTCATGGTGTCCTTTATATCTTTAATCTATCCGGGAAATATATGTCTCATTATCTGGAATCTTATCGATGTTCGCAAGAACTTTACCAAAATAATCCCCTTCCCCTCAACTTGTTTTCTTTCAGGCAGATAGGGACATCTCCCTTTTCGCCGGGACTAAGCCGTTTTACCGGCAGGTAAGAGAGTCGAGCTTTTACCTCTCACTCTAACATCTTGTGGAAAAGACGGTTAGGTAATGTGTCCCTTTCCGGTTCCATTTTTGTTACACATTACCTAGCGTAATCTGAGATTCTGAATCCGTGGAATCATTCCCCCGTGCCTGCAGTCTTATTGCCGCACCAGTTTTGGACGGTACGAACAGTACGGCTGGATCATTGAAATCAATCTTCTGTCCGAAGCAGCCTTCATCCGGGAACAGTATCATGCGGTTTTCTGTCCAGACTGACCCGCACCGCCCTTGCCCCGCAGATAATCGATCATAGGCTGGGTCACCAGCGGCACCACATCACCGATCATGTGGGGCATAAGGTTGTCCATCACTTTGGGCATCAATTCCGGCATCTGTTCCGCCATATAGTCGGGCATGGGGATCAACTTCCCTACCCGTTCCAGCATAGCGGGCATTACCTTGGGCATCATGAGCGGCAGCAGTTTTGGAAAGAGGATCGGGAACATCGGCTTCATGAGACTCAGCGCACCGGGTATTTTACCCATAAACCGCATCATACCGCCCATCTTGAAGGGCATGGCATCGATCATCTCCGGCCACA
>CAZUMH010000024.1:0-22540 GCA_964621645.1 uncultured bacterium
GATCAGCACGCAGGTATAGAGCACCGCGAAGACCGGAAACATCCTCATTTTCTTTTCCGGTCCGCGTGTACCTTTTTGAACCGCTTTTTCAACGGGCGGATAGTCAGCGGTCAGGCCCGCTTCCCCGGCATCGATGTCACGGGTACGCCGCCAGTGCCGGACGGCCATCCCCATGATCGGAATGGAACCGGCGAGCCAGATGAGAAACGCCAGGGTGTTGATGAACCATTCAGTGCGCATGATCAGGGAGCCCAGGAAGAGCAGCACTGCCACTGGAATGATCCAGCGGATCCATCCCAGGAGGATTCTCCACCAGAGCGAAAAACCGTTCCCCATACCGGCCGTAATAGGATTTAATGGCAGCAAGACACTCCTGCGGCGCCATTCTTCCGCAGTGGCGAATCCATAAAAAATACAGGGAATCAGCAGCAGATTAATCAAAACAGCAGAGAAATTGGACAGGCTTTCGGGATGAAACTCACTGTAGAAGGCCGCCAGATACAGCGGACCCAGCAGGAAAAGCTGTCTCCAGAAAAAATGCCATCCCACTGACAGCGTCTGCTTTTGAAACTGTTTCACGGGATTCTTTTTAAGGGATTCCCGCAGTTTCAGCCGGCGTTCTTTTCTCTCCATCTGTAGCCTCCCAGAAACAGGTGAAAAACGATCCTGTCATCCAACCGTCCTCACGCCCTGTACTATCCGTACATTATTTTCAGACATCTTTTCAGGCCGGAGGATGGAGTTTCAGTAGTCACATGGTGTGAAATCATTGCGTAAAATGACGAACGTAATACCCGCCTTCGGAAACAGAAATGGATATCCAACAGTATCAGCTGGAAGAGCTAGTGGTGGGCCTGGCTGTATATAACTACTTTCAGGAATAAAAGCAAGTGATTTTCGCGTGATCGGGCAGGTATGTCATAGTTCATATATGTAATTGTCCCCGATTTTTTCCGCCAGCTTTTTTTCTTCTTCGGTTTTGATGGTCCAGAGAATTAATGGCCTTCTTTTTCGGATAATTTTTGCCGCCCAGGTCCGGAGCGCCCTGATGTCGTAGGCAATATAATCGGGCCGTGATACCAAATTCAGCAGCATTATTCTGAGTAAAAATTTCTTCACGATATTCATCTTCAGGTTACGGAAATCACTGGAAAGCTGACCCCGAATGATTCCCGGAGCGTTTTTCCTGAACCGGGAAAGGGTAACAGGATTAAATGATTGAACGGCAAAAGGACCCGTGTAACCACTCAGCACCTTCGCAAGAATCTCTTCGATCCCTTTTTTATTCTGATTGTTTTTTATTTCCACCAGAATCGGGACCTTACCATTCACAAGTTCTAATACCTGCCGCAGGGTGGGGATGCCTTCCCTGCTCCCCAATAAGCGTAATTCTTGTATGCTTTTGAAATCCTGCTCCTCTATATTTTTTGCTGCGCCGGTCATACGCTCCAGATGATCGTCATGAAACACGACAATCTCGCCGTCGGCGATGACACGCGCATCAAGTTCAATCGGGATTCCTTTTTCCACGGCTTTTTTAAAAGCGCGCAGCGAATTTTCCGGACAATCCTTACCGGAATGCAATCCTCTGTGAGCAAACGGCTTACTGGTAAGCCAGTCGATGTTTTTTTGCATACAGTGTGTTATTTCAGCGAATTTAATAGAAAGTCTTAGATACGACCATCCCGGCATTTTTTAGCCGGGAGTCGTGCCACACGACTATTTTTTATATATGATGGTCATCTGTCGGGCTTTCGGGATATAATGTGCTTCACAAAACCCTGAAACCCGGCTGTTCCGGAGCCGGGCTTTAGGGAGAAAATGTGCACTGGAATGTTCGAAACAGTGTCATGGTGCGGGCCTGAATAAAGAAACAGCAATAATCCACCACTCTCCTTGTAGAAAGGAGATTATCCTGGGTTCTTTACACTACTATTATAAGAGTAAATGAAGCGTTTCAGGTATTGGTCTACGATAATAAAATATTGACGGAATGTCAAGTTGAAAAGTTAATAATACATCCCGCCCGCAGGGAAGAAATACCTTGCGAAAAACCCCTGTTTCCGCTATTTTTACTATACTATTATCCGACATCCCCAATCCCGGGAACAGGAGGAACCATGAAAAGAATAACCCTGCTATCCTTGGCCGCGGTGTTTCTCTGCGGCGGCCTTGTATCCTGCGGCAAGCCCTACACCGGTCCGGCCGCGGACCTGGTGATAAAAAACGCCAAGGTGGTGACCATCGATAAACAGCACCGCCGGGCCCAGGCGGTGGCGGTCAGCGGCGAGAAGATCGTGGCGGTCACCTCGAACCGCAGAATCAAGGATTATATAGATCCTGAAAAAACCATCGTCATCGACGCCGGCGGCAGGCTGGTGCTGCCCGGATTCAACGACGCCCACCTGCACTTCCTCAGCGGCGGCCTCAGCCTCATTAACCTGGATTTCCGCAACATCACCGACGTGAAGGTAATCCAGAAGATGGTAGAGGAGCGGGTCTCCCAGGTCAAACCCGGAGAGCTCATCCGGGGACGCGGCTGGGATCACGAACTCTTTCCGGACAAGCAGTGGCCCACCAAGGAGATCCTGGATAAGGTGGCGCCCCGCAATCCGGTTGTCCTCTCCCGAGTCGACGGTCATTCCGTCTGGGTGAACAGTTATGAGCTGCGGGTCTCGGGCATCACCCGCGAAACGTCCGATCCGCCCGGCGGCGCCATCGTACGCGATCCGGTAAGCGGAGAACCCACCGGCATCCTCAAGGAAACCGCCGAAGATCTGCTGAAAGAGCCCGAATTATCAGAAGAAGAAACACGGCAGCGCAATCTCAAAGCCCTGGAACTGTCCTTCCAGCGGGCCCGGGAAACAGGGGTGACCTCGGTGCAGCACCTGAACCTGAATGAGGATCTGCTCCAGAAGCTGAAGGATGAAGGCAGACTCACGGCCCGGGTCACTTTCAATCTCTGGCTCACGGATGATCCGGCCGAACTGAAGAAATACGACGAGCTGCGCAAGCAGTATCCCAGAGAAAACAACTGGCTGCGGGCCGGGTATATGAAAGATTTTATGGACGGCAGCCTGGGGTCGGAGACGGCCCTGATGCTGGCTCCCTTCGATGATGATCCTTCCACCAGCGGTCTGGCCCAAATGAGCTACCAGGAGCTGGAGCGCAAGGTGCTGGCCGCGGACGAGATGGGATTCCAGATCGGCATCCATGCCATTGGGGACAAAGCCAACCGCTGGATTCTCAACGCCTACGCCAAGGCGGCCGAGGTGAACGGCAAGCGGGACAGCCGCCACCGCAGCGAGCACGCCCAGATCCTGGCGCCGGAGGATATCCCCCGTTTCGCGCAACTGGGAGTGATCGCTTCCATGCAGCCCACTCACTGCATTTCCGACAAACGTTACGCCGAGAAGCGCATCGGGCACGAACGCTGCCGAGGCGCCTACGCCTGGAAGAGTCTGCTGGACAGCGGAGCCCATCTGGCCTTCGGCACCGACTGGCCCGTGGAGCCGCTTAATCCCATGGAGGGTCTCTACGCCGCGGTCACCAGAAAGGACCGGGCCGGAGAAGCCGGGGAGGGCTGGTTCCCGGAAGAGAAACTCAGCATGGAAAAGGCTATCGAGCTCTACACCCTGGGTTCGGCCTACGCCGAATTCATGGAGGACCGCAAAGGCATGATAAGGCCGGGATACCTGGCGGACATGGTCATTCTGAACCAGGATCTCTTTTCCGTCCCCGAAAACGAAATCATGAAAACCAAGGTGGATTACACCATCGTGGGCGGCCGGGTGGTGTACCAACGGGATCAGGAGCAGGGCTGCTAAACGATGGACCTGTCAGCCTACCATCTGCAGAAAAAGGACACCGCCCTGAGTGATCCCGACCTGCTTATGGATATCCTGCAGCGGAACAGATATGCCACCATAGCCCTCTGCCGGGAGGATCAGCCTTATCTGGTGACCATGAATTACGGACTGGACCGGAACGGCCCGGCCCTCTACTTTCACAGCGCTCATAAGGGGCTGAAACTGGATATCATCCGCATCAATCCCGCCGCCTGCGCCACGGTCATCGAGGACCAGGGCTACAAAGAGGGGGAGTGCGCCCACGGTTACCGCAGCCTCATTCTCACGGGACGACTGGAACTGGTCACGGATCCAACAGAGATGAAACACGGCCTGGAAGTCCTCCTCAGCCATCAGGAGAACGACCCGGAACCCTGGCGGAAAAAACACCTGCAGTCGGATGAAGTGTTCCGGCGCACGGCCATATTGAAATTCAGCATCGAACAGATGTTCGGCAAAGAGGGCGACTGAGGCCGGCGGCCTCGGGGAAAAAGACAAGTGAAGCGAATTGTGACATGGCTGGTCAGCAAGACGGTCCCGAACTACCAGGAGACCTCGTCTCCGGAGGTGCGGGCCCGCTACGGCTTTTTGGCCGGCTGGCTCAGCATCGCTCTCAACCTTATCCTGGCGGCGGGCAAAGCGGCACTGGGATTTATGGCCGGCTCTCTTTCGCTGGTGGCGGACGCCATCCATTCTCTTTCGGACGCGGCCACCTCGATGGTGCTGATCCTGAGCTTCCGGGCCGCGGCCCGGCCGGCGGACAGCGAGCATCCCTTCGGGCACGGCCGCATGGAGGCAGTGGCCACCTTGGTCATGTCCATGCTGCTCATCCTCACCGGCTTCGAACTGGGCCGGAGCGCCTGGTCCCGGCTGCTGCATCCGAAAGGATTTGAAAGCTCCTGGGCGATCATCGTCATCATCGGAATCACCATCCTTATTAAAGAAGGATTGGGACAGGTGGCTCACCGCATGGGGGAGATGGTGGGATCGGCGGCCCTGGAGGCGGATTCCTGGCACCACCGGCTGGACGCCTTCTCCTCGGTGCTGGTCCTGCTGGCATTTCTGGGGCACCGGTTGGGTTTCAGCCGGCTGGACGGCATTGTGGGTTTGATCATCGCAGTTACCATCATCTACACAGGCTGGAGGATCGCCCGGGAAGGGGTGGATGACCTCCTGGGCCGTTCGCCCTCATCGGAGCTGGTGAAAAAGATCAAACGGCTGGTGTTGCGGGATTCCGATGTGCAGGACGTGCACGATGTCATCGTCCACACCTACGGCAGCCGCACCGTGATTTCGCTCCATATTGTGGTGAGCGACGCCCTTACCCTCAAATACGGCCACGATGTCTCGGAGCGGGTGGGGGAAATGGTAAACCGGAAGCTGCACGCCTACACCACCGTGCATCTGGACCCGGTAGATACCGCCGATCCGGAACGTATACAGATAGAAAAAGAGGTGCGCCGCATTCTGCTCCAGTTTCCCGGGGTGATCTGTTATCATGATCTGCGGCTGCAGGAAACGGAAGGAGACCGGGAACTGGTTCTGGAACTGCGTCTTGAGCGGGACATCAAGGAAGAGATGAGGAGCCAGTATCGGCAGGAGATCATCGACTTGATAAAAGAGAAGTTTCCCGCCATAAAAAAATTTCAGGTGAACATAGGACCGGAGTTTCTCTATTGATAGAAGGATGTCAGGTGAGAAAGACAATTATCACCGCAGGGATTGTGCTGCTATTGGCTGGAACACTGACGGCCGCTGAAACGGAGCCGGGGATCACCCTGATCAGCTCCAGCCGGCAGGAATGTGTCTTTTCCTTCATCCCGGAAAATATAAAAATCGATACTCTCCTGAGCGGCGGCAGGGAATGGCAGCGGCTGATATTGCCGGGCGCTTCTTTCCAGGCCGAGGCGGGCCAGCCCCTGCTGCCCTTCCGGCAGGTGCTGGTGGCCCTGCCTCAGGGAGCGCGGCCGGAGGTGAGCGTTGAGGCGGAAGGTCCCCGGGAATGGCAGCATATCAATCTGGCGCCCGCTCCCCGCTTAAGCAACGATGAATTCGGAGGAGAGGTTTATGAAGAGGGTCCGGCCTACGGCAGCAGCGATCCCGTCCCTGCCTCGCTGTACCGGGTGGAGGACCCTGCCTCCTTCGGCGGAATGCGGGTGGTCCGCATCAATCTCTATCCGGCCCGGTATCTGCCCCTCCAGCGGAAGCTCACCGTCTATAACCGGCTGCTGGTGCGGGTGCGCTTCAGCGGCGGGGAAGCGGGCCAGGCGACTGCCGTCAGTCCCGGCAGGATCCTGTCCCGGGTGGAAAGCCGGCTCCTGGTCAATCCCGGGCTGGCAGCGGCTGCGGTAGAGGAACGCACTCCCTCGGCTAACATATCGAAGCGGGTTCTGACCGGAGGGGAGCGCTTCAGCTTTCCCGTTAGTCAGGAAGGATTGTACTGCCTCACCGGGGCGGATCTTGAAGCGGAGGATATCAATCTCTCCGCCATCGATCCGGCCACCTTGAAGATCTGCAACAATGGCGGCCGGGAACTGCCCCGGGACCTGAACGCGCCCAGACCCGATTCCCTTATAGAAATACCCATCCTGCTTCAGGATGGCGGAGACGGCTCCTTCGACCGGGACGACTGTCTCTACTTTTACGGCCGGGGCTGCGAGGACCTGGAGTGGGACGGTGCTCAGGGCCGCTATACCCACTACATCAACCGTTATACAAGGAAGAACATCTACTGGCTCATCTTTAACGACGGCAGGAACGGGCAGCGTGTCCAGACGGGCCCGCAGGCGGATCCGGCCGGCATTCAGGCGCTGCAGTCCTTCCGGGAGACCGTATTTATAGAGCGGGATCTGATCGATCCCCTGGGAGCCGGCATGCTCTGGTACGACACCCAGTTCCGGCTCAACACTCCCACCGAGACCTTTTCTCTAAATCTGCCCGACCCCCAGCCTCAGGATACGGTGCGTTTTTATCTGAGCTGTGCCGGCGGTACCAGCGGCACCCACCGGTTTACGCTTTCGCTGAACGGCCTCAGTCTGGGAGACCTTGTTTACGGCGGCATTACCCAAAGCACCGGCCGCCTGGACTGGCCGGGAAATCTGCAAGACGGCAGCAATACCCTGCGTCTTGTCTACTCCTACGGCGGTTTCAGCCAGGAACCCTACGCCTATTCAGACTGGCTGGAAGTCTCCTACCGGCGCGGCCTGCAGGCGGAAGACGGTCTGCTGCGCTTTTTCTCTCCCGCCAAGGCCGGAACTCACGCCTACCGGCTGGCGGGCTTCTCCTCGGAACCCCTGGTTCTGGATGTCACCGATCCTGCTGCTGCGGAACGCTTGACTCCCCAGTCCGATGGGGCCTCCTGGGTCTTTGCCCGCCAGGAGGCAGGTGGAGAGCCGCGTCGTTACCTGGCCGCGGACCGGAATCAGGCGCTGGCGGTCACCGGCCTGGTCCAGAGAGAGAACGCAGGCCTGCGCTCTTCTCAACCGGGCTGGGATGTCATCATCCTGACCCACGTTGATTTTCTGGATCAGGCCCAGCGGCTGTCCGTCCACCGGCAGAGCCAGGACTCCCTTACCGCTGAAGTGGTGGACGTGCAGGACGTGTATGACGAGTTCGCCGGAGGCATGTTCGATCCGGTGGCGATCCGGGATTTTCTGCGCTATGCCGCCGGGAACTGGACGAAGCCGCCGGGATACCTGGTCCTTTTCGGTGACGGCGATTATGATTACCGCGATCTGGTGACCGAACCGGGGGGGAACTGGATTCCTCCCTTCGAGTACGACGGAACCAGCAGCAGCGGCTCCCGGGCCTCGGATGACTGGTATACCTATATCAGCGGAAATGATTATCTCATGGATCTCTCGGTGGGACGCCTGACGGTGCGCAGTTCCGCTCAGGCCAAAACCGTGGTGGATAAAATCATCTCCTATGAAACCGATCCCCAGCCGGGATTTTGGAAGGGACTCTATACCTTTGTGGGGGATGACGAAAAGGCGGGGGGCGGCACGGGAAACGAAGTCAATCACATCATCGCTTCGGAATACATTGCTGAGAAGGTCATCCCGTCCCGTTTCGCGATCGATAAAATATATCTGACCGAATATGCCACAGAGATCACCGGGGACGGCCTGCGCAAGCCCCAGGCCCGGGAAGATCTCATCAATCACATCAACGAGGGTACGATTTTCGTCAACTATATCGGACACGGCAATCAGAAACTCTGGGCCCATGAATGGATCTTCTACCGTGACCGGGATCTGGAAGAGCTCACCAACCTTTCCACCCTGCCGGTTTTTTACGCGGCTACTTGTTTGTTCGGCTGGTATGACCGGCTGGGGGAGGAAAGTTTCGCCGAGGAACTGCTCACCTCGGAAGAGGGAGGTTGTGTGGCCATTATTGCGTCCGACAGACTCTGTTCGGCCATTTATAATGAGGCCCTTAACACCTCCTTTCATGAGGAGCTGGTGGACGCGGCGGGTCCCAGTCAGCGTCTGGGGGACGCCCTGCGTCTGGCCAAGGCGGTCTCGGGCAGCCGCAGCAACAACGAGACCTATCAATTGCTGGGAGATCCCTGCCTGCGGCTGACAATTCCCGCCGGTGCGGCGACTTTCACCGATGTCTCGCCCGACACCTTCCAGGCCCTGGGTCTGGTGCAGGCGGCCGGATCGACCGAATCCGGGTTTTCCGGGGAAATGCGGCTCCTGGCTTCTGATGCCCGCAAGAAGAAGAGCTACACTACCGCGTACGGCACGGAAATTCACTATATTCTGAACGGCAACACCCTCTACCGGGGCGAGGCGGAGGTCGATAACGGCGTTTTTTCTTTCTCCTTCGTGGTGCCCAAGGATATCAGCTACGGCGGAGAAGATGCCGGATTGAGATGCTACTACTGGAACGGGCAGACAGACGGGAGCGGTTATCTGGGAGATATTCCGGTGGGAGGCACCAGCGGGCTGGTGGACAGCAAGGGCCCTGAGATCGAAATGGGATTCAGCGGCCGCGACCTTTTCGTGAGCGGTGATCTAGTGCAGCTTCCGGCGGTTCTCGACGTGCAGCTTGAAGACGACAAGACGGGCATCAATCTGGCCGGGGAGATCGGGCATACCATCACCCTGCAGCTGGACGGCGGCGACGAGGAGAATATCACCGACTATTTCTCCTATGACAAGGGAAGCTATCTCAAGGGGAGTCTGCACTACGCCCTGCCCGACCTGAGTGAGGCGGAACACAGTATCAGGCTCAAGGCCTGGGATAACGCCAACAACTCCTCCGCGGCTGTTTTGGATTTTCGGGTCGTTCCGGCCGGGGAACTGCGTCTGGAGCGGGTGCTGAATTATCCCAATCCCGTCACCGACAACACCCACTTCACCTTCTATCTCAGCGTGGATGCGGAGGTGACAATAAAGATCTTCAGTGTGAGCGGCGCTCTCATCCGCACCATTGAGGCTATGGGTGAAGCGGGGTTCAATATGATTCCCTGGGACGGCAGGGATGAGCTGGGAGATCAGATCGCCAACGGCGTCTATCTCTACAAGGTGACAGCCAGAGCCAGCTCCGGTGAGAAAACCCTGAGGAGTGAAGTGATCGAGCGGCTGATGATGATGAGATAGGTTCGTAACACCCGGAGTGCCGCGCCTTTATAGCCGCGAGAGTAACCAGTGAAAAGGCTGGGATAAGCGGGAGATGGAAGCTAAAGAATCCGTGCCGCGTGAAGCTGCATCCCATGAAGGGGACGCACTCCATGTTAGGGATTGAAGGAAAAGATAATAAGGTTGTTATAAGGGATTTAAAAGGGGGTACGTTATAAATTGCGGTAGTGTGCAATTGATTACTACCTTCGGAGTGCCGCGCCTTTATGCGCGGCGAGAGTAACCAGCGTAGAACTGCATCCCATGAAGAGGATGCATTCCGGATGGCACTAGGATACGATCCGAAGAAAGAAGTCGGAGTGAAAAAAGCGATCTCCCAAGTCACCGCGTGATCATCAACAACGGAGGAGGTGTCACCATGAAGCGCGAAACCTTACTGAGTATCATCCTCACCTTCACTTTCCTGCCCTTAACACTGGGGGCCCAGGTGCCGGAACCCGGGGATTACTTCGGTCACCAGGTGGGTGCGGATTACACGCTGATCGGCTGGCAGAAGATCGTGGACTATTTTCAGCTGCTGGACCAGGGCTCGGAACGTCTCAGCCTGGAGACGCTGGGCCAGACCACCAACGACAATCCCATGGTCATGGCCGTTATCAGCAGCAGCGAGAATCTCTCCCGTCTGGATGAGATCAGGGCGGCCTCCCGCCGCATTGCCGACCCGCGCGGTCTGTCTGAAGATGATGCGAAGAACATCGCCCGGGATACACCCATCGTTGTGCTGATCACCTGCAGCATGCACGCCACCGAAGTGGGGGCGGCCCAGGCCTCAGTGGAACTGGCCTATGGTCTGGTCACCCGGGAGGATGAGGAAACCCGCCGCATCCGGGACCGGGTGGTGTTCCTTCTGGTACCCTCCTTTAATCCCGACGGTCTCATTCTGGTCAAGGAGTGGTACGACACCTATCTGAAGACGGAATTCGAAGGGGGCTCGCTGCCCTGGCTTTACCATCATTATGTGGGTCATGACAACAACCGCGATGCCTTCATGCTGACTCAGAAAGAATCCCGCATGGTCAATCGTGTTCTCTTTAAGGATTGGTTCCCCGCCGTGTATCTGGACATGCATCAGATGGGCAATTCCGCGTCCCGCATTTTCGTGCCGCCCTTCATCGATCCACTCAATCCCAACACCGATCCCCTCATCGTCTGGGAGATCGCCCTGTTCGGCAACAAGATGGCCCTGGACCTAGAGGCGACCGGTAAATCCGGAGTGGGGAGTTCCCATTTCTTTACAGCCTGGTGGGAAGGGTCTTTCCTGATGAATGTCTGGTGGCACAATACGGTGGGACTGCTTACCGAACTGGCCAGCGCGCGGGTGGCCTCACCCCTATTCCAAAAGAAGAGCGACCTGCACGGCGGCGGGCGCGGCCTGCCGGTCTACGACAGGCTGGTCAACTTTCCCAATCCCTGGCCGGGCGGCTGGTGGCGGCTGCGGGACATCGTGGATTACGACCTTATCGCGGCCCGGGCCGTGCTGGAGGCCGCCTCCAGATACAGCGAGGATTTTATCTACAACCGCTACCTGATGGGCCGGCGGGCCCTGCGGCTGGGACGGGAAGAACCTCCCTTTGTCTTTATCATTCCCTCAAACCAGGATGACATGGCTACAGCGCGCCGCATGGTGAATATCCTTATGGAAGGCGGTGTGGAGGTGCAGCAGGCCCGGACGGATTTCACGGTGAATCACATCCCCTATCCGGCGGGATCCTACCTGGTGTATATGGAGCAGCCCTTCCGGGCCTACGCCAAGGATCTGCTGGAACCGCAAAGGTATCCCGAAATCAAGGAGAACGGGGATACCCCCATTGTCCCCTATGACGTTTCCGGCTGGACCCTGCCCTATCAGATGGGAGTGCAGGTGGTCCAGATCAAGGCCCCCTTCCGGGCCGAGGCCGTCAGGATCTCGGAACCGATACAGCAAACAGCGGAACTGCCGGCCCCGCCGCGTTACGGCTACCTTCTGCGTCACCGGGAGAACAACAGCTTTATTCTGACAAATGAACTGCTGAAGGATGATCTGTCACTGTACTGGGTCACCGAGAGCCAGTCGGTCCGGGGTCTGAAGATTAATCCCGGAGACGTGGTCATCCCGGCCCGGCAGAAAGGAGTGCGTCAGCGGCTGGAGGGGCTGGCCCGGGAAGTGGATGCCACCATCCTTCCCCTGAATGAGAAACCCCAAGGCAGGCTCTACCGGCTGCATCAGCCCCGCATCGCCGTGTATCAGCCCTGGCTGGCGAATATGAATGAGGGCTGGAGCCGATTTGTGCTGGAGCAGTACCATTTCCCCTATCTGAATATCCACAATGAAGAGATCCGCATCGGCAACCTGAGGGAGCGGTACGATGTCATCTATATTCCTGACATCTGGGCTGAGGGCATCGTCAAGGGCCGGGAGGAAGGCACAGCGCCGCCTCTCTTTACCAACGGCATTGGTGCCGAGGGAGTGGCCAATTTGAAGAAGTTTGTGGAAGCGGGAGGAACTCTGCTTTGCCTGGATTCCTCCTCGGAACTGGTCATCGGCGAGATGGGACTGCCGGTGCGGAACGTTCTCAGCAAGATCGAACGCAAGGATTTTTTCTGTCCGGGATCGATCCTGCGGATGAAGTATGATCCCGGCCAGCCGCTGGACTACGGAATGGAGAAAGAAGGGATCGCTTTTTTTGCCAACAGCCCGGCTTTTACGGTGATCCCCAATTTTAAGACAGAGGCCCGGGTCCTGGCTACGTATCCGGAGAAGAATATTCTGAAAAGCGGATTTCTCCTGGGAGAGGAAAATATCGCCCAGCGGGCCGCCATGGTCGAAGTTCCCCTGGGACAGGGCCGGGTCGTGCTTATCGGATTCGACGCGGTGAACCGGGCTCAGGCCCATGCCACTTTTAAACTGTTTTTCAATGCCCTGCTCTACAGCGCGGCAGAAGAAATCACCCTATAGAATACGGGAGGATCCGCCTTCATACATACGGGAGATGGACGACAGCTACTATACAATCCAAAGACCGGCCAGCCGGGAGATTAAGGTCAAGAGTTCCCGGTTTATCGGTTCCTGCCGGGTAACGGCAGACAGCGACAGCGCCGACGCGTTTATCGCAGAAGTGAAAAAAGAGCATCACAGCGCCAGGCATCATTGTTTCGCCTGGCGCCTGGGCTGCGGTGACGAAACGGTTTTTCGCTACAATGATGACGGAGAACCGTCCGGCACGGCCGGCCGTCCCATCCTCGATGCCATCGAGGGCCGCGGCCTGACGGGAGTGGTATGTGTCGTGACCCGCTACTTTGGAGGGGTCAAACTGGGCACGGGAGGATTGGCCCGGGCCTACCGTGAGTGCGCCGCCCTGACGTTGGAGGCTGCGGGCAGCAGGGAAGTGATTCTTACCGAACAGATGACGGTACGCTTCGCCTATGACCTGACCGGAAAAATCAGGGCTGTGGTGTCTGCGCGGGGCGGTACAATCCAAAGCGAGCGCTACTCGGAGCAGAGCGAACTGGTCCTTGAGATCAGCCGCTCCCGCGCCGGGGAACTGCAACAGGCGCTGCGGGATGTCAGCGCCGGGGAAATAGAGATAATAACATGAGTTCACTGGTCCGGAACATCCTCTTATTTATCCTGTTCCTCTTCCTGGCCGCTTTCTTCTCGGGTTCGGAGACGGCTTTTATCACAGCCCGGCGTTTGAAACTCGAGGTCTGGAAACGGCTGAAGGTGAAAGGAGCTATCGGCGCTTTGCGTTTTCTGGAGCGACCGGAACGATTTCTCACCACCACCCTGGTGGGCACCAATATATCCATTGTGGTCGCTTCTTCCCTGATCGCTATTTATTTAAAAAACTACCTGCCTGGGTGGGCCACTACCTTTATCACGGCCGCTTTTTTTCTCATTTTCGGTGAGATCATCCCTAAATCGATCGCGAGAGTAAAGGCTAACACGATCACCATCCACACCTATCCGATCCACCGGGTCTTCTATCTGCTTTTCTTCCCACTTATCCAGCTGGTGGAGACTGTTTCATCCATGGTGCTCAAGATTTTCGGGAAAAAGGAGACCAAGGTCAGGCGTTTCTTTTCTCGGGAGGAATTGGTGCTGCTGATACAGGAAGGGGAGAGGACGGGCGTGGTGGGCGGCAGCGAGAAGAAAGTCATCTCCCGCATGATTCTGCGGGGGCGTATGTGCGTGCGTGATATCATGGTGCCCCGTACCGAGATCACGGCGATCAGCGCGGATGTCTCTGTCAAGCAAGCGCGCCGTCTTTTTCAACAGTCGGGATTTTCCCGCCTTCCGGTCATCATTGAAGACCTGGATCATGTCAGCGGAGTACTATACGTCCGTGATTTGATTCTGGAGCAGCCGGCCCGTCTGCAAGACATCATCAGGCCGCTGCAGGTAGTCCCTGAATCACTGAATGTCCTGGCTTTGCTGCATAATCTGAGACAGGAGGCGGTGACTATGGCCCTGGTGGTTGATGAGTACGGCGGCACCGCCGGCCTGGTGACCCTGGAGGATGTGTTTGAGGAATTCCTGGGGGATATTCAGGACGAACACGATGAAGAGGCCGCTTTGGTGGGCGCTGTCACCGCTACGCGGCTGGACGTGCAGTCGCGGATAAGCATCCATGACCTGAACGAAAGATTCGGTCTTTCTCTGCCCCTGGGAGATTACGCTACTTTGGGCGGGTTCATCAATGACCGGCTGGGGCACATACCCAGCCGGGGAGAGACGTTCACCGAAGGGAAGTACACCATTCGTGTTCTCTCTTCCCAGAAGACAAGAGCGGGATGGGTCAGGATCGTGCGACCCGCCGCGGAAGTGACCCGAAAAGCCGCGGCCGGACGGAAAAACTAGTCACCCAGTTCCAGCCACTTGAACCAGATGGGATGGTTCTTTTTGTACCAGGAGAGAATCTCCCGCAGTCGTTTCTGATCCTGCGGGAAAATGACATCCTCGGAGATGCGCCCGAAATGCACCCGTACCCCGTCCGATCCGAAATGTTCCAGCGCCTCGGAGCAGAGCGTCTGCAGTTCGTTTCTAATGCGGCCAGAATCAGAGATTTTCACGGCTCTTTCCCGGAAGTTTTCCCCTTTTAAAAATCTGTTCAGAAGAGGATTGAAAACCAGTCTGCTCTCTTCCAGGCTTTCCTCCAGTCGCAGGGTCAGTTTCACCTTCTTCTCCCCTTCCCGGGTGGAGAGCCGGACCGTTACCTGGTAGATATCATTGTTCACCCGGCTCATCCCCGGAGACCCGCTGTAGGGATCCGGGAGCATAAATCCGGAGATGGCGATGACGCGCCACTTTTTCTCCGGCAGGAAGTCATCGATTGACACGGTCAGTTTCTCCAGAGGAATCCCCGCCGAAGCGGCCTGCCGGATATCCTCCTGGTAAATAGACACCTTTTCATCATTGAGATCTTCGGCGAAAATGCGGGAGAGGTCCTCGCGGAAAGAGTGACTTTCCGGATCCAGATGCATGATATGGGCTTCCCGTTCATAACTGAGCTTGAATTTTGAGGTGAAGACAGCCAGGGACGCCTCAAGATCCAACAAGGGGCAGAGGCTGGCCGCCTGGATCGCTTCGGCGGAGGCGGCATAGCCGTCCACCAGGAAGAGGTGGAGGGTATCATGTTCGTCCCGCCAGGCACCTACCTTGTATGTGGGAGCGTAGGTGCCCGATTCGCAGAAGGCTCGGCCTCCGCCGGGCAGCTGCCAGCCGTCTTCCACCAGATGTACTCCCAGTTCACTCCACTCTTGCCAGAGTTTGCCGATGCGGCCCTCTCTGCTTTTCCCTGCCAGGGTCCAGACATGGATGTTCTCGGGGGCGATGTCGGGATAGGTGGCGTTAATGACTTGGAGCACGATAGCACGGGGCGTGAGATAGTTAATCAGAACGGACATTTTCGCCGCGGTGCGGGTTATATCGGCCGGCAGAAAGAGGTTTCCGATATACCCCTCGTAGGGTTTGGTGAGACAGAGCGGCTGATCAAAGAGGTGGATGACGGTCAAGGGGCCGTCGCTGCCGCCTTTAGCGAAACGGGAGGTGTTCTCCAGGGTATCGATCGCCGCGCCCCAGATGGTGATGCCGGCGGAGCTCACCTCATGCCGGAAGTGATCCCAGCTATAGCCGTCTCTGTTGATCAGATCCTGGATCCGCACTTCCAGGAATTTGGCGATCTGGGGCCGGGCGTAGATGCGGCCGAAACCGAGCATGGGGTTTGATCCCATTTCGGGAGTCTCGCCGGCCTTGGGCATAAGCCCTTCTCCCACGCAGACCATGATGGCGTGGTTTTCAGGCAACGAGCGGGAAAGATACCAGAGACTTTCACTGAGGGCGTAGGCGGAGATGGCGTCGGCATCCTTTTTGACCTGGTTGAGTTCTTTCTTTTCTAAATTTTTACCTTCCCCGTAGCGGCCGAAAAGGCGGGTGCCCAGGGCGGTTACCGCCGCCGACATGATGAACATACGTTCCATGTTCCCTTCCACGAAAGAGATGGACGTATTGCTCTTATCCACTCTGCCGTGGTGCAGGGTTTCGACTTCCACATCCTCCAGCCAGAGATGAAAACGTCCCAGGATGGGACGGGTGTCAAAGGCCCACTGGGCGATACGGTTTTTCCTTTCCATGTCCATGGCAGGCATGCGCTCACCTTTAATTTATGCACGATGGTTTAGTGTCTAAAATAAAAAATTTATCCGGCAATATCAATACATGAATGAACGGGCCTTCTCCTCTTCTTCCCTCCATCTCCAGAATGGCGGAAGCCGGGCATCCTAGCGATTGCGGTAGAGATGGTATTTGAGGTTCCAGAAATTTACGGCTTGCTGCACCAGTTCCACATCCTTGAGCTCCCTTTTCAGAGCTGCCAGTTCCTCGGTGGTGAATTCCGCCTGTTTCTCCAGAAGCTCGTGCTCGTCCACATTGGCGACAAAGGAACGGATCCGGGCCAGTTCACCGGCATCCAGCCAGACACCATGCCGGCCGCAGACATCGATCACAATCCCGGAAACTCTTTTAAAATTCCTCCGGTTCATCAGGTCGCCGCAGATGGGGCAGGGCAGGTATGAACCTTCCCGCTCGGGCTGGTAGGGGGGTTTTTCGAATTTCCTGGGTACGGAAGGATCCGAATACACATCCCTTTCCGAAGAAAGAAAGTCGAATTCCTCCAGGTCCAGCCAGAGGCCGCGGCAGCTAGGGCAGACCTGTACCAGATTGCCTCTCAGCGTGGCCCGGCGCATGGGCACCCGGCAGCGGGGGCAGTCCGGATGCGGTGTGAGATTCTCCCGGGTCGGCCGTTCCCGGCCGCAGAAGGGGCAGGAGGGCAGCTGGACGTTATATTTCCTGCCGCAGGCTGAGCAAAGGAGCAGTTTGTCCGGAGCGCTGTTTTTTTCAGTCATGGGCTTTCTCCCAGAAGCGTTAAACGTAATGGTAGATCGGTTCAGGCCTGGCCGTATTCATCCCTTCTCCACCAGGGACGACTGCAGGCAGCTGCGATTCGACAGAGCGCAAATCCTCCTGATGCCGTGGTGTCAGTTTTTTCTGAACTCCTCGGGTCAAGGGTACTCTTCTCACTGCAGCCCCCCCCAGAGAACATGCCAGATGACGTCGGCCCAGAAGTGAATGCCCGCCGCGGCCAGGAAGCCGTATTTCTTCAGACCGGCCGCCGCGAAGAGGGAGAGAACTCCGTTTAATAGGAGGACCTCAACTAAAAGAAAGGGGGGAATATCGCCGACTGCCTTAAATCCCGAGAGTATCATCAGCGAAGGCAGGTGGGCTCCGGCAAAGACCAACGCCGAAAAGACGGATACAATCCAGAATATCTGTTTGAACCAGCGTTTCTTCAAGAGCAGATGAGAGAGAATCCAGACCCAGAGGGAGATGAAGAAGAGGCGGAAGAGGATCTCCTCACCGATGCCGGCCGTAGCCGAGGCAACCAGCGAGGTGGGAAAAGGCGGATGTGGCAGCGGCTGCAGGCCGCGCAGCTGTTGAAAGAGGAGGTCAGCGGCGATGAAAAATATACCGATTCCCGTACCAATCAGGGCAGGGTGGAGGAAGCGCCGGACTGCGGTAATTTTATTGTCCCACAGAGGGGGCAGTCCAATTTTTCCCGATAGATAGATGCCGAGCAGGCCCAGCCCGCCGTAGATTACCAGTACCAGGATGGCATTGGCTACCGCCAGGACCGGTTTGGAGGCGGGAAGCTCCTGTCCCGGGATTAGGTTTCCCTGAGGCAAAAAGATGCTGACCGCGGTGAGCAGGGCCAGGATGCAGATCAGCAGCAGAAAAATTTGGGTGGACAGCGGCAGGTTTTTCATAGCTTCTCTCCTTATGTCAATGTCCGGAATCGATTGAAATACAATCCCCTTCACATCGTTTCTTGTAACATTGTTGGAGAACCAAACGCGGAGAGGTAACCATCCGAAATACTCTCAACGATTTCTCTCTATGTCGCATAACAGGGGAATTGTTCAATAATACATAACAGACGGCAAAAATTCAAGCTAATAGGTAATTTCTCCCGTTTTTTCATTTGAGACCACCCGGAAGTGGATGCGGGAATTTTTTCAGGAATCCAGATTTAACTGGAATATACTCAACAGCGGGATGATCCCGCAGATGACCAAAAATATTCAGAGCGGTCGGATCCTCACAGGTTTTGCAGGCATCCCGTATGAAAGTAAACAATGAGTCAATTGTATGCGTATCAGCCTGAAGCCGGAGGGAAGATCGGGATCACCTATCCGCTGCATGATGGATCCGAAGCTTCTCAGGGATTCTCCTGCCGTTCCAAAGAGGAACGGAGCGAGCTTGGTAAGCGCGACCGCAGGCCGTTCGGGAACGATTTCCCGCTGTCTCCCGAGGTGGAAATCAGCGGATCGGGCAAGGATGACATCATGAGAATATCCCTGCTGAGCGGAAAGGGCCTGGAGATAAAACCGGCATTGATGCGGACATGTATGTTTACGAACTTCGGGTTGATCTGGATAACAAGGATGGTCTCCCCTTTACCTGGCAGGATGACTCGGAGAAGAAATTCAGGATCGGGTTCGCTCTGGCAACTCATAAAAGACAAGGGCTCCCGGCGGGAATGGAGAGTGATGACATATCCGGAAAGAGAGGCGGCGGTCCTCCCCCGTGGTGGGGACAGGGGACCTGGAGGAGGCCGGCCCGGCGGCGGCGTAAAACCCAGCTCCTCAGGAGGAACGAAATCTTTTACCCATTGGCTGAAAAACCGCGCTCAGCGGTCCGAATGGCCCGGCTGAGGAGATCTCCCGCTGATCTTGGCAACACCCCCGAAGAGGATGGATTGTTCTCCATTCTCTTCCTTATAAAAAGCAATGGCTCCCCGGATAACGGTCCGAATAAAATCATCCTTTCCCTGGTGCAGGTAATCGCGGCAGAGGGGGTGCTGCTGCTGGCGTGCGGTTCTCTGCCCTGCCATCCTGATACCGGCACAGCATCATTAAGAATCCTCAGCCGTTTTCCCTTCTTTTGAATTATCGGCCGCTTGCAGTATCCTCAGCGCTTCATCCACATGGCGGGCTGCCTGGGTCTGGGAATTGAAGATATACATGACCTTTCCGGATTTATCCGCAATATAAGTGACTCTTCCCGGCAGCATCCCAAAAAGATTGGCGGGAACGCCGAACAGGTTCCTCACCTGGTTACCCCGGTCACTGAGCAGGATGAAGGAAAGGTGATGCTTTTCGGCAAAGCGTTTATGGCTGGCCACGGACTGTCCGCTGATGCCGATGACTTCTGCCCCGGTTTTTTTAAAGGCCTCGTACATATCCTGGAAATGACAGGCCTGGGCGGTACAGCCGGGGCTGTTGTCTTTAGGATAGAAGTAGATAACCAGATTTTTGCGGCCCAGCAGAGAATCGATCCGGAACATGTTCCCATCCTGATCCGGGAGGGAAAAGGCGGGGATCCTGCTGCCGACTTCGATGGTAGCCATGTCACTCTCCTTGTGTCCGTACGCTGATCATATCCCTGCGGATGCGGCGGTCCGGTTTCACCGTCCCATAATCCGAATGCGGTTCCGTTCCGCGTCTACTCATACATAAACGCCACGGCCGCGGTTCCTGTCCCCGCGTTGGCCCCGATTACCGGAGAAATATTTACCATCGCGACTGGATCCTGATGGGTCAGTTCTTTCATCCTGGCGGTATACCAGTCGGCCGCGCGCGGGTTGTCGGCGTGCAGGACAATGTAATTCCAAATCGACCGCTCTTCGGTGATCTTCCGGATGTGCTTCATCACCTTTTTCATGTTGGATTTTTGATTGAACGTTTTGCCGAAAACCGTGGACGAGCCGTCGGGAGCCATGGAGACAATGGGATTAATATTGAGAAGGTTGGCAATGAAGCCTTTGAGTGGGGATACCCGGCCGCCCCGCACCATATATTTCAGTGTCTTTACGCTGACATATATGCGCAGGTCCTCTATCCAGCCCCGGGAGGCATCGATGATTTCTTGAAAAGATGTTCCCGCTTCAATGGCCCTGGCTATGCGTAGAACCAGTAACCCTTGAGCTCCTGAAAGATTCTTGGAGTCGATTACCATGATCGGTTTGCCGAATTCGGCGCTGATTCTGCGGGCGGCCCGCCTGCTGCTGTCGCAGGTCCCGCTGAATTTTTCGGTCAGGTGTACGGAGATGACTGCGTCATAATGGCTGGCCAGATGAGAATAGAGGTTCTGGAAGGAGATTTCGTTTACCTGGGAAGTCGTGGGGAAGTCCCCCGGCTCCTGGAGCAGTGTGTAGAACTGCTCCGGCTGTATGGTCACCTTATCCAGGTAATGATTGTCACCGAAGTATACATTCAGGGGCAGCAGGTGCACCTGATAGTGATCAAGCAGATTCTGGGAAAGATCGCAGGCGGAATCGGTGACCAGGGCGATGTTCCATTTCCGGCCTGATACCGCCTGGCTCTGGCGTACCATGTCATCGGCTTTCTGATAAGTGATGGTGCCGCAATATCTCAGTCGCTCGAATAAAGCGGCCGGATCGTTGGTGTGAAGATGAATTCTGCTGACCTGTTCCGAACCGGCCAGGACCACGGAGTCCCCCGCCTTTTTTAATATATCACTCAGGGTGTCCCGTTCCACAGACAGATCCCGGATAACGGCCTCTGTGCAATAGCGGCAGGTCACCTGTTCCGGCAGGATTTCGATTGATTCCTCGACCGTGATACCTGCTGTCTTCAACTGGCGCAGCTGCCGTATGTCCTTCAGGCTGGTCAGCTCGGTCATGCCCTCGATGAAATGGACAAAGGCCTTGGCTCCGGCGTCGACAACATTTGCTTTTTTCAACACCTCCAGAGTCGATTTGGTTTGAGCCAGGGTGGTTTTCAGGATGGATTTGGAACCGAGCAGCAGATGATCATAATACTCGAATTTATTTCTGTTTTTATAGATAAAATCGGCCCAGACTCTGATTACCGTCAGCATGGTGCCTTCCACGGGGTCCGCGACGGCCTCATAGATATAGCGCACAGATTTTTTCACACTCTGCACGAATTGATCCAGAGATATGTTGTGGGCATCGCCAGTTTCCCGGCTGAGGCCGTGCAGCCATTGCGCGAAGATGATCCCGGAATTGCCGCGGGCGTGCATCAGGGTTGATTGAGCGATGGAATCGGCCATTATTTTATAAGACCCTTCAGGTTTAACAGAATCTATCACCGCCCTCACCGTTGCGGCCATGTTTGTGCCTGTATCCCCGTCTTTGACCGGAAAGACGTTAATCTTGTTGAGCTCGGCCTGATTCTCGATGATTTTTTCCGCTCCTGCCAGAAACATGCAGTACAGGCCGTGGCCGTCGATTTTTTTTACGGATGTTACTGACATGGATTTATTCCACCTTTTAGGAGTAGAGAATCCCTTTTTTCATGGCGGGATTCTCGGATATCATCAATGTTTGGGTAAAGGGAACGGGTTCCTGGATATCGGTATTTACGGGATGGTTTATTTTAAAGAATCCGCGCCATTTTTGCAAGAAAAAAGAGGTGGCTTGAAATGGATACGGGAATATTTACATTAAATTCACGCAATTTCCGCTGAAGCAATCTTCCAGAACGGTCCTTACGATTCTCTGAAAAATTAGTTGACTGGTCAACAAAAATTGTTTACATTGTGCGCTCATTTACATGAGGAAATATCTTCGATGGAAAAGAGAATAAATCTGGATAGTAAGCATATCGGCCGGCTGCTGCTCAAGCTGTCAATTCCGGCCACGATCGGCATGCTGGTAATGTCTCTTTATAATATAGTGGATACAATTTTCATCGGCAGGGGAGTAGGCACCAACGGTATAGCCGGAGTGTCTCTGGCCTATCCCATTCAGATGATTGTGGGCGCCATCGGCCAGATGATCGGCATCGGCGGAGCTTCTCTCTTCTCCCGCAGCCTGGGGGCCGGCGACATGGATAAGGCCCGCCGTACCCTGGGAAGCGTCGTCGCCGCGGTCGTCACGGCCGGGGGGCTTTTTACCTTGGTGGGCTACCTGAATTTGAACGGGCTCCTGCGTCTCTTCGGGGCTACTGACACGCTGCTGCCCTATGCCCGCGAATATCTCTCCATCGTCCTGGCCGGCATCATTTTCCACGGACTTGCCATGGCCCTGAACAACATGGCCCGGGCCGAAGGCAAGGCAAATATTGCCATGACCACCATGATTCTTGCTTCAGTGATCAATATTATCCTGGATGCGGTTTTCATCTTCGGGCTTCATATGGGGATTAGAGGAGCGGCGCTGGCTACACTCATCGCCTATATTTGTGCGGCCTCCTTTCTGATCATCTTCTTCCGTTCCGGAAAGAGTATCATGCGGTTGCGCCTGGCGGATATTGGATTTGATGCCGCTATTATACGGGAGATTCTGGCCGTGGGGGTGGCCTCTTTCATCAGGCAGACGGCCATGAGTATTCTCGTTATCCTGATGAATCACAGGCTGGGAAGTTTGGGAGGTGATATGGCCATCGCGGTATATGGAGTGGTGATGCGTCTTTTGATGCTTATCTTTACCCCCATCATCGGGGTAGCCCAGGGACTACAGCCAG
>CAZUMH010000024.1:22550-36142 GCA_964621645.1 uncultured bacterium
TCTTCGGCATCGGCCAGGCCTTTCAGCCGATTGCCGGATACAACTACGGCGCCAAACGCTTCGACCGGATGAGGCGGTCGGTAGTCCTGGCAGCCATTGCCGCCACCAGCATCGCCGTATCCGGCGCCCTGCTTTTACAAATTTTCCCGCGAACTTTTTTAGGACTGTTCTCATCTGAGGCCACGTTGCTCTCACAGGGACGGGACGCCCTGAAATATCTTATCCTGGCCTTCCCCCTGGTGGGATTTCAGGTTATAAGCGCGACCCTGTTTCAGGCTACGGGGAAAGCCCGCCAGACGCTGATTCTGTCCCTGGCCCGGCAGCTGCTGTTTCTGATCCCGCTGGTACTGATCATGCCCAGTTTCTTCGGTCTCAAAGGCATCTGGATGTCCTTCCCCATTGCCGATACTCTGGGGTTCTGTCTTTCCGTGGCAGTGGTCTACCGTTTTCGTCATCTTTACTATCCTCTGCCATCAGAGACCGGGGAGGATGTCACATGAGAGAACAAAAGAGCATCGGCCGGCTGCTGGCCCATCTGCACCGGCAGGGGAGTATCTATCTGCAGCGGCACCTCTCAACCTGGGGTGTCGGCAGTGGCAGTCACAGGCTCATCCTTATGCTGTTTCATGGTGAGGGAGTGAGTCAGCGGGAATTGGCCCGGGAACTCCATTTGGACAAGGCGGCGGTGGCCCGTATGATCAAGAAACTTTCCCAGGCCGGGTACATCAGGAAAGAAGTGGACCCTGAAGACAGGCGCGCCTCCAAGATCCATCTGACAGAGGCTGGACGGGAATTGGTGCCGCAGATCCGCAAAGTCCTGAACGGCTGGAGCAATGTCCTGACCGGCGGGTTTTCTCCCAGGGAACAGGAGGAAGTTCTGGGCCTCCTGGAGAGGATGTCTATAAACGCGGCCGGTTTCATCGAGAAGAAAAACAAGAACACTTCTTCATCTCCAGCGGAGTGAATAAAAAAAAGGAGAGGCCCTGAGACTCCTCCTTTTTACAGTCCTGATGTACCCTGCTATTTTTTCAGTTCCGCTTCCATTTCTTTCAGGCGTTTTTGATATTCGGCGTTTCCGGGATTGATTTCCAGAGCCTTTTTCTGATACTCGATCGCCTTTTTTAGATTGCCCTGTTTCCAGTATATGAGGGCGGCGGTGTCCATATAATAGTGATCATTTGGAGCGAGTTCGAGGGAATGCAGCGAAGCCTTGAGGGCGTGCTTGAGGTTTTCTCCCTGCTCGGCCCAGAACCAGGCGTAGCTGTTGAGGGTGGCGTGATCATCCCAGTAATCTGCGATGAGCTTGGGCCCGTAGGCCTCGACAGCCTCTTGAGTTTTTCCCATCTTCAGCAGTACCAGAGCCAGATTCTCAGCCGCGCCCAGATCGGCGGAATTTTTCTCCACCTCTTTACGGGCCAGGGCCAGCGCATCATCGAGATGCTTGCCCTGATCGGTCCAGAAGCTGATGAAATAAATGGCAGTGCTGGGGTTATCCAGATACGGTTTAATCGCTTCAGGACCGAATACATTCTCCGCTTCTTCCAGCTTTCCCAGGTTTATAAAGTTCCTGGCCACGGCATATCGGCGATAGATATTATCGGGATCTATGGATAGTTCCAGACAGATAGCGGCTTCGGCGCTTTCACTATTCTCTTTCCGGGTAATCCAGAAGTTTGCGTACCGATCCAGTTCATACGCCCATCTGGACTTGCGGCTTTTCAAATACTGATCACCGTAGAGATCCATGAGCTTGGTGGAGTCGGCGGTCAGCGCTGCTACACTGGCCCGGTTATAATAAGGATTGTCGAAAACGACATTCGTCATGCTAATGATCTTATCGGCGATTTCACGGGCCTGGTCCAGGTTCTTTTTTACCCGGAGACAGTAACGGAGATATTCCGTCAGTAGCATGGGAGATGTATCATACTTATCCAGAACGATCTGGAAAAACCGGTCTGCGTCCTCTTCCGATCCCATATACATGAAGTAATTGCCCAGTGACATACAGGCGTTTTCGGTGAGTTCGCCGTCCGGGTATTCGATGATAAAGTCTAAAAGAGGCTGGGTGTCGTTCGTCTGGAAGATGCCGATGGCTAAATTATATTTGGCGTACTCCAGAGCGTTTACCTGATGATCCTCATAATAGGGGACGGTGGTGAAACGTGCGACGTCGGCGTTTTTATCCACAATCCGCTGATAAATTTTCTTGGCCTCATCACGGGCGCCTTTTTCAGTGTATTTCCTGGCCAGCTCGAAGGCCAGCTCAACATTGTCCGGATCTTTCTCGTAATCTTCCACCAACGAGACGAATGTGTTTTCCCCGCGAAGTATTTTTTCCAGCCTTTCCTTGTACTTCTCGGGCCCCTGATAATACCCCACGGTGCGGTCAATTTCCTTACCTGTTGCATCCGTGTAGACCACGGTGGGATTCCCGACGGGTTTGTACCGATTTTTCAGCATAGCGCCGTCTTTGGTGCCCAGCACCACGTAAATGGGAACAAAGTTTTCGTTGATAAAGGGAATATACGTAGGATTTTCGAAGAACTGCTGACCCAGCAGTTTACAGGCAGAGGAGCCTCAGCCGCTGCCTGAGAAGAAGTTGATGAGGATGGTCTTGTTTTCCAGCTTGGCCCTCTGCATGGCCTCATCGAAGCTGCCCTTGAACCAGTTTACTTCCTGGGCCAGGGCCGTAGAAGCCACCAGAAGGATCGCCGCGATGGCAATGACTTTTTTCATGGATCCTCCTTTGCCGGATGTGAGATGAAAGACTTCATACCTTTTATTCTTGATAATATAATATATTGATTAATGGGTTGCAAGCGGTAAATGATAACGTATTCAATGAAACTAATCCCGCTCTGCCGGATTGAAATCCCGGTATCGGCAGAACGGGATAAAGATAATTACGGTGCCGGCTTCACTTACTCTTGGCCGCGGCTTTGCCTTCGAACAGCTTGACTGTTTCATCGTTCAGGAGAGTCCACAGGGAGTAGACACCCAGGGCGGTGCCGAAGGGGATGTTGAGCAGGTCTATGGCCGATATAATGAGAATGACGATGCGGGCCCAGGATTTATATTTGAGGAGGCCGATGCCGCCGATAATAGCCGGCACACTGGTCACCAGGGAGATGGTGAGCATGCTCACCGCGACAATAGTCAAGACAAACATGGCCTCTTCATCCTGGGACACTACCCCGGAACCGATGAGCACCGCGAAAACGACCGCGGCTAACAGGAGTCCGAGAATGCTCAGACCAATATGCAGTGTCGCTACCAGTGAGATATGTTTCTCCATGATTATACCTCCTTTTATTCAGCCTCTTATTACTTCTGTGTACGAATCCGGATCAAAAAAGTTGGATGATCAGGCTTCGAAATTTTATTACCTGGACAGAGGAGCGAGAAAGCGAATCCTCCCCTCCATCGCACTCGCAAGGAGGGGAGGCATATAGTCATACTGTCAGGGAAGAAACCCTCTTGACTCCCTCCTGCAGAAGAAATCGTGCACAGCTTTTATTTGATCTTTTTTTCATAGATGGTATAGGTCTTGGAAGGAACGGCACCCATCATCTCAATGAGGCGGATGACCAGAGTGTTATCCTCCAGAACCCAGCCCATGTCGCAATAATCGTATTTGGTGCGGGAATAGAGTTTCTGTTTCCAGAGCATGACACCGTCCAGGCCGAGGCGGCGGAATTTGGGCTTGACGCCCAGGTAGCCCAGGCGGAATCCCTTGGTCCGGTTTTTAAACAGAATCATTTTCAGGGCGCGGATGAGTTCGCAGTGACGGCAGCTGCCGATCTTAGTAAGATGCTCGGAAACATTGGGGACTCCGCCGAAGAAGGCAGCAGGTTCTCCTTTCACGTAGAGAAAGATGAAGAGTTTTTTATCCATGATCAGCAGCATGTCATCGATGATGCGGTAGAACTCTTCCTGGGTAAAAGGAACAAAGCCGAAATTGTCATTCCAGGCCGCGTTATAGATGTCGAGCATCTCTTTTTTCCGCACCTCAAGGGGACGTTGGTCCCAGCTTTCAATGGTCACCTGGTAACGCTGGATGACCTTCTCCGAGACCCGTATCAGCTTTTCCTCCATGGGATTGGCGGGCTTGACCTCCCAGGATTTGACCCGTTTCACGTTAATAAAACCGTTTTTTTCAGCCAGGCCCGCGTAATAGGGTTTATTGTAGTGGTAGTACATCACCGGCCGGGAATCGAAGCCTTCTGTTAAAAATCCCGGTGTCGCATCATTGACAGGGAGATTCTGGGGGCCGCGGATGGTATCCATGCCCTGTTCCTTGAGCCACGCGGCCGCCGCTTCCAGCAAAGCGTCGGATACCGACTGGTCCTCGATACACTCGAACTGACCGAAAAAACCGACCTTGTCCTTCCAGTGGGCGTTGTGGTTGTGGTTGACAAAGGCATTGATGCGGCCGACGATTCGTCCCTCCCTGCGCGCCAGGAAGAAGATCATCTTGGCGTGTTTGAAAAAGAGGTTGTCTTCCTCGAAAAATCCTTTAATGCCGATTAGTGAGAAGCCAAGATATTCGTAATCGAGCAGGGGGATATATTTGGAATCTTCCCTGTAGTGAATCCAGTGGAAATTGACGAATTCTTTCAAGAGTTTCTTGTCGGTAATGGTAAAACGGATTATTTCCACCGGCGCTGCCGTCTGTGAGGATGCTGTCATAATGAACTCCTCCTTATCTTTTTAAGATCCAGCTCGCGATATATTCCAGTTTTCCGGCAACCAGGGGAGGAGGAGTCCGAAGCCATGCTCCTTCTATTCCCAGCTGCTGGGTGACAATATCAAAATGACACATGGCGATCCCCATGTCCACTTCCTGAAGTCTGACGGGATTGTTCAGAGTATCGTATCCCGGCGTCCTCTTGAGGAAGAAATGTACATCTTTTTTCCCCGCATCCAGGCAGACGCGCCAGGGCTGCCGGTTGGAAGCGGAAGGAGCCAAGCGAACGGCTTCCAGGGCCGGGGCCAGGGAGCCGGCGTCATCCGGAGAAACAGCGGTGGAAAAGTCTCCCTTGAAAAAGATCTCTCTCCACGCGCGCCGCCGGTCCGATCCGGCGCCCAGACGGAAGAGGGAATCGATGAGGGATCGTTTGTCGGCGGGATAGCCCAGAGGGGTTACCGCCGGAATTATCTCGTCATCCTTCAGACCCAGGCGGGCGGCGATCCGGCTTCTTCTAAAGGTTCCGCCCAGCCAGCAGGTTCCGATACCCATGCCGGTGGCCCGGAGGATGACCATCTCCAGGACAAAACCGAAATCCTCCGAAGCTCCCTCTCCGATTTTTACCCGGCCTGCGAGATAGTGGGGAGCGTTCCTGATAACACCGTAGGTGGCGATGCTGCCGATTTCATCCCGGTCTGCCGTATCCTTATGCAGCAGCATACAATCAACCCGGTGACCGAAGGGCCCAGTGTCGTGGCTGCGGGCGAATTCCATGATCTGGTCCAGTTCCTCCTTCCCTAGGGGAAGGGGTGAATAGGTGCGGCAGGATATCCGTTTCTTGACGGTTTCGAGTGTCAGCAAGACGGGTATACCCCCTGCGACCCGGTTGCTTCAACCAATTCCTGGTAACGGAAGCAGCCGGTCTCATGATCGTTGACCAGTCCGGATGCCTGCATGAAAGCGTAACAGATGGTCGATCCGACAAAGGAGAAGCCCCGCAGCTTGAGATCGCGGCTCATGGCGTCTGATTCCGGTGTGGTGGAAGGGATCTGCTCCCAGGAGTTCCAGGTGTTGATTATGGGCGCGCCGCCGACAAAGGCCCAGATGTAACGGTCGAAGCTGCCGAATTCTTCCTGAACACGCAGATAGGCGCGGGCGTTGGAAACGGCGGCCTCAATCTTGAGACGGTTGCGGACGATGCCTTTGTCCTGCATGAGACGTTCAATTTTTGCCGGACGGTAACGCGCTATCCGGGAAGGATCGAAGTCATCGAAAACCTTGCGAAAGCGCTCCCGTTTTTTCAGGATGGTGGCCCAGCTGAGACCGGCCTGAAATCCATCCAGCACCAGAAACTCAAAAAGCTTCTGGTCGTCATGCAGGGGTACGCCCCATTCATGATCGTGGTAGGGAATACAAAATTCCGGAGTGGTCGATGCAGCCCAGGAACAGCGGTGTACCGTCATGGGGTCGTTTCCGATTCGGAGATTAGGGTTAAATGTGCGGCCGTTTGCACGCCTGTCACTTTTTTAATAAGCAATAGTGTACGCAATCAGAAGGATTAATTCAACAATTTTCCTGAAAGATACGTATATTGTCCTTTACCTATACACTGTCGGCGGGCGAATCCAGATATTATCCTGGAGGATTTTTCATGAAAGCCTTGAAGATTCTCAGCACTGTTTTCCTGATCATCGCCCTGATTCTGGGAGGTATCACAACGATCCTCTATACGGAAACAGGCAAATTCATCAATGCCTCCCGTCAAACCCGGGGAGAGGTGATCAGCCTTTCCCGTTCCTCCTCGAGCGGAGGAAGCGAATACGATTCACGGGTCTGGTATCCGGTGGTGCGGTTTGTTACCGCCGAGGGTGACACGGTAATTTTCTTCGGCCGCACGGGCAGTAATCCTCCCGCCTTCCGGACCGGTGAGTTGGTGGCGGTACGCTATAATCCAGCCAAACCGCAGGCGGCCCGCATCGACACTTTTTTCAGTCTACACCTGGCAGATGTGATCACCGGAGGACTCTCGGTCTTTTTCCTCATTCCCGCGCTGGTAATGCTGCTTATTATGGGGCGCCGCCGCAGGCTGGATGCCTGGCTGGACCGGGAAGGGCAGCTGGTGACCGCTGAGATGATTCAGGTGGGTTTGAATCGGGCCGTGAGGGTGAACGGGCGGAATCCCTACCGTATCGTCTGCCAGTGGCATGATCCGGCCGGCAACCAGATTGTTACGTTCTACAGCAGGAATATCTGGTTCAATCCGGAAAAGTATATCCAGAGTAAATCGATTCAGGTGAAGGTGGATCCCCGAAATTACCGGCGCTACCGGGTGGATACCGGCTTTCTGCCGCGGGAGGGCTGACAGGAGTGCCTTCCGGTCCACGGCGGGGAGGAGTATTCCTGAGCAGGAGGATCTCTTTTACCGCCTGGTCAGGCTCAGAATGATATCCTTATGCTGCGGGAAGCGGCCCAGGAGCTCTTCCCGGGAAAGAAGCGAGAAATCCTCGAATTCGAAGCCGGGGGATACGGTGCAGCTTATGAGGGCGTAGGATTTAGGCGTGAGCAGCCTGGCCCCGAAAATAGTTCCGGCCGGGATGATCAGCTGCGGCAATTCATCCTTTGATGGATTCCTTCCTACCCGGTGAATGTTCAGCGTGCCTTGCTGTGAGATACAATAAACTTCCAGCGGAGAACCGTCGTGGAAGTGCCAGATTTCGTCTTGTTTGAGCTGATGAAGAGTGGAGATATCATCGCCTCTGAGCAGATAATAGATGCAGGTGGAAAAAGAGCGGGAACTACCGTAACGGGATGGCAGGGAGGAGGGAGCGACTGTTTCCCGGCAGCGGTAGGTCTCGCGATACCAGCCGCCCTCGGGATGGGGCAGCAGGGAAAGCGTGTCGATCCAGTACTGGGCTGTCGGCATGGCATCTCTCCTTTCCTGTGGAAGGACGCATTCGTTTCTAGCGGGATCGCTCCACGTTATGCTTCTCGCACAGATCTCTTACCTGACAGAGACTGCACCAGGGGCTGACCGGTTTGCAGAGGGCCTGTCCGAATGCCACCAGAATATCGTTGATGGGTATCCACCATTCAGGCGGAAGTTTTTCCCGCAAGGCAAACTCGGTCTTTTCCGGGGTTTTGGTGTTGACGTACCCGAGACGGTTGCTGATGCGGTGTACATGGGTGTCGACGCAGATCCCTGGTTTGCCGAATCCCAGCGTCAGCACCAGGTTGGCCGTTTTGCGTCCGACTCCCGGCAGCAGCAGGAGCTCGTCCAGTGTGTCCGGAACCCGGCCCTGGTGCCGGTCCAGCAGGAGACTGCTGACCCGTATCAGGTTTTCCGCCTTGCGCTTGTAGAATCCCACTGGATAAATGAGTGTGCGGATTTCCGCTGCAGTGAGCCGCATCAGCTCGTTCGGTGTGGTTGCCCTGGCAAAGAGGCGCCGGGAAGATTCGGTTGTGACCTCATCCTTGGTACGCAGGCTGAGGAGGGTGGAGATAAGAACTCGAAAGGGATCGTTGGTCCTCTCCGCCACCAGAGTAACGATCGGTACCTGCCACTTTTTCGATTCCTTCTGAAGAATCTCCAGCGCCCGAATCATGGTCGCGGTATCCATACCCTGTTACTCCAGCACTTCTGGATTAACCAGGTTGGGAGGTCGTTCGCCTTTGAACCCGGCGATCAGGTTCCCGGCAGCCATTAGGGCCATGCGGGTGCGGCTCTCATGGGTGGCGCTGGCGGTGTGCGGGGTGAGCACCACGTTTTCCAGGTCCAGCAGGCCAGCCTCTATCTCAGGTTCATTTTCATAGACGTCCAGGGCGGCACCGGCCAGCTCGCCCCGTCGCAGGGCGACGGCCAAGGCTTTTTCATCCACCACCAGACCGCGGCTCGTATTGATGAGATAGGCGGAATTTTTCATCATTTTCAGTTCGGACTCTCCCAGCAGGTGGCGGGTCTGGGCCGTGAGGGGAACATGCAGAGTCACTATGTCCGACCGTGTCAGCAGTTCCGCCATCGGCACATATTCCGCGTTGAAATTTTGCTCCAGCTCCTGATTTCTCGTGCGATCATAATAGAGAATTTTCATGCGGAATCCGGCGGCCCGCTTGGCTACAGCGAAACCGATGCGGCCCGCTCCCATAATGCCCAGAGTGCGGCCCGCGATCTCTCCCCCAAGAAGGAGCAGCGGACCCCAGCCGTTGAAGCGTCCGGCCCGGGTGAAGCGTTCGCCCTCGCTCACCCGGCGCACTGCCGCAAAGATCAGGGCCCAGGTGAAGTCCGCGGTGGCGTCGGTCAGCACTCCCGGTGTATTGGTAACCATGATCTTCCGACGGGTGGCTTCCGCCACGTCTATATTATTGTAGCCTACCGCGTAGTTAGCGATGATTTTTATCCCGGCTGCCGCCTGCAGTACCTCCCGGTCGATGGTATCCGTGAGGAGACAAAGAAGACCGTCACATTGGTGTACTGCTGCCAGCAGCTCTTCTCTGCTGACAGGACGATCTTCCGGAAATACTTCCAGCCCTGAGAAATTCTCCCTGAGCAGATCGAGTCCGGGATCTGGAATGCGGCGGCTGACAAAGATGCGTTCTTTCACTCGCCTTCCTCTTTGAAAAAATGGTTCCTTTCCCTATCCATCTTGCGGCGCTCCTTTTTAGTGGGGCGGCCCTTGTAACGCGGTTTCAAACGCTTATATGTCTTATTATAAAGAGAAACAAGAACAGTATCTTCACTGCTGAGACGGTCTTCGGGTGTATCCTCCCGGTAGAGCAGCCGGGCTTCGGAATAGGGCAGTCCACGGCTGGCCAGGCCCAGGATCTCGAGTTTGCGGTAGCGGCCGCCCTGAAAGACGAGAATTTCGTCCCCCACTCGGATTTCCTTGTGGGATTTGGCGGTTTCACCGTTCACCTTTACTTTCCTGCCGTTGCAGGCCCGGGCCGCCTGGGAGCGGGTTTTGTAAAACCTGGCGGCGTTCAGCCAGCAATCCAGGCGCACGCTCTCCTGATTTTCTTCGTTTAGATGTTCTTTCATTATATCAGTAAACATACTAAATTCCCGGATCAGATGCAACCGGAGGAAGGAGATCCCGGTCCGGCGGTCCCGAATGAAGACAACGGAATTTTCCTTGCATCTCCCCTGAAAAATAATTAAAATTTTAACACGGATTCGTTGCCCTGTCCAGGAATCAATAAAGGAAAGGAACCCGCATGGAAAAGAGAACCCCATTCCCGCCCGTGTTCTGGGCCGCCAACATGGTTGAAGTGCTGGAACGGTTCGCCTACTACGGCATTTACATGGGATTCGGTATCTACATGGAGTACCTGGGTTACAGCAAGGCTCAATTGGGAATCATTCAATCGGTTTTTCTCTTCTTTTCTTATGTGATACCGGTTTTTTCCGGGACCTTCGCCGACCGTTACGGATTCAAGAAAGTATTTATTGTCTCATATCTCGCCTACCTGCCCTCTATCCTTCTCCTTATTTTAACCAAATCTTTCTCCGGGATAGCGCTTACCATGCTCAGCATTGGCCTGGCGGCGGGAATCTTCAAGCCGCTGGTGTCCGGTACGGTGCGGGCCGTCACCGACAAGACCAACAAGACGCTTGGATTCGGCATCTTTTATGCCATGGTTAATGTCGGTGCTTCTTTCGGTCCCGTGGTCATGGGCAAGCTACGGGCTATTTCCTGGGATCGTGCCTTTATCGCGGCCGCTGCGGCCATAGCGGCCATGCTGCTGGTAACGATCTTTTTCTATAAAGAACCCGAGAGGCAGATTGAGGGAACGACGCTGTCCAAGAAATTTTCCGAGATGTGGGTGGCGCTTTCGGATATAAAATTCGCCCTCTTCCTGGTACTCCTGGGTGTTTTCTTCTGGCTGCCCTTCTGGGCCTTCTTTAATTTGCTGGCCATGTATGTGGACAGGAACCTGGATACGGTCAAGCTCTATCTTGATATAAAATCGGTGCTGGGCAGCCCGGTGGCCAACTTTCTTTCCAGGGTGGATGAGGACGGGAACAGACGTCTTCTGGGAGAGACGATTTCACACTCCGGGTATATCATCATGGTCTTCCAGGTATTGGTGTCGCGGATCGCGGAACGCTTCAGGGCCATCCCCACCTTCAGCACCGGCCTGTTCATTTCCACTGCCGGTTTTCTCTTGTTGGCCTACTCCCGCATTGGCAGTGTTTCCTGGGTTTTTCTGGGAATTTTTCTTTTCGCAGTGGGAGAGATGGTCTCATCTCCCCGCATTCAGGAATACATTACCTGGCTCGCTCCCAAAGAGAAGGCGGGACTCTACATGGGCACCAACTTCCTGGCTATCGGATTGGGGGGAACACTGAGCGGATTCACCTATACTTCTCTATACGGCTTTTTTCTGAATCTGGATCACCCTGAATTCACCTGGTTTATTCTGGCACTGCACGTGCTTCTTGGTATCGTAGTTCTCAATCTCTATACCAGGCGCGTTGGTGAATTCCAGGAAAGGGAGGAATAAACAACCACGATTATACCCAAGCACTTCCCCCTGAACTTACCGGGCGATACCGGGACATCCTCTGATTGGATTTCCCGGTATTTTTTTACCCCGCTCCCCCCGTTAGATTTTTTGGTATACGGTTTGCCTCTAACTGGATTACTCCTGGTAAAACAGTGTTACTGGGAGACGGAGAAATCTTTTAAAGCAAGGGTAATAAACGAAAAAACAATAAGATGCGGTAATAAGAGAATGAAAGCATCCCAGCAGATGTATGGAACTGATGATTTTCAACCTGAAGGTGTGGGATTGCAAAAAGAGATAATGACAGCGATGAAATCTCCCATCTTTTTCAGGGGAAGGAGTGTGGTAAATGATGAGTTCTAGCGGAAAAGCCACCTTTTTCATCACCTATAAAAATATCATGCGCAGCGGCAAGCAGATGGACGATTTTATCCAGTGGCTGTCAGAGGCCTGGCCGGAGCAGCAGAAATGGGGTGCCCAGGATGTCCGTTTCTGGCGTGACGGGAAAGAGGGTGTTGTCGTCTGTCAGTACACGGTAAAGGATGTTTCCTATTGGATCAAGATGGCTCAGGGCAGGGCGGGAGATGCTGTCAGCCGGGCCTTGAACAAAGTGGTGGACCTGGACAGGATGTCACTGAAGATTACCCGTGCCGGTGAATGGAAAGCCTAATTCGGGAAGTGGCCATGATAAATAATTTTATTGATAAATATTTTTCGGGCGGTTCCGCCATGGGATTGTCCTTCTTCTGGACAGCCTCGAAGTTCGAGAAGGATTTTGAAGAAGAACGTCAGGAGCTTCTCAATAAATCGGTTGCCATCGGATCTATTCTGGGTGCGGTTCTTGTACCTCTGTTCGGAATTCTCGATATTGTTTTTAAAGCGCATCAGCTGCAGACTTTTTTCATTATCCGACTCATTGTGACGGCAGGATGCATAATGATCTTCTGGCTGACCAAGAAACAAATTGGACAGAAATATCCCTATCAGCTGGGGGCGATTCTGACGCTCATCGTGGCAGGCTCTATTGCCCTCATGTGCCGTATTGACCAGGGTCCGGTGGATCGGTACTATGCCGGTATCAATTTGCCCTTGCTGGGATTCGGTATGCTCCTCCCCCTGACGCTGGTGGAGGGTATTATTATTTTGTCAACTGGTTGGCTGGTATATTTCATTCCGAATTTACTGATCCTTGCTCCCGCGCAAGTGGGCATATTTACCAGCAATAATTTCTTTATGATCTCCACGATTATTATCGCCCTGGCAAGTTCCCAGTTTCATCTGCATCAGCGACGCTTGTCATGGATGGCAAGTAAGCGGCTTAAATTGGCGCATAAGCGCATCAAGGAACACGCTAATGATTTGGAAAAAGAGGTGGAAGAAAGAAGCCGCCAGCTTATCCAGTCAGAACGGCTGGCCGTGGTGGGCCAACTGGCCGGAGGGATAGCCCATGATTTTAACAATATTCTCACTGCTATTCTGGGAGCCTGCCAGCTGGCGATGGATTCACTGCCTAAGACGCATCCGGTGTCGGAAGATCTGGACTCAATTTTCAAAGTGGGTAATCGTGCAGCCGAGCTGGTGAAGCAGCTTTTGGCATTCAGCCGCAAGCAGATTTTGCAGCCCAGAATCGTCTGCCTCAATGATATAATCAAAGATGTTAGAAAAATGCTGGATCACCTCATTGGTGAGAATGTTGAATTGGAAGTTGATCTGGAGCCGAATCTGGGAAAGGTAAAGGTTGATCCGGTGCAAGTCGAGCAGATTATTTTCAATCTGGCTGTGAACGCCCGGGATGCCATGAAGAACGGAGGCAAGCTTACTATACAAACCTCTATCGCGGATCTGGACGAAGTGTACTGCCGTATGGGCAAACTATCCCTGAAGCCCGGGCGGTATATCCGCCTGACCGTCATCGATAACGGCGAAGGAATGAACAAGGAAATCAAGGGAAAAATATTCGAGCCCTTCTTTACCACGAAAAGTAAAGAGCGGGGGACAGGTCTGGGACTTTCATCGGTATATGGTATCGTGAAGCAAAGCCGGGGTGATATCATCGTCTACAGCGAAGTGGGAAAAGGGACAGTCTTTAAAATTTATCTGCCACTGATCACCAGGAAAGAGATGAAGGAAGAAAGGAAGAGGAAGATGAGTATCATTCCAGAAGGAAAAGAAACCATCCTGCTGGTGGAAGATGAAGAGCAGGTACGAAAATTAACGGCACGTATTCTGGAACGGCAAGGATACAGGGTTCTGCAGGCCGAAGAAGGAGCTGTCGCCCTGGAGATGGTAAAACGCCATGAGGGCCATATCGATTTGCTGTTAACCGATATTGTCATGCCGAACATGAACGGACCTGTCCTGGCTGACCAAATAAGACAAATAGAATCGGGAGTAAAGGTGCTTT
>CAZUMH010000025.1:0-25183 GCA_964621645.1 uncultured bacterium
GTGCGTCGCACGTTTTTTCATATCCCGATCGCCCGGGCTATTCATCCAGGACGTATCATGTGGTAAGATAAAAAACTCAAGAAGATCTAAAACTTACTTTTCCCCCTCACCCATCCAGCCGGATCGATCAATGCGCCCAGGACGGGAGGGACAGTGGGCGCTTCGTTTGAGAAGGAATAGGCCCCAAGCAGGATCTCTCCTGCCTCACTCAGCGTGTCTTCTCTGCTGGTGCAAAGAGTCGCCACCACTTCCCCTTGCTTGACAGTATCGCCCCGTTTCTTTTTCAGGATTATGCCCGCTTTGGGATCGACGCCGTCCTCTTTGCGGGAGCGGCCCGCTCCCAGCAGTACGGCGGTCAGGCCAGTCTGCCGGGCCTCCACCCCGCTGACAAATCCGTCTTTTTCCGCTTTTATATCACGAGAAAAGGCCGCTGCGGGATAGCTCTCCGGCCGCCGGATCACCGACACATCGCCGCCCTGATATTCCACCATGCGGCAGAACCGTTCGAAACCCTCCCCGCTCCTCAGCACCTGATCGATCCTCTGTTCCCCTTCTTCCAGGGAAGCGCTGATCCCCGCCAGCGCCAGCATCAAGCTCCCCAGGCGGAAGGTCACCTCCATCACATCCGCCGGGCCCTCCCCCCGCAGGCAGTCCACCGCCTCCCGGGTCTCCAGCCAGTTGCCCACGGCCAGGCCCAGAGGATCGTCCATGGCTGTGAGCTGGGCCACGGTTCGCAGGGAGAGATCGTTGCCCAGCCGCACCAGCTCCCGGGCCAGCCGTTCGGTGTCTTCGGCCCGGGGCAGAAAGGCCCCGCTTCCGGTCTTGACGTCAAGGACCAGACAGTCGGCCCCTTCCGCCTTCTTTTTGCTGATGATGCTGGCGCAGATGAGAGGGATGCTGGGCACCGTTCCGGTCACATCCCGCAGGGCGTACATCTTGCGATCCGCCGGAACCAAGCGTTCGCTCTGGCCGATCATGCCAAAGCCGATCTCGGCCACTTCCTGTCTGAATCTTTTCTCACCCAGGTCGGTGCGGAAGCCGGGAATGGCCTCCAGTTTGTCCAAGGTTCCGCCGGTATGCCCCAGTCCCCGGCCGGACATCATGGGAACCGGAACCCCGGCCGCGGCCGCCAGCGGCGCCAGTACGAGAGAGACCTTATCCCCCACTCCCCCGGTGGAATGCTTGTCCACCGTGATTCCGGGGAGGCTGGACAGATCAATGCGGTCGCCCGAGTTTAGCATCGCCCCGGTGAGAAAGCGCGTCTCTTCGGCAGTCATGCCCCGGAAATAGACCGCCATGAAAAGGGCGCTCATTTGATAATCGGGGATTTCCTCCCGGACGTAGCGTTCCACCACCTCGTGGATTTCCTCCTTGGTGAGCGTTTCCCCGTCCCGTTTCTTCTCGATGATATCCACCATGCGCATACCAAAGTACTCCTATTACATTATCGGTGAGGACTGGTAAAACAGGGCTATGTTCAGGATTGATGCAGCTCCCGTTCCTCACGAGCGATGGCCACGCCGCTGCTGGTCCCGATCCTGGCCGCCCCCGCCGTGATCAGCTCCCGCGCCTGCTTCAGGGTGCGGATCCCTCCCGCGGCCTTGATCCGGACGGCGCTGCCTTCCGTGCAGCGCGCCAGCAGAGCCACATCATCCACGGTGGCGCCGCCCGGTCCGAATCCCGTCGAGGTCTTGACAAAGGCCGCCCCAGCCTCCATCGCGGCCCGGCAGGCCTGCTCTTTTTCCCCGTCGCTCAGCAGGCAGGTCTCCAGGATGACCTTGAGTGTCACACCATAACCGCTGCACATCTGGGCCGCTTCCGTCAGGTCATGTTTCACATCCTCCCATAATCCACCCTTGACGGCCCAGACGGGTGCCACCAGATCGATTTCGTTCGCTCCCCGGCTGCAGGCGATTTCCACCTCCTTGAGCCGGGCGTCACCAAATGAAAATCCAAAGGGAAATCCGGCCACGGTGACGGCCAGGACGTTGCTGCCCTCAAGCAGATTGACCGCCTGAGAGAGATGGGCCGGGGGCAGGCAGACACCGGCAAATCCGTAATGGACAGCATCCCGGCAGAGCGTTTGGATATCATCCGCGGCGGCATCAGCCCGGAGCAGGGTGTGCTCTATACGGGAAGTGACCGATGGGGTTGATTCAGTCATAATGTCGACCTTTTATTATAATAAAAGCATAAATACAGGTTGTCGGGATATAAATGGCGGTTCCGGTTATACCGCAGGTCTGGTCACCAGTGCCAGCCACTCACCCTTGCGGCGCTGTTTCTCCACCTGCAAATCGGCCTGTTTCAGGGAGTGGAGGATATCATCTTCTTCGCTTATCAGTATTCCGGAAAGAATGAGACGGGAAGCCTCCTCCATCCGGGGACGCAGCGATGAGAAAAGTCCTTTCAGAACCGTGCTGTTGATATTGGCCAGGATGAGATCGTAGGTGGTTTCCTTCAGTCCGTCCGGACCGCCGCAGACGAGGATGACCGCATCCTCCGTATGATTACGCTTGAGGTTTTCCCGGGCGTTTGCAAGGGCGTCCTCATCGATATCGAAAGCGGTAATGGAAGAGGCTCCCAGCCGCGCCGCCGCTATGGCGAGGATGGCCGAGCCGGTGCCGCAGTCCAGCACCCTGGCACCGTGTACCTGTTCTTCTTCCAGCAGTTCCAGCACCAACTGGGTCGTCTCATGGGTGCCCGTGCCGAAGGCCAGGGCCGGATTGATGATAATACGCCGGCGCCCAAAGGAAAGCGGATGGTGCCAGGGCGGCGTGATCAGAAAGCCGGAACCGATCCGGACCGGCTTGAAATACTGTTTCCAGGCCGCTCCCCAATCCTCCTCTTCCAGAACATGGAAAACAGGATCACCGGCCGGCATATCCATCTCTTGCAACCGGACTAAAAATTGTGACAATTTTCCCTCGAGTTCATCCCTGGAGAAAGGGTTGGTAAAATAGGCCAGAATCGTACTCTCCCGCTCTTCACAGCCCAGGCAGCCCGCTTCATAGAGGAAGTTTTCCACGACCGCGCGGCTCAGAGGAGTCACCCCCAGCCGCAGGCAGAGCCAGGCGCGTTTCTTACTCATAGATAAGGTGCAGCAGTACGGTTCCCACGATGCCCAGGCTGGCTGGGCTGCATTTATCGGGTGAGTCTGAGATGGTATGCCAGTAGGGATAGTCAAAATCGATGATATCAACGGCCGGGATGCCCGTCTCCAGCAGGGGAAGATGGTCGTCAAGAATCTCCTCTCCCACATCGGAGGTGAATTCAGTGAATCCCAGATCCCGGGCTTTTTTCCAGATCCGATCCACCAGCTGGGGAGCGTACCGTCGGGAGTTGGCCTCCTGGGGCAGCCGCAGATCCCTGTCCCCCACCATATCCACCAGGAGGGCGAATTCGGGCTGATAGGAGGAAAGTTTGTTTCTGGCAAAAAAGGTCGATCCCCGGCACCAGGTCTCGGCCACCCCCTCTTCTCCCGAATCTTCTCCATCGAACAGCACGATATCGATTCCCAGGGCGGGAGGACTCTTCTTCAGCAGCTCGGCGATTTCCAGCAGGATTGCCACCCCTGAAGCGCCGTCATTGGCTCCTGGGATAGGCTGCCCCCGTTTGGAGGGATCGGGATCGTAATCGGCCAGGGGACGGGTGTCCCAGTGGGCGCAGAGCAGAATCCGCCTGCCTCCTTTGCCGAAGGAAGCGATGACGTTATGGAGCAGATAGGATTTCCCCGTGCGGGGATCGGTAAACATAAAGGGCTGTTTCACTACCTGATCGGCCCGCTCCTTCATATACTTAAAAAGGAAATCCAGACATTGTTTATGACCTTCGGACCCGGGATTCCTGGGACCGAAGGCGCACTGTTGTTCCAGCAGTGTGAAAGCCCGGTTTTCATCGAAGCCGGGGACTTGGCTGCGACAGCCGGACACCAGCACCATCGAGGAGATTATCAGAAATAAGGGAGAATAGCTTCTCATGGGATTGTACCCTTTCACCTTTCCTCTTCCATCAGTACCGGATCAATATACCAAATATGGCTCAGCTTGTCAACGGAAACACTGAATAAGGCCTCCCCGGAGGAATATCCCTGGTTAATTGGAGAGATCGTCCCCGGTAGTAAATATCTTGCAAAAATTAGGGGGGTTATTTACCTTATGCCTGTGACGATACCAAATTACAAAACAGCGCAGGAATTTCTTTTCGAGCGCAGCGCCCAGGGCATGAAGCTGGGCCTCCGGAACATGCGCGAGCTCGTAAGGAGACTTGACTTACCGCAGGGAAATTTCCAGTCGATTCATATCGCCGGTACCAACGGCAAGGGTTCCACCGCTGCAATACTGGAATCTATCCTACGTGCCGCCGGTTACAAAACAGGTCTCAACACATCACCGCATCTGATCGATCTTCGGGAACGTATCAGGGTCAATGGAGAAAAAATCAAGGAAGAGGATCTTCTCCTCCACCTCAATCGGATGCTGCCGCACATCGAAGCGGCGGAGGCCTCATTCTTCGAGATCTTAACGGCGATGTCCTTTCTTCACTTTGCCGGGAAAGAAATCGATATAGCCGTGGTGGAAACCGGTCTGGGGGGGCGCCTGGATGCCACCAGTGTGCTCAATCCCAGTCTGACTCTTATTACCTCCATAGGGAAGGATCATACCGGCATTCTGGGCTCGGACCTCCTCTCCATCGCCCGGGAAAAAGCTGGCATATTCAAAAGCGGCGTCCCCTGCCTTACCTCAATAAAAAAGAAAACGATTCTGGATGAACTGAGAAGCACAGGCCGACCACTGGGAGTTGAGGTAATCTCAAGCGCAGAGAAAGTTACTTTCTCGTCAGTGCGCTGCCGGGAGGATGGAACCGTTTTTAACGCAACATCAGAAAAAAGACGCTACCGCGACCTGCATCTGGCCCTGGTCGGCCGCCACCAGCTGATAAATTGCGGACTGGCTCTGCTGGCGGTGGAATTTCTGCGGCGACAGGGCCGGGAAATCCCGGAAGAAGCCGTACGGCAGGGATTGGCTGATGTTGTCTGGCCGGCTCGGCTGCAGCTTGTAAAGTCGGTACCAGCGGTACTTATCGATTCGGCCCACAACGCCCAGGGAGCCGGAATTCTCTCCCGGGCCCTGAAGGAAATATTCCGGAGCTGCCGGAAGCATCTGGTTTTCGGAGTGCTTCGGGACAAGGATCACTACGCCATGCTGCGCAGTCTGGCACCCCATTTTCAATCAATAATACTGACCACGCCGGACAACCACCGGGCCGCCGACCCGCGGCTGGTTGCGGAAGCTTCCACCCTGAGAGGCAAAGAGCTGAGTGTTATTCCTGAACCTGAGAAAGCTCTAAGCCGAGCCCTGGAACAGGCCGAGGGAAAAGATCTTCTCGTGGCCGCCGGCTCCATCTTTCTGGTAGGGGAAATTCTGAGACTGCTCGGCCGCGATTATCCGGAGATACTGCCATGATAAAAGAAACGGGAAAACCGGTTTCACTGGTGACAGGTGCCGGCGGATTCATCGGGAAAAACCTCTGTGACAAACTGCTCCGGATGGGACACCAGGTCCACGCTGTGGATCTCACTATCCCGAAAGAAGGAGAGCGTCAGGATGGCATCATCTACCATCAGACAGACTGCCGCAAACGGTGGGAACTGGATTTCCTGCCGGAACTTGAGAATGTTAATTATATCTTCCATCTGGCAGGCGTGACCAAAGGGATCACTTTGCGGCAGTTCCGGGAAGGGAACCTGCTTCCCACCCTGCACCTGCTCCGTACTGCCCGCAACCGCTGTCCCACCCTGAAACGCTTCCTGCTCATCTCCTCCCAGGCAGCAGCGGGACCGGCTCCCCGACTGGAAAGACCGATCGGTGAATCAGACATACCACAACCGATAGGATATTATGGAGAGAGTAAACTCGCCGCGGAGAGAGCCTGCCTGCGCCGCAGCCACCGTCTCCCTGTTACCATAATAAGACCAGCCGCCGTCTACGGCCCGGGGGACCGTGATTTCCTTGCCCTCTATAAAATGCTCTCCAGTGGAATCGATCTCTGCTGGGGCAACAGAGATAGTTATCTCTCGCTGATTCACGTGGATGATTTAACGGACGGCATTCTGGCTGCGGCTCTAAATAGCCGGGCGGCGGGGAAAATCTATTTTATGACCCATGACATCCCCCTGACCTGGCGGCAGATCCACAGGATGATCACCGAAGGGAAGAATCGACGAACCGTACAGCTGAATATTCCCCGTTCGCTGGTGGAATTCCTTGCGATTTTTGGAGATGGGATTTCTTGGGTAAGCGGCCGCCCCTTGCTGATAAACCGACAGAAAGTCAACCTCTCCAGGCCCCGCTACTGGCTCTGCTCAGGTACTGAAGCCGAAAGGGATCTGGGTTTCACACCCCGCATTGATCCGGCTGAAGGACTCAGGGCGACCGGAGATTGGTATCAGGCCCAGGGCTGGCTCTTAAAATATTAAATTTTACAAATCCTTAATATCTTTGTAATTAGGCATTTTTTTTGCAGGGAGGGATACATCCATAAAAAAGTTGCATAACTGACTTCTTGAAGGAGAAACAGTTCCATTATGCAACAACGAGAAAGAAATCATTTCAAAAAGATTGTGCTCTCGGCATTTATTTACTGCGTTGCTTCTTCGGGAGTAACGGCCCAATCAATAAAAGAGTGGCCGGCCCGGATCTCCATGGATCAGGGTCTTTCTCAAAGCAGTGTCACCGCCTTTGCGCAGGACACAGACGGCTTCATCTGGATGGGGACCGATGACGGACTCAACCGTTACGACGCATATTCCGTCCTGACGTACAAAAAAGAGCCGGGGAATCCTCTCAGTCTCTCAAATAATGAAATCACGGCTCTCTGCCTGGATTCAACCGGCACTCTCTGGGTAGGCACCATGTCCGGCCTCTGCCGCTATGACCGGGACAAGGATTACTTCCATCGCTACCTTTTTAAGGATGAGGACTCACACTCTCTCAGCTCGGATGAAATCTGTTCCATCTACAGGGACAGCCGCGGCAGACTTTGGATCGGAACAATGGACGGGCTTGACCTTTACCGTCCTGAAAGTGACGATTTTACCCGCTACTACCCTATCCCCTGTGACAGTTCTTCCCGGGAATACAGCCGCATCTTCGCCATAATGGAGAATGACTCCGACCGCTTTTGGCTGGGCACCAACGGCAACGGTGCGGTACTGTTCAATCCCGAGGATGGCAGCATCACCCACTACCTGCCCGATACAAATGACAAAACCAGCCTAAGCGGCTACAATATTTTTTCAATAACCAAAGACAAGCAAGGAAGAATCTGGCTGGCCACCTGGTGGAACGGCTTGGACCTCTACGAACCGGAAAAGAACTGTTTCCGCCACTTCGACCTCAACGTAACGGGTGATTCCGAAGATATCAATATCAACACCACCGCGTACGATGGAGCCGGCGGCCTGCTCGTAGCCACCTATAATCACGGACTTTTTCAGTTTGATCCAGGAAAAGAGATATTTTCCCGCTTCTCCCGCCCGGGCATGGATCTTAAATTATTTGACAAGCTTGAAATCATCAGCATATTCCGCGACAGAGCCGGTACCATCTGGCTTGGTTCCTCCTCTGAAGGATCCTTTCGTATCCCCCTGAACGCAGATCCGCTTCGCCTTCTGCGCCATGACGAATATGATAAGAACAGCCTCAGCTCCAGCAATATATTCTCTCTTGCCGAGGACAGGTCCGGAGCCGTCTGGATCGGGACTAACAAAGGGGGACTCAACCGGCTGGATACCAAAACTGAGAAAATAATCCGTTACCTGCACCGCCAAGGCTGGGAAGAAAGCCTTATCGACAACAATGTCTGGTCTCTCCTGGTGGACAGGAAGGGAACTGTATGGATCGGTACGGATAAAGGTCTCGATCGCTACAATAAGGCAACAAAGGATTTTATTCATATCGGATATTATAGCGACAAAGACGGAACCTCCTATCCCGGCATCATCTCTCTGTTAGAAATGGATGATAACACTATCTGGCTGGGAACCCAGTGGGGAGGAATACAGGTCTACGACAAGAGATCCGGGCAGATAATGCCACAACCCGAGCCCGCGCCGCCGGCAGGGATATTCGGTGACGGTACCGTCAGCTGTATGCTCCAGGATTCCCGCAATAATATTTGGGCCGGCACGGATGACGGCCTCGTGTGCTGTTCCCCAGGCCGAGGCTGGCGACGCTACCGGAAAGAGGATGGTCTCCCTGATAATTCCGTGATAACCCTGATGGAAGGTTCCGACTCGACGATATGGATCGGAACAGCCGAAGGACTTGGCCGGCTCGATCCGACTAGTGACAGAATCATAATCTTCAATCGCAAACACGGATTGCCCAGCAGCACCATATATGGATTGGTATATGATAAGGAAGGGGACATCTGGATTAGCACGGGCAAGGGCCTCTCACGTTTGGATCCGGTCAGCGGCCAGCTGCGAAACTACTCTAAATCAGAAGGGCTTCAGAACGACGAGTTCAATGCCAATGCTGTATTGAAGTGCCACGACGGCACCCTGTATTTCGGCGGTGTACAGGGCCTGAATATCTTTGAGCCACGCCAGATGGAACAGAGTAGCAGCGACGCTCCCTTGTGTTTTACAAATCTTTCTCTCTTTAACCAGCACGTGGCTCCGGGAGACACCATTGCCGGGCGGCTGGTTCTGGATCGGCCCCTTGATCAGACCGACACTCTGCGTCTCAACTGGCGGGACAGGATGGTAGGAATCGAATACGCCTCCCTGGACTATGTCTATCCTCAAAGAGTAAAATACCGCTATCGGCTGAAAGGGCTCGATTCCAGCTGGAACCTGGCCAAGGATCGCCGCTTCGCGCTCTATACCAACCTGCCCCCCGGCACCTATACATTTATCTGTCAAGCCTCCTACCGCATTGATTCCTGGCCCGAGCAGGGTCGCTCACTTATTATGATAATCTCCCCACCATTCTGGATGACCACATTCTTCCGTCTGCTGCTTGCCGGTCTGGCGCTTGCTCTCGTCTATCTCTTTTATCAGAAAAAGACGCATGCCATGAAGAGGCGGACCGAAGACCTTGAGAAATACCTTCTGGAACGGACCCAGGAAATCAGCATGCAAAAAGAAAAACTCTCCCTGGCCAATAAACGGCTCAAGGATGAAGTATTTCACCGTCAGGAAACAGGGACCGCTCTGCGTCGCAGTGAACAGCTCTACCGCACCTTTATTCAGAAAAGTCCCTATGGAATCTATCGTGTGGATTTCGATACTCCCGTACCCGTTGATCTGACCCCGGAAGAACAGGTCGATCTTTTTTACGAGCATGGATTCCTGGCAGACTGTAATGAGGCCCTGGCCCGCATGTACGGATACTCCACCCGGGAAGAAATCATCGGGACCAGGCTGGTGCAGCTCTACGGAGGAAAAGAAAATCTTGATAATCGTAAAGCCAATCTCGAGTTTATCCGGCATAAGTATACCATCAACGGGATAGGAACAATCGAAGTAGATAAAGAGGGTCATCAGACCTCATTTATTAACAACGCTGTGGGAGTGATCGAGAATGGGAAACTCGTTTCCATCTGGGGAACTCAACAGGATGTCACCACTCAGAAAGAGCAGGAAGAATCAAGTAAAAAAACGATAGACAGGGTAGTAAAAGATCTTCAGGGCATCCGCCACCGGATAAAAAGTGACCTTGCTCTTATTGCCAATAGTCTCATAATACAGGAATCACAGATTAAAGACAAGGAAACTGTTGAGCTTTTTCGAATCAGCCGCAGCCGGCTGCTCAACCTGATACATATTCATGAGAATCTCAATAGAAATCCGGACGCACAAGGGATCGACCTGGCTCATTACCTGGTGGAAACAGCCGACACATTGCTTCACCTGTTCGGTATCAATCCCGCCAGTGTCCATTATGATTTTCACGCGGACGGCATAATACTGAGTCAGGATAAAGCGATTCCTATCAGCATGATTATCAACGAACTGCTGGTTGGAACTTTTACGACAACTGATTTCAACAGCGGTAAAAAAGTTTGTAAGGTCTCAATACAGGTCACATCCCAGAAAAGCGGCCGACTGAAGCTTGTATACGGCGAGGAGGGTCTAAAAAAAGCTTCACGGGAAAATGAATCCGCCTCTCTCGGGACTCAACTCATCCATACCCTGGTAGAGAGCCACCTGGGCGGCACTCTGAGCATCTCGGACAAGAAGAATACTCAATGGATCATCCAATTCCCCCTTAAGAACGCTTGATTACCCTGAGTTAAAGAGGGAAAAACTCATGTGTAACAGTATTTCAACCTGTAAAAGAATATGTATGATTTCCAGCCTCTTTGCGATTTTTCTGGCAACCAACACCATCCTCCCGGCTGTTTTTATGAGCGACATACCACTCGATCCTCATTTTTGTTCATTCACCACCGTGGACGGCCTTTCCCAAAACAGCGTCCGCTCTCTGCTTATCGATAATAAAGGATTTCTCTGGATCGGAACGGAAGATGGAATAAATCGCTACGACGGGTATGATTTTATGATTCTGCGTCACGATCCCAGAAACAAGAATAGCCTGAGCAGCAGCTACGTCTGGTCACTTCTGGAGGACCATTATGGGAAGATCTGGATAGGTACTTTTGGAGGAGGTCTCTGCCGTTATGATCCGACGACCGAGAAGATTTGCAGGTTCACCGGGGGAACTTCTGATACTTCGTTGACCAGCAAAGAAATTAAAGTCCTATTCGAAGACTCAAAAAAAAGATTGTGGGTGGGCGCATCCGACGGATCTCTCTTTCGCTACCTGCAAAATGAGAACACCTTTCAACGATACTCTCTTTCCGCTGTCAACGAAAACGCCGACAGGAACCGTTATCTGTTTTTCATAAATGAAGACAGCAGCGGCGCCGTATGGGTTGGTAAAGGCGCTCAGCTTTTCTCCCTTTCCCCCGGAGAAAAGGAATTCCGTCAGGTAAAACTCGATTGTTCAGTGTATGGCCTTTCTGTCTTCTATACTATGATAGTGGATCATTCAGGCATACTTTGGTTTGGCACGAACAAGGGATTGATCAGGTACGACCCCGTCACCTCGAATATCAAATGCTTTCAGCATAATCCTCGTCTGCCTGCCAGTCTTTCACAAAACACGGTCTATTCGATTCTGAATGACAGCGAGGGACATCTATGGGTCGGGACCCAAAATGGACTTAATCTATTTCAGGAAAAAACCTCCTCCTTTCAACATTTCTTCGCGGATCCATTTGATCCCAATAGTATTAGTAACAATATCATCTATTCTCTCGCGGAGGATCCTTTCGGTAATGTCTGGATAGGCACTTCCGAAGGACTGAACTATTTCGAAAAAGTAAGAGAACAATTCTATCACTATCAACATCATCCCGGTGACCGATCCTCTCTGGGCAACGACCAGGTGCACGCTTTCGCGGAAAACAGGGACGGTCGCATCTGGGTGGGGACCAATGAAGGTCTCATTCTTTTTGATCCCGTTAAAAAGACATTTATATCATCCGCGAACCTGAGCGCCGGGAAAGAAACCTCCATTCTCAGGCGTCGCGTACGCAGCCTTCTGATGGATAACCGGGGGAAGCTCTGGATCGGTACTTTTAATGGATTATACAGGTATACCACCGCGCAAGTATCGGGCTCACTCCATAATACCGAATATCCCGGCCCACTGGAATTATTCGGATCGGCTTCGGATTTTATCAGCTGCATCTATCAGGACCCAGACGATAAAATATGGGTGGGGACGAATAATGGGCTCAAGCGGATTGATCCGGTCAGCGGGAAGACTTTACTATATCCGCAGGTGCAAAACAATCCCAATAGTATTCACGGAACCGCCATTATGTCAATAATAAGGGACCGGCAAAAAAATCTGTGGCTCGGTACGGGAAGAGGCATAATCCGGATGAATTCCCCCGAAGGGACGTTCCATTCCTTCAATCTTTTTGCCGGTATTTCCGACAGCACCCTTTCCATTATTGTCTACTGCCTCCTGGAAGATTCCAAGGGGCGCCTGTGGGTGGGGACGAATGGTCTGGGATTATTCCGTTTCCTGCCGGATGAAAACCGCTTCCTTCGATATGGCAGAGAAGACGGATTAAAAAGCGAAGTAATATATGCATTATTGGAAGATAACCAGGGAATTCTCTGGTTGAGCACCAATCTGGGTCTCTGGGAATTTGATCCTGATGCTATCCAATTCACCCAGTACACTACCAAAGACGGTTTACAGGGTATGGAATTCAACCGGCAGGCGGCACTAAAAAGCAGAGATGGGTCGCTCTATTTCGGAGGAATTAACGGATTCAACACATTCAGTCCCGAACAAATAAAACCTAATACCTACAAACCCAGAATAATATTGACGAAATTATGGATAAATAACAGAATGGTTTCTCCCGGAGACACGCTGGACGGCAAAATTATTCTCCGGAAATCGATAACACAGACAGATACTATCCGTCTCTCCCCTATCCATAAAATGTTGAGAATTGGTTTCGCAGCCCTTCATTACTCCTCACCTAAAGAGAACCAGATTCGCTATCGTCTTGATGGTTTCGACAGCAATTGGATCGAGGCAGGGAACAACCATGGCGCCACGTATACAAATCTGGATCCAGCGACCTACACCTTCGAAGTAAAAGGCAGTAATTCCGATGGGATTTGGAACGAAAAAAGCACCCGGCTTTGTATTATAGTGACTCCTCCATTTTATCGGAAGCTTCTATTCAGGATAATTTTATTACTGTTTGTTTCCGCTCTCTTTCTCACCGCTCACAAGCTGCGCCTGGCCTTCATCAAAAAACGGAACCGGGAGCTTGCGGCTGTAAACGAACGTCTGGAACTTGAGATAGGAAAAAGGAAAGAATCGGAAAAAGCATTACAGGACAGTGAGGAAAAATACCGCAGCCTGACCAACAACATCAATGTCGGCATCTTTCGTACCACGGCGGACCAGCGGGGACGTTTCTTGGAAGTAAATCCGGCGATGGTAGAACTGTTGGGATACCAAAACAAGGACGAACTCCTCGGTATAAGCGTTTTGGACTCATACTCTGATCCAAGAGACAGAGAACGATTCCAGGCGAAAATGAAAACAAACCGCTGGGTCAAGGATGAGGAACTGCTTCTTTTAAAGAAGGACGGCACCCCTATCTGGTGTTCCATCTCGGCGGCTGCCTTCGAGAAGGACGGCAAAATTTTCCACTACGACGGTGTGCTTATTGACATCACCGATCAGGTGCAGACCCGCAAGAAGCTGGCCGCTGAACGTCACCTGCTCCGCTGGTTTGTGGAATTTGTGCCCACGCCTATATATCTAAAAGACCGGCAGGGACATTTCATTCTGGCCAACAACGCTTTGGCCGAGCACATGAATTGTCAATCCGCTGAACTGATCGGCAAAACCGACTTTGATTTTTATCCCAAGGAAGAGGCCAAACTCAGACTTCAGGACGAGCAAAAAGTAATGGACGAAAATACCATTATTAGTAAGGAAGAAACGGGAAAGACGCCCACCGGTATCCGCTGGTATTACACCACCAAGGCTCCCCGTTATGATGAAAACATGAATATCGTGGGGACATATGGCATCTCCTGGGATATTACGGAAAGGAAAAAGGGCGAAGAGCAAATAAAAAAGGATCTGACAGAGAAAAACCTCTTACTCAAGGAAATCCACCACCGGGTAAAAAACAACCTGCAAGTGATCAGCAGTCTGCTGAATTTACAGGCGGCCTATATCCAGAATGACAAGGACCGGGATATGTTCCGCTCCAGCCAAGCCAGAGTGAAGTCTATTTCACTGGTTCATGAAAGAATATATCACTCTGATAATCTGGCTTCCGTCGATTTGGGGCAGTATGTTACCGGTCTCTGCCGAAGTCTTTTCCGATCCATCGATATTTCAAAGGATGATGTCAATCTTGAAATCCATACAGGAGATATCTCCATAAGTCTTGATCGGGCCGTTCCCTGCGGTCTCATCCTTAATGAGCTTATTTCCAATGCCCTTAAACATGCCTTCCCTAAACGCAATCCTGAAAAAGACAAGATATCCATATCACTGACAAAAGAAAATGGTGACATTCTCTTGATCGTCAAAGATAACGGCCGAAGGCTCCCCGACGGCATTGATGTGAAAAAAACGGATTCTTTGGGATTGCGTTTGGTAACACTGTTGACTGAACAACAGCTGGATGGAAATCTCACGATAAAGCGGGAGAACGGAACTGCTTTCCTCATCCGCTTCCCGCTGTCGACAAAAGAAGAATAACCCGTCAGTTTCTTAAAACTATTTTGCGCGATGATTGTTGGGAGGATCCTTGCGAAGTAAATCCTCCCTTTCTGTATTCACCGAATCTCTTCTGGTATTGTGGAAACGTCGTTCTCCTCCCCATCTGCGGAGAAGTATCCTCATATAGCTGTCACCTTTATCCGGTGGAAGGATCGATTTCTCCAGCAACAGTTGCCGGGTGATCTTTTTATCCAGAGCCGTTTGTATGATGCCTATGCTATCGAGTCTGACATCAATCGCCTGGGTGTCTAAAGGAGTTTTCAGCAGAATTTCGTGCAAGGCAGACCGCTGACGACGCTGTTCTTCCCACAGAGGGGTAAGTTCTTTCCGGAACCGCACTCGTGTCGAATCAAGTTTTGCCTGGGTCTCGGGAGCGAGTTCAAGGCGGTGCGTCCCGCCGGAACCGAACCGACGTGACCTGCGCCTGCTGTCTCCGCTGTTAACAAGAAATATGACCAAACTGAGAATAAAAGCCGCATTGAAGAGGAGGGAGACGATGAGAATATATTTCCTTCGTTTCATTTTCATTCCTCATTCGGAGGCGCGTTAAGCGCTAATTCCAGATAGATTTGGTCAAGAGTGGCCTCGGGAATTTCGTTTAAATTCTCTTCGATATAGGCCTGGGTGATCGGTTTTTCCGGCAAGGGTGCCGATAAAGCGGCACTGCTGCGATCTCCCACCAGACTGCCAATAACCACCCCCAGATAAAGTGCTCCGGCAAATGAGAGGGGTACCAGCACTTTTTCAGTAAATTTCATGCGGACCTGGACAGTATGAAGCCGGCCGTGCATCCGGGTATAGAAAAAAGGTGGTGCTTGCTTCGCAGGAAGCGCACTCAACCTTTCCCAGTCTTCTTTCATCTGATCCAGACGCTTACGGCATTCAGGACAGTGGTCGATGTGAGCATCGATACGCCCGCGATCATCCTCGCTGACTTCACCGTCCATGTAGGCGGAAAGTTTCCGTAAAATTGTTTCTTCTTTCATTTTTTCCCTGTCTCTCCTATTCCCTACCTGTTAAACACCTGATTGCCGATCATTCTTGCGAAAATTCACTTAATTTTTCCTGTAAACTTTGACGAGCCCTGAAAAGCCTCGATTCTACAGCTGCGACGGAGCAATGCATTACTCCGGCGATTTCTTTATAGCTTAAATGATGATATCGCTTCAGAATGACCGCCGTCCTTTGTTTGTCCGGAAGAGAATCTATCGCTTTCTGAACAACTCCGGCCTTTTCCTCCCGTTCCAGAATCACGTCCGGCCTGTCTTCTGATCGTGATTCCATCCCCCCTTTTGCTGTACGCAGAAAATCCAATGAAACAAGGCGCTTCCGCTTGCGGTCCCTGATCCGGTTCAGTGACAGATTTACCGCGATACGATATAAAAATGTTGAAAGCTTGGCCCGAGGTTCATAATTTTCGGCATTCTTATACAATTTGATAAAGACGTCCTGAGCGATTTCCTCGGCATCCTGATGGTTTCCCAGGTACTGCGAACAAAGGCTGTAGATCGAATCTTGATATGTATCCACAATCTTTCGGAAGGCGGCTTCATCACCTTCCTTCACCCTTTGCATCAATTCAGCATCAGTCATGACCAATCCTGGCGTTCCCGGGTCTGCAAAAAAGGCTCCATGTATATAACACCATGAACATACGAATACTTTTCTCTTACTGAATCCAGGTAAATCATCCCGCCTGTGCCTTGAGTTCGAGACAGAAAACTACTCCGACTCCCGGTTTGGCGCTCTTAAGATACAGCCGGCCCCCATGGTATTCTTCGATAATGCGCCTGGCCAGATTCAGGCCCAGGCCCCAGCCTCTCTCCTTGGAAGAATATCCCGGTTTAAAGATCTTCTTACGCTGGCGCGGGTCCATGCCGCGTCCGTTATCTTCTATTTCCAGGAAAATCATTCTCTTTTCAGGGACCGAGAAAAGCCGCAGCCGGATCAGCCCTTCAGGTTTATCCATGGCGTCCAGACTGTTTTTCATGATGTTTTCCACAGCCCACTGAAACAGGCCTGGATTAAGCATTACCTGCGGAACCTTCTCGAATTCCTGTACAATACGCGTGGTCCGCCCCATGCGGGGAGCACGGGCTTGGATGTAATCGCAGACGTTCGATAAAGTTTGGCTTATATCTGTTTTTTCCAGGCTGGGACGGGATCCGATCTGGGAAAATCGCTGAGAGACCTGTTTAAGCCGGGATAAATCCTGCTCCATCTCCCGGTAAATATCCCCCCTGTTCCTCTTCTGGGGACCGCGGAGAATCTCAAGCCAGCCAAGCAGAGAAGAAAGCGGAGTGCCCAGTTGGTGGGCCGTTTCCTTGGCCATTCCCACCCAAATAAAACGCTGCTCGCTCTGCTGCAGGTTGGCAAATCCGATGAATCCCACCAGCACAAAGAGTCCCAGGATGCCGATTTCAATATAGGGAAGCCAGTAAAGCTGCTGGATAAGACGAGAGTCACCGTAATAAAGATATCCCAGCACCGTATCATGGAACGTTATTGGTACCGGCTTTATCTCACGATCAAGCCTGTCGACCATCTTCTGTACCTGCATGACAGCCTGGCCGGAATGATCTCCCGAATCCACCGAGATGCCTTTCCACCAGATCGGCCTCTTCTCCACATCTGTGTTAATAAGAGGAAAATCCGTGCGCAGGATAACCTCGTCGAACAGAAAGTTAAGATCAGAAGAGGACTCTGTCTCGGCCACCTGGGCGTACATTCCGGCATAAAAAGATACCAGGGAACGCGTTTCCGTACGCAGTCCTTCTATTATACGACGGGTATAGAGATGCAGAAAAACACCTACCGCAACCAGCACCACCAGAATAACTGCCCGAAAGGTGGTGATGAGGCGCCAGGGATTCTGCCGAAAGCGCGTATGCACCATCTCCTATCCCTTTCTTTTCTTCCTTTGCAGAAACAGACCCGCTCCGATACAGCAGATGAGCAGCCCTCCGCTTATGAGAGAAAGGAACAAACCGCGACTGAAGTCGGCCGGTGCAAAGATAAATTCCACCTGGTGTTTACCTGCGTCCAGAAAAACGGAACGTATGAGATAATCGGTCTGATATATTCTCTTTTCCACCCCGTCTACCAGCACCCGCCAGCCCTTCGGGTAATAGGCATCGCTCAGCACCAGAAGCGAGGGACGATCCACTTCTGCATCTATTTGGATACGCTGCAGCCCGTACTCGCTGATTTCGGCTTTTCTATTAGGAGAGGGCTCAATACGATATTCCGGCTCCTGGTCAATCACCGCGATCTTTGCGGGATCCATGCCGCCGTTGGCGATAAAATCCAGCGTGTGCGCTTCATCGGGTACCGTAAGTACCGAATCAGGGAAAAATACACGGGGCAGAAAATCTTTAAATTGGTAAATTCCGTTGGGATAGTTCTGCCCCGGAGCGAACACCGCCATCATTGAGGTATCAAGTGCCGACAGACGGAACGGCGTGACTACATATTTGACATTGCTTATCTTTAAAAAGGCATGGTATGCCTGCCGCAGTTTAGGAGTAATTTCATCCTGGGACCGTGCCACCCACCCTCTCCCGTCCGGCCGTGACTTGAGGAAAAGGATTGGAATGCCATTGGGCCAAATGAACCGCTCCATGAAATTTTGATAGATTTTCAATCTTGCCGTATTATACCCCCCAACATTTTGCAGCCGGTGATACATGAACCAATTACCTTGCCGGCTGTCCCCCATCGTAAATATGCGGAAAACACCTTCCTGTTTCTTGAGAAAATCAATTTCGGGAGTTGCCTGAAAATAGGAGGCAAGATCGGTTCGCGGCTGAATGTGCATGAATCGCCGGCTTACCGGCCAGAGATCGATGAGAAGAATAATAATAAGCGCAAAAGGAGCCAGGGTTCTTATTCTGCTCTTGCCGGCCGCAGCCATGGCAAAGATAACGGTCCCGCCTAACAGCAGCAGCGATCGAAACCCATCGGAAACAGCCATATCATAGGCTCTGGCGGCGCGGTTGCCGAGCTTGTCAGCCCACCCCAGATAAAGCGGCCGGGCCAGCAGTAACGCGATAAATACCAGGGCCAGCAATCCGCCAAAAATCAAAGCATACCGTTTTAGCCGGCGATTGATCATGAGTCGGGACTCTTCCCCGGCCTGGATTAACGCTTCGATTGCCAGACCGGAAAGGAAACAAAGAGAGAATCCGATAATGATATTTATCATTTTCGGTGAACGGAATTTACTGAAAAATGGGGCCAGCTTAAACATGGGACCGTAGAGTAGGGGCAGGTATTTCCCGAAAGAAAGGACAAGGGCGAAAAGAGCCAGAAAACCGAAAAACAGGGTAAGCTTGTCACGCCTGATCACCAGTGCCAGACCTCCCAGGAAAAGAGTAACAATCCCGAAATAGATGGGGAAATCGGTGAAGGGCATACTGCCCCAATAGGTTGCGCCTCCAAATCCCATAAAGGAGGGGATGAGAAATGTGACGATCTCCGCAGGCGGAAAGGACCAGTTGGTGGCATACCCATAGTCCAGCCCTCCTCCGGTTCCCCCACCCCGAATGGAATAATGGGCATACTCCCAGACAGAAAGGTTAATCACGGCGGAAACCAGTGTTCCGATGACCATCGCTCCGGCCAGCAGTCCAAATCCCTTCAGAACCGTGCCCCATTTTTTATCCTGTCGCAAATTCCATATCGCCCAAAATATAAAAAAGAGGATGACCATCATCTGGGTGTAGTAACAAATCTGCAGATGATTCCTCAGCAGCTGCAGCCCGCTTACCAGCCCGTAAAGCCCGAAGAAGAAAAGATTCCTCTTCTCGAGCAGACGCTCCGCCGCCAGGAAAATAACAGGCGCCAGGGTAATAGTAGCGAGTTTGGTGTTGTGCCCGAAAGCCGGATAGGCCACTACCTGAGGTAAGAATACCAGGGCCAGACTGGCGAAAAGCGCCGGGGCGGGGGATATCTTCCTGGATCTCAGCAGAAGATACATCAATCCACCCATGATAAAGAAATTTAAAAGCCGGCCTGCGAACCCCCCTTGGGAATCGCTGAAGGGTGAGACTATCGTTCGTATTACCACGTTCACCACATCCACTCCCGGGGCGATGGAAAGGCTGGCGAATGCGGGCATACCGCACATGATATAAGGATTCCACAGAGGATAGACACCCTCGCTCCGGGCCTGCTCTCTCAAGGCATTATAGCTGGCTGAAGCACTGGAATCTGGAGGCAGCAGAGTCTTGTGGCCGAAGAGAAGCGGCTGAAAAAATATGACAAGCAGCACCAGGATCAAAAGCGGCGCCAGGAGATCCGCTCTTTTTTCCCAAATTGGAATACGGATCGGTTCTATTACCGGCACGGCCTTGATTGTCTCTTTTTTTCTTTTTTTGGAACCCATTACTTCCTCCAGTGTTGGTCTGTCCGGTACCTTGTGTTGATTGGGGGCCGGACCAGGTTGTCTGTTATGGTACACAATTTATTTGGATGATTCAAGCCTCATTCTCCACATTATTTAGCGTCGCCGGACCATTGGGAGAGATTTTTCGGCCAGCGGGCCGGATTGCGCCACTTTCTCCAACTGCCTCGCATTCTGGCTTTCTCATCCTTGTCAAAGAAACCGGCAGCCAGGAGAAACAGAGGGTAGAAGGTTAGCAGGGCTGTTTTGGAAAGAATGCGTTCGGCCAGGGTAAAATGATTTAAAAAAGAACCGGCCCAGAAAAGGACAGTGACAGCCGCCACGATGAGCAGCAGTCTCCGGTATTCTATCACAACCGGATAGAAGCGCTGCATTAGAAGGTATCCGGCTATAAGCATAAGGGCAAAAGAAAGCAGCGTGGCGAGAGCCGCACCCTGCATTCCCATATCTGGGATCAGGATGAAATTCAGCCCCACGTTTACCATGGCTGCGCCGGCCACCACAGCCGCTATCCATCCGGTTTTACGGCTGAATTGCAGCCCCATTCTCAGCACCGAAAAAACGCCTTTGATTGCCACTCCCGCCACAACCAGAGGCACGATATCCGCGGCGGACCAGTAGCTCGTGTCCTTTGCCAGCAGGTGGATGATCCCCCGGGAAAACAGTCCCACAGCCAGAGCCAGCCAGGCCAGCGTGAAGCTCATATATGTCACCATTCGTGCTAAAAATCGCCGTGCGTTTGCGTCCGCCGCTTTCCTCCAGGCCAACGGTTCGAAGGCGGTACGGAAACTGTTAACAAACAGAGTATCGATCAGTGCCGCTATTTTATATCCCAGTGCGTATATGCCCACTACATGCAGGTCGGTGAGCAGTCCGAGGATTACCCGGTCTCCCATATTGAGAATGCGGCTTGAAAAGCCGGAGAAAACCAGGGGAAAACCGAATTTAAGCATACGGCCCAGTTCCCGCGGCCGCAGCTCCGGTACGAGTTCTTTCAGGAATCCCGGCAGGAGGAGCAAAGCGCTCAGAAACGCTCCGGAAAGCTGACCCAGCAGAATTCCCAGAACTCCCAGTCGCTGCCCGGCTACCAGATAAATAGTCACCAGCAGCTGAACGGTGAAATTCAACAGGGTAACCAGGATATAGCGCAGGGATTTTTCCTCCTGCCGCAGCCAGGTTAACGGAATAAGACTGACCAGCTGCAACAGAATGCTTAAAGCCGCCGCAGGGAAGCAGGCGCTGTACTCCGCCGTCCCAAAAACAAGCTGGCTGAAGTAATCACCGAAAAGGAAAAAAGGCAGCATCAAACAGCTTGTCAAAATAACGATAAAGGAAAAAGCGGAGAAGAGAAGAGCTCCTTTTTCCCGTTTTTGGGATTCGACGTTAAACCAGCGGAAAAGGCTGCTGGGCAGTCCGAAATGGAAAACACCGGCAGCCAGCTGAATCGAGACCTCGAATACCGCATAGACACCGAAAACATCCGTGGTCAGCACCCCGGTGTAAAGAGGGATAAGCAGAATACCCACGGCCCGGGACAATACATTCCCCAGCCCGTAAATAACGGCATGCTTTGTCAGATTTTTAAGGTCATGAAACAAAAACACGCTCCATTTCGGCTGAATAAAACAGCCTCAATAATCTCTGAGATAATACCAGAAAATCCTGTTTGCCAGGTAGCGTTTCAGATTTTCCCCCTGAGCCCGGCGCCAGAATGATCCGGAAGCTGTGTATTCCTCATAGTTATAATCCCGCAGCACAAAGGGGAAAAGCCGGTTTACGTAGCGAACCTCCAGGGGCAGGATCTCATCCTGCCAGCGGTTCAATACACTGGTCTCAACTCCCCGGAATTTCTGGCCGGTGATGCTGTTCCCCTGCCAGTCCGCTCCCCTGTAAGTGGGTGCCAGCAGTACCTGGTGGAAAGGGATCTCCAAATATTCCGCCAGTTCGCGCATCGTTTTCTCCGGTTCCCGCACCAGATCTTCATATCTGATGATCCTGTAAGAGGGCATGAGTCGACGGTTCTTGTAGAGCCAGTAGTAACTGTTTTCCATGGTTCTCAGGACACGCCGCATGATGGGATAGCCGAAACCGATGCTCTTGTAACGGCGCAGTGAGACCAGATTAGCGTAGGGATTGCGCAGAATGTGGACGAATTTGGCCTCGGGATAATAACGGTTCAACTCCGGCACGAATTCGGCGTTCTCCACTGATTTTTCCACTACTCGTAGCCCCTCCGGCAGAGGGACTCCTTTTTCGGAGTAGTGAATGGCTTCCAGATAGAGCGCCAGCAGCCGCTGAGGCGGATCACCTTTATGTATCCTGGAAAAATATTCCTCGAAGCGGGACTGATCAAAGATCCCTTTGGAGACACTGTCGCTATAGGGATCCGTCTTGTCGTTGACCTCTTGGATATAGTCAGCGAATCTTTTGTATTGTTCCTCGCGGGTGAGTTTGCGGGGCCGCTGCCTGCGGTACTCGTTATCAACCCAGAAAGAGAGATTCTGGAAAAAATGGGCCTCAACGGGCACCACGTAAAGGTCAGGATGGCCGTCCAGCAGGGCACGCAGGAGCGATGTACCCGACTTGTGCGCTCCAAGGATGAATATAGGTTTAGTATTCACCGGCCTTTTCTTCCGTTATGATTAGTATCAATTATATTTTTTTCAGTTTGTAGATTCGCGAGCTGCTGCCCAGCCGCAGCAGGGGTCGCAGCCCCCGCACATGCCACCTCAGCCCTCGATACAGCCTGTATTTTTTTTCATTTATAATAGTCAAGCCGGCCCGTTCGAAGAGCCAGCGGATGCGCCGGTCGTCTATTTCATGATAATGGTGCTCCGTCCAGAGAAAATGCGGCCGCCGGGGGGTGGAGAGATAAATAACGCCGCTATCCGCCAGGGCTTCTTTCAGGTGGATGAGGAAAAGCAGCGGATTGTAGAGATGCTCCAGAATTTCCAGGCAGAAGATGGTGCCCCAGCCGCCGGGGGGGGCCGGGACGGGATCAAAATCGAAATCCATGCCGTGAATGCTCTCGAAGGTCTTCCCGGTCAGCTTTTCTATTTCCCTTTTTTTAAAGTTGGGCTCCCCCATATCGGCCACGGGTTCCGGCAGTTCACCGGCGAATCCGGCGACAATGCCCGCAATCCTGGTTTTCCAGTCCGCACCGTCCCAGATTTCCCCGCGGGTGTTGCGGGTGGGTCCGGGACGTTCTTCTTTTTCGATACCCTTGCTCATTAGCCTCCTTCATTATATAAGGGATGCGCGTCAGAAGTGATCATGCTCTTGGAAATATAATCATCAACGCCGTAAAACGCATCCTGTTTTCATCGTTATTCCAGGGTGTAGCCGTAGCGGGAAGCAAGCGGCATGAGTCCGGATAAGCGTTCCATCTCTTCCGGCCTGTCCCGCAGCCTGGGTTTGTTCTTTTGTACGTTCACCGGATGCGCGATCAGTCTGCGGATCCGGTCCGCGGCAGGAGGATCCAGCGTTATGAAACGAAAGATATCCTGGCTCGTCTCCACTTGCCGGAAAAGATCTTCGGCCCGCACTGTGAGGACTCGATCAGGATGCTTCTCCTTGAAATCTTCGATAAAATCGTTTGTCTCGTTCCAGAGCCAGGCGATCTTCTGCACCCGGTTCATGGTGTCCCAGCCGAGTCCGGCCGCGTCCCGGGGCTGGATGCGCCCCTCGTCATGAAGATGGGTACCGGTGTACCAGCTTCGTTTAAGTCCGCTCTCGATAACCCGCAACGGATGCCGCACCAGGTGGATGAAACGGGCCCCGGGGAACAGCTCGGCCAGCTGGAAGGCGAAAAAGGTGATCCTGTTGTTGGTCTCCGCGTAGAGTTTGCCCAACAGATAGGAGTCCCGGATAACCTCATACCTGGCACCATCCACCAGCGCTTTGATCTCGTCGCTTCGGCTTTGCCGGTTCAGATAGGCGTAGCGGGAATGGTAAATCAGCTCGGGCCGCGGTTCATGATAGGAGCGCACCCCCGGATGACGGCTGAAAAGATTGTCCAGCAGCAAGGTGCCGCAGCGGCCCGTTGACAGGACAAAACAGCAGCGCGCCTGCCGGTGCACCTCATTATGGAGGGTATAATAGTCAATTTCCTTTCTGCGCCGGTCCAACCGTTTCCGGTCGGACTGATCCCGCAGGAAATCCCGATTGGCCTGGGCCAGCTGCCGCAGAAACCGTTTCATCTTCATAACGTCTTTTCCACTGTTTCGGTGATGATTCGCCGGAATTTCTCTTCAAATACACTCCGGTCGAACCGCTTCATTTCCCGGATGAATTTCAGCCGCAACCGCCGCAGCGCTCCGGAATCCAGGGCCTCCAGCCGCCGCAGACGGGCAACGGCTTCATCCCGGCTGTTCCAGCGCAGATGTTCATCGGGAACGATCTCCCTCTGACCCCCCGAGTCGTGCACCACCGGAAGACAGCCCGCGGCCGCGGCCTGCACCGTGGTAATGCCAAAGGGTTCATTGCGGGTGGAATGAAGAAAATAACTTCCCCTGCGGACCAAGTCCCGTAGATCGGAAAAGGAACAGTTGGGCAGAAGCATGACATTCCCCAGCCCTTCCCGCTCCACTTTACGCCGGCAGCGTTCGAAGTAGGATGATCCCCGCTTGACGAATCCCGCCAAGTAGAAGGTGAACTCGGGAAGGACCCGGGCGATATCGATCTGCTCCAGCTGGTTCTTTATCTCCGTGAATCTTCCCAGTGAAACCACACTGCCCCGTTCCTTCCTGCCGTCGCCGCTGAATTCATCGATGGAGACGGGAGGATAGACCACCTCGATCTCCTCTTCCGGGAGGGATTGTGTATATCTGGTGATGGCCTCTTTGCTGAACCGGGAATTGGCGATAATCCGTTCTCCCAGCCCATAATGAGGCAGCAGGCGATAGAACGGCCGGCAGGCCCGGCGCAGCAGCTCCTCCTCCAGCCAATTCCTTCTGCCTCGCGGACCGGAAAGATGGATGGAGCGTTCCCGGGTCAGGACGCGATAGCTGCGGGGAAAATGCACGTAGGAGATGATTGCCGGCCCCCGGGGTAGCAGCAGCGAGCTGTTGCTGGAATTGATAAAAAGATCATATTCCTGACGGATTGTATGCAGCAGACGGTTGAAAAAGAGGAGATTCCATTCATAGGAAACACGGGGATCGGGACGGAGGAAGCGGAACCGGAAGTCCAGGTCAAGATTGTATCCCTCCCGGATCCCGTCCGGGCTGATCTGGGACTGCAGGGTGACGATATCCGGCCGCAGTCCCAGATCGTTCAGGACTTTTATCAGGGCCAGGATGACCTGCAGCCTGCCGCCTTTATGGATGCGGTTCTGAATGATGGCGACTCTTTTATTCAGCATCGGTGTCCTACTCCCGTGCCAGCTGCTGCAGCGTGTCTATGCGTGCTCCCCGGGCCAGCAGTTCCC
>CAZUMH010000025.1:25193-36106 GCA_964621645.1 uncultured bacterium
GTAAACACATCGCCAGGCACCGTATTTAATCCCGCTGAAAAAGCTGTTATGCCAGAGGATGGTCATCTGCCCCCGGAAGCGATCCACTTCGTCCAGGATATACTTCGCGTCCCGGAGAGATTCCTCAGGGGTCAGTTCCATATATTTGTTGTAGGTCTGATCCATGATCTGCAGAGGAAATTCCACCAGGGTGGCGGGCCGCTCCTTCACGGTATGGTAAGGCCGGCAGGGCCAGACGCAACCGTTGCGGAAGCCGGTCGTTTCGGCAAATCCGAGACTGCTGTCATAGCGCATCCCCGCCGCTTCCAGGGTGTCCAGGGCTTCAGGCAGGCGGAAGGCCAGAAAGTGGAACCTGTTCCCCGCTGTCCCCGCTCCCAGAAGAGAGGCTTCCGCTTTCAGCCTGGCAGGATCCGCGGCACTGCCGATGCTGCCGTGCAGGGCCACTTCGCTGCCCTGACTGCGGATCCGTTCCATCTGGCGGCGGATGGAAGGGCTCACCGCCGAATAATCGCCGCCCCGTCTGAGATCGACCCGTTTTGTGCCAATGAAGAAGAACGTGGATCTGACGCCCAGCTCTCTTTCACAGGCGAGAATTTCCTCGAAGTTGAACCAGACATCGCGGCCCGTCAGTCTGTGTCCCAACAGCCGCAGCGCGGTGAGGATGCGTCCCCGGGAAAGCGCCAGATATCCGTCCTCCAGAAATCCCAGCCGGCAGCGGTCTATATCGTGGGTCAGGGCGGCGCTTAATCCTCCCTTCACTACCGGGACGGGACCGCCGCCGCGGCCCAGGGCCTCAGCCAGAAGGTCTAAGTAGTAATTGACCACCGGATAGCGGTGTATCCCCTCCCGAACCAGGAAACTTTCGCCGGCGGCAAGCCGGGCGGGCGGACCGGAAGGGAGGATCTGTGACTCTTGCCAGCAGGAGAGGAAAAAGAATGCCGAAAGCAGCAGGTCGAATCCGATAGTCCAGGTACCATCCCGACAGAAGAGGATATCGCCGTCAGGACCGCCGAAGAGGGCCGGCAGCCGTTTCCCTTCCCGGGTGAACCAGGATATCCTTTCAGGCAGAGGGCTTCCAGAGCTGAAGAATGCAAGGGCTTCCGGCCCCGGCGGAATCCGCAGGTCGGCTTCTTCTTTTTGCGCACCGTACTGGATAGTGAATGGACGTTCGATTTGGTAGTGTTCCTGAAATATAGTGAGTACATAGCGCAGCCGCGGTTCCAACCGCCGGTAGGCGTCATCGATCAGGAGGGTTATCGTGCCGTCCATGTCGTTACTCCCCGCTCCGGCGGCCTTCATGAAGTTCATCAAAAATTGCGGCCAGTCTGCCGGTCAGCTCCCGCTTTTCCAGCTGTGCGATCTCTGCTTCCTTCCCCTGGTACGTCAGTCTTCCATCCTGCCAGGCCAGCAGGTATTCTTCCAGCACCCGGGAAATTTTTTCGGGATCTTCCGGCGGGGCCACTGATCCGGCCGAGAGCCGCCGCACCAGGTCGGCTGCCTCTCCCTCAGGCGCCAGGGCCAGCACCGGCCGCCGGGCCGCCAGATACTCGTAGAGCTTGCCCGTGACGATTCCGGCGCTCACCGGGGCCTCGTCGATGAGGAGAAGAAGCAGATGGGATTGGATTAAATAGCGGACGCACTTCCGGTGCTCCACATAATCGATCTGTTCCACCATGTCTCCGAAGGGCTCGAAAAAACGCTTCAGGCGGTAGTCGATGCGGCCTACGAAACGGATCAGCAGGGACTGTTTGAACTCGGGCCGGCGCTCCAGCAGGAGCCGTACGGCCTGGAGGAACCGGGAAGGGTCCCTGCGACCGTAGAGGGAACCGGTGTGGGTAATGGTAAATCGTTTCTGGGACGGTGTTTCTGCAATACCCTCGAAGTCGGCGCCGTCGAATCCGTTGCGCAACACCAGGAACTTTTCCGTCCGCTGCAGCCCGGTGCGATCGATCATATCCTGCCTCACCCACTCGGTGGAGGCGATGAGCCGGTCGGCCCGGTGCAACACCGAACGTTCCTGATGCCGGTCGATCATTCCGGGGATGAGCCAGCGCCGGGGCGAGGTGAGCCATTTCCAGGAATCGCGGAATTCCGCCGCCCAGGGCAGGCCGCTTCGACGCTGCAGGGCCCGGGCCACTAAGTGGCCGCTGGAGGGAGGACCGGAACTGAAGATCATATCGACGTTCTGATCCCGGATGGCCCTCAGGCCCGCGGGAACCGCGGTAAGGGGCCAGAAACAGCGGGCGTCGGGGATGAAGAAAGTGGCCCGCACCAGCTCGGAGATCTTTTCCGAAAAGGAGGATGTCCTCTCCTGGCCCAGGGACGGGATATCGGTGGAAGCGCCCGTTTCCTTGCCGGTGAAGGCCCGGTAGAGCGCGTACGGTTCGAAGATGGAGGTGCGGATCACCGCCACATCCAGGCTCACTTCCTTCAGCAGGGATTCATCCCGGACCGGATAATCGGCCTTTTCGTTAACCGTGAGGACCACGGGCCGCCAGCCCCTCTCGGGAAGATACTTGACGAATTTCAGGATACGCTGCACCCCCGCTCCCCCGGAGGGAGGCCAGTAGTAGGCAATGACCAGAACCGTTTTCATAGGGGAGTCGACTCCGCTGCTAGGTATTCGGGGTCTGGACGGCGGCCAGTTCCTCCACCGTCTCACACATCCGTTCCCAGGAATATTTCTTTTTCTCCCTGCGGATGTTGGCAGTGAACCCGTCTCTCTTCTTGGAGCGGAAAAAAGAGAGCACGGCCCGGGCCACCTCCCGGGGATTATCGGGCTCCACCACGTATCCGGTTTTTCCGTGGGGAACCGTCTCGGGCAGCCCGCCCACGGCGGTGACCACCACCGGTTTTTCATAGTGGTAGGCTATCTGAACGATACCGCTCTGGGTTGCGGTCCGGTAGGGCAGCACCACTAAATCCGCGGCGCTGAAATAGAGGGTCACATCCTGATTGGGGATGAAATCATCATAGAGAGAGATCAGTCCCTCCCGGTCCAGGTCCCGGATAAGCGCCAGCGCTTCCTCCCTGCCCTCGTAGAATTCACCGCAGACCAGAAGCCGCACCCTGCGCTCCTGCCAGATATAGGGCATTGCCTTGATCAAACAGGGAAGCCCCTTATAGGCGCGGATATAGCCGAAATAGAGGATCACCTCTTTTCCCTCAATCCCCAGCAGTCCGCGCGCCTCGCTTTTGGGAAGGGCCGGGGGAAAGATGTCGTACACCGGATGGGGTGTTTCCCGAAACTCCGCTCCGGGTTTCAGTCGCATCAGATCCTCCCGGACTGAAGCCGACTGCACAATAAAGGCATCCACAAACCTCAGTCCCAGCCAGGTAAGAAAGCTGTCTCCAGGCTTTTTCTCGTGGGGGACAATATTATCGCAGATATAGATCACCCGGACTCCCAGAAATTTTCTGGCGGGCCAGGAAATTGCCGCGTAGCAGGGGGCGAAAAAAGGCATCCAGTATTTGAAGAGGATTACCTCCGGCCTGAGCCGCCGCAGCCAGAAAAAAGCCCGCAGCCAGCTGAAGGGATTGATCGAATCCAGGAGCGGGGTCGACGAAACGGGAATCAGCTCCTCACCCTCATCCTTCTGTGTCTTGCCCGGGAAAAAAATGGACGGATACTGCCGCCGGAAAGAGAGGACCCGCACCTGGTGGCCCCGCTGGCTGAGATGGCTGTAGAGAGCGGCCACATAATGGGCGATGCCACCCCGCAGGGGATAGGCGGGGCCGATGAGCACAATCCGCATACTAGCGCTCCAGTCGTTTCTGGATAGGATAGTGATGAGAAGCGGCCTGGGAGCGGGTGATCATCTCGCCGATAAGGCCGATGGAGACAAACTGAACTCCCACGATGACCAGGAGCACCCCGATGAAAAGCAAAGGGCGGTTGCTCAGGTACGCTTTCACAATGATCCGCATGAGAACCAGGTAAACGGTGATCGCCGATCCGGCCAGGGTGGTGAGGGCGCCGACCAGTCCGAAAAGATGCATGGGGCGGCGCATGTAGCTGTTCAGAAAAAGTACGGTCAACAGATCGAAGGCGCCCCTGAGAAGGCGGGAGGCCCCGAATTTGGTTCTGCCGTAGATACGGGGCCGGTGATTGACCACGATCTCGCCGATACTGAATCCTTCCCGTTTGGCCAGCACCGGGATGTAGCGGTGCAGTTCTCCGTAGAGGCTGATGGTCCGGACCACTTCCCTGCGATAGGCCTTGAGACCGCAGTTAAAATCATGGATCTTGATGCCGCTGACCCGCGCGGTCACCCAATTGAAGAATTTTGAGGGCCAGCGTTTGGAAATGGGATCGCGCCGCTTCTTTTTCCATCCGGAAACCAGGTCGTACCCCTCCCGCAGCGCGGCCAGCAGGCGGGGGATCTCGGCCGGATCGTCCTGCAGGTCGGCATCCATGGTGATGACGTACTCCCCTCTGGCCTCCGCGAATCCCGCTGAGAGAGCTTCGGATTTGCCGCAGTTGCGCCGGAGCTGAAAGACACGGACTCGCTTGTTTTTCCGGAACAGGTCCTCCAGGACCGCGAAGGAGCCGTCCCGGGAACCGTCGTCGATATAAATTACTTCATAATCGAGATGCTCTTTACGGCAAACCTGGTCGATCTCCCGCTGCAGCTGCGGCAGTGATTCCTCCTCATCATAAAGCGGAACAACCACGGAGAGAAGCAGCCGCGGGCTTTCAGCACCTGATTTCTCAGAGTCTGACAATGGTAGTCCCTCCAGGTATTTTCAAACTGAACCAGTCTTTCTTCAGGGCCGCGTTGGGCCGCATGGAATCGTAAAAAAGCGTCAACTGCTGTCTGGCATCATAGAGTGTAACGCGGACCATCCGGGGAAGATAGATGGACTTGATGCGGTTGAATTCACTGACATCCCAGGTCCACAGCTTGTTGCCCGCCGTATCCTCCTTTTCCCAGCGTGTCACGGCCCGGAAACGGGGATCGACCCAAAAATAGCCATCTGACTCGCTTTCGAGCCGGTAACGCTTTTTATCCAGGCTCAGCTGATACCGGCCTGATATATCTTCCCCTGCAGGAATTAGACCCACCAGACCCAGGAGAAGAGTGGAGTTATCCAGATCCAGGGGTAAAAGATCAAGGTCGCGCAGCCGTTGCGTGGAACCAAGATAGAGAGTATTTTGCAGGGGGACAAAAACCCTGCCGCTGTCACCGCTCAGGCAGCCGCTGGCGAAATCCAGACCCAGGGGGCCCTCCACTTTAAACCAGATGGAGTCCGGACGCACGGCCCTGAGGGTGAGCGTGGCCCGGTAGGAGCCTTCGGGCGAGGCCACCGTCATCAATGCTTCTCCGCTGAAGGATGCCAGTTTCTCGCGATTGGCCTGCACCCGCTGCAGCACCGCATCCGGGCTGGCCGCCGGATCGAGGGAAGCTCCCCCTGAAAATAGCGCGGCACAGCCGTTTATAATCAAAACGGCCGGGAAAAAAACCATAAAAAAAATCCGGAATATTCTATTAGTGATCACGGTATATCGGCTCCGGCTTGGGATTCTGCTTGTTCTCAACCGCCGCCCTGTCCAATTTGGCCCGGATGATTTCATTGTCAGGATCCAGCTTCAGGGATTCACGCCAAAACTGGACCGCCTTATCCATCTTCCCCGTCACCGCGTAGACATCCGCCAGGTGATCGGCCACCTCCGCGCTGATATTCCGTACCGCCCAGGCCTGCTCCAGGTAATCCAGGGCCTTGGCATTGTCTCCCAGCAGATGATATATCCAGCCCGCCGTGTCCAGAAAGGCCCCGTTTTCAGGCTCCTGCTTCAGCGCTTTCAATACCATTTCGAGAGCCTTGGGCAGCTGCAGTCCGCGTTGGGAAAGGCTGTAACTGTAATTATTCAGGATAGTGCTGTTGTTCGGATCAAGCGACAGCGCCTTTTGATAGAGGCTGTCGGAAACAGCGTACCTGCCGATGGCATCATAGGCGGAGGCCAGGCTTCCCATAATGGGAACCTGCCGGACGGGATCGGCGACCATTTCCAGGCACCGCTCCAGATAGGGGACCGACTCCAGATTGCGCCCCAGCTGGAGAAGAGTACTCCCTAAGAAATAGTTGGCGAAAAAACTGTTCCTGTCCCTTTCCAGAGCCTCCTTGAAATAAGCGGCGGCCTGCTCCAGGCTGTCAGCGGAAAGCAGGGCCCGGCCGCACTGCAGCCAGCCAGCTGGATTATCCGGATAGAGCTCGGTAACCGGTTTGAACGCCTGAAATGCGGCGTCGTATTCTCCGTCTTCGAGGGAAAGCTGCCCCAGGTTCATTCTGGCCCGGGCGTCCTGGGGAAACTGTTCAATGGCATCGCGGTATACCGTCTTAGCCGAATCGGTCCTCCCCTTGGTGACCAGCACCGTTCCCAGTCCCAGCCAGCCGTTTACGTCCGTTGAGTCCGCCTCGATAGTTCTGCGGAAAAGGTCTTCGGCCGCGGACCAATCCTTTCTTGCTAAAAGAATATTGCCGAGACGGCCCACCGCTTCCGTAAGGGTGGGGACCAGCGCCACGGCCTTCTGATAATATTTCACGGCGCTGCTTGTGTCCGCCTTCGATTCGGAAATCATCCCCAAACGGGTAAGCGCCACGGCATTATCAGGATCATCCTTAAGCATATCGAGATAAAGCTTCTCCCCCTTTTCCACATCCCCGTTCTGCAGGTAGGAATCCGCCAGAGCCGTCTGGATATCCAGTTCAGGGGCAGCGGCCCCGTCCAGATACTTTTGGTAAAAACCGATGGCGTTATCGAACTGCTCCCGGTCCTGGGCGATCATTCCCCGTCCCCGCAGTGCTTCAGCGTCACCCGGTTGGACCTTCAGCATGGAGGCGTAAACGCTGTCGGCCTGCTCAAGCTGCCTCCCCTGCAGATAGACCTGAGCCAGCAGACTCATTGCTTCAAGGTCTTCGGGATTGATACGCAGAGCGGTGTTAAGGTAGGCGATTCCTGCATCTCTTTTTCCCAGGACCAGGTAGTCCCTGGCCATGGCCAACGGGATATCGACGGAGGTCGAATCATACAGGAATGCCTCCTGGTAGGCCAGAAGTGCCGCCGCCGGATTGCGATCAAGGTCGTAGAGCACGCCATCCATATATTTGCTGACGGCTCTGGGATCTGGTTCGTGCTGTGCTGTTTCAGCTTTCGTCGGCCGCACTGCCTGCCTGCCGCATTGGATCCAGATGGAGCTTAAGACCAGCAGGACAAGCAGGAAGACTGTTATTCGTTTCAAGGGTGGATCCTCATCTTGTTACTATATTTTCTTCTGTCCAGGGTGGGCAGAAAGCGAACTGATACTCTATTCTACTCCGAAAATAGAGAAGAGTTCAAGTGCGTTAAATTCCAAGTTTTAAATGTATTGCAAATCAGCTAAAATTCCAAGGAGAAAATCGAGGACCGGCGCATCCGTCCCCCCCGATCCAATACGTGATACACCGGATGGAGGACGTTCGGCGTCCGGTCGTCTGATCATCTTTTGATTCGCCCTTGACATTGAAGGATTATTTCTTTATTGTATCCTCGACAATGCCGGTAATGAGAGAACAGCAGCCGGTGACAATATGGTGCGTGTTTCGGAGGACATTCGTCCCTGGGTACGGATACTGTGGAGAGTACTTTTTATGGATATCAGCCATATATTCAATGATCAGATTTTTACTCTGATAATCATGCCCCTGCTCATTATGCTTGCCCGGATCTGTGATGTCACGCTGGGCACTATACGGATCATGTTTGTCTCCAGAGGCGACAAGCTGCTCGCGCCCATACTCGGTTTCTTCGAGATCCTGATCTGGCTGCTTGCCATCCGCCAGATCATGCAGAATCTGGAAAATGTATACTGCTTTCTCGGGTACGCCACCGGCTATTCCCTCGGTAATTACCTCGGGATAGTAATCGAAGAGAAAGTCGCCTTCGGGAAATTGATCATCCGGGTGATCACGAAAGCGGACGCCTCCGTGTTGGTGCGTACCCTGCGCTCGAAGGGATTTGGAGTGACAAAAATCGATGCTGAAGGGTCGACGGGGCTGGTAAATATCGTGTATACAATAATCGACAGAGTGCATGCCGACAGGGTGATCAGGATCATCGAACAGTTCAATCCCAAGGCTTTCTACACGGTAGAGAATGTCTCCTCCGTTAAGGAAGGCATCTTCCCTTCCAGAATGACGATAATCAAACGTATGTTCCGCAAACCTTCCAGGCTCTATCGCCGTGTTCGTGTGTATCAGAAGCGGTACCTGCAGCGGAAATCCAAATAATTCCGGCGTGCCTCTCACGGTATTTCAGAAAGGATCCATCCAGTGTCGGGAGGAAACATATCCCATTTTCACGAGTTCAATGTTTATAAACTTTAATGAGGATACCAGAAATAAATCCTCTTCCTGTTTTCTGATCTGACGGCTGGTTTCCTCTGGAGATTGCCAATAAAACAGAAGTGAACCTTACGTAAAAGGAGCTGATAACGATGAAAAAAATCTGTTTTTTGTCCGCGGTCCTCACCCTGTTCTTGTCGTCAACTGGTTTTGCCCAGCGGACAAGCGACATTGACACCGGAAAAGATTATCCCCTGGTATCGAGATTCAGGGGATCGGTTATTGAGTGGTATGAGCATAAAAATTTCAATACGTATTTTATCCTGGAAAAGCAGGATCAGAACCTCGTCCCCAAAGAGATCGATGGTGAGATTATCCGCATCCAATACTCCGCCGGAAAGGACCACTCGATCACCGAAATAGCGCGGAGCTATGAAACGGCCCTGAAGAATGCGGGCTTTACCCTGGCGCTCAATCTGGATGAACACAACAGTCCCAGCAACCTGAATGAGCAGTTATACTTCGGCGAGTTTGACGGCTTGAATAAACTGCCCGGCGGCTCCATCAAACCGGATCACAACGGCGCCTGGAGCTACCTGGAGGCGATGGGAGAGAAAGACGGCAAGGATATCTACATCGTCATCTACATCACCAACCACGACTTCCCGCTGATCACCTTCGACGCCGTCGAAGTAAAAAAGATGGAATCGGGTCTGGTCACCGCCCAGAATATCGACAAGGGCATTTCCTCCGCCGGGCACATCACCCTGGCGGGAATTTATTTTGACACAGGCAAATCGACGATCAAACCGGAATCTGATAAGGCCCTGGCAAACATCGCTGTCTATCTGAAAGCGCATCCCGGTAAAAAATATCTCATCGTCGGACATACGGATAATGTGGGGGATTTTGCATCCAACCTCACTCTTTCCACGGACAGGGCCGAAGCCGTGGCGGCGGAATTGACCGCCAAATACGGTATCGATCCGGCTCAGCTGACGCCCTACGGCGTCGCCTTTGCCGCGCCGGTGGCATCCAACGCCAGTGACGCCGGAAGAGCGAGAAACAGACGGGTCGAACTGGTCGAACAGTAAAACCGTCTGTTTGGATGTACCCTTTCGATCAGCCGACGGCTTTCCGACGCCGGCTGATCATGACGAGTGGAGGGCAAGATCAAGATAATTTTAATCTACATGATTTCCTGGCTGGGACTGGTGCTGCTGGCGATTCTTAACGGAACGTTGCGGCAGAAGGGATACGGCCCCTTGATGAGTGAATTGTCCGCCCATCAGGTATCCACGCTCATAGCAATTATCATTTTTGCGGTGTATATTTATATTATTACGGGATTTTTCAGACTGGAATCAGCCCGGCAGGCTCTGCTTATCGGCGCCGTCTGGGTTGCCATGACGGTCATCTTTGAATTCCTTTTCGGCCATTTTGTCATGGGGCACTCCTGGAGCAGGCTGTTTCACGATTATAATCTGCTCCAGGGAAGGCTGTGGCTGCTGGTGCTCATCTGGACATTTATTGCTCCCTGGATTTTTTACAGAATACGATCCTGATCGATCGTATGACGACCGGAGACCGCCCCTCGATGATGCGGGGACACTTCCGATCAGGGTGAGATAGTGTCTCGCTTCATTGGACAGGAAAGGAGAAGGATCATGGAAAAAGCGGATCGTATCGCTCTGGTGACGCTTCCCGTTGCTATTTTATTCAGCCTGGGGCTTGCCTGGGCCGGCAGCCGGGGGGGTTTCGCTATTTCCGGGTTTCCCCTTTTCGCCCTGGTGATCGGGATGGCTTTCCTGATCCAGTGGCTGGCCTTTTCCGTGGCCTGGCTGCTCCGCAGTGAACGCTTCTTCGACCTCACCGGCGCCGTTACCTACGTTTCCGTTATGCTGACGGCGGCACTGCTCGGCCCGGTGATCGACGGCCGTTCCCTCCTGCTGCTGCTGCTGGTGCTCATTTGGGCGGGCCGGCTGGGGGCCTTTCTTGTCCGCCGCATCCGCAGGGCGGGACGGGACGCCCGTTTCGATGATATCAAGGTCTCTTTTCTGCGCTTCCTCAACGCCTGGACCCTGCAGGCGCTGTGGATAAGCTTCACTCTGGCGGCGGCGTTAGCCGCCGTTACTGCCGTAAAGCGGGAGGGATTGGGGATTTTCGCCCTGATCGGCCTTTTGGTCTGGGTATTTGGATTTTCGCTGGAAGTCACGGCCGACGCCCAGAAGAGCCGCTTCCGGACTCATCCTGAGAACAGGGACAGGTTCATCAGTACCGGTCTCTGGGCCTGGTCCCGCCACCCCAACTACTTCGGCGAGATCGTCTTATGGATCGGGGTGGCCGTCATCGCCCTGCCCGTGCTGCGGGGCTGGCAGTGGGTCACGCTGATCTCTCCTCTCTTCGTCGCCTTCCTGCTCAATCGCATCAGCGGGGTGCCCATCCTGGAAAAACGGGCGGATGAGAAATGGGGCGGGCAAGCGGACTACGAGGCCTACAAAAAACGGACGCCGGTGCTCATCCCCCGGAGCCCCAAGGTGAAATAGAAGGAAATTTTCAATCCATTATCCTATCCCGCAAAGCATACCACC
>CAZUMH010000026.1:0-23437 GCA_964621645.1 uncultured bacterium
ACCAGTGACCTCTTGCATGTCAAGCAAGCACTCTAACCATCTGAGCTAATCGCCCCGGAATAATGAGTGAAAATGTAACATCATTTTAACTAAAAGTCAAGAAAAATTTAGGAGATAGGAGGTCTTCAATAATGTAGTTTTTACATCTTTCAGGATGTTGACGTTTCTTCCTTAACCTGTCTTAATCTATCGACGATATAACCGGTTTCCCCTCTTCCGTCACTGTGATTTTCAATAAGATCGACGACCATCTCCATTGCCAGACTGAGAGAATCGAGGATCTTATCCGTCAATTTTATCTCTCTTGATTGAACACTGGACAATATATCTTCAATAGCTTGCAGCAGCAATCCTATTTCATCGAATCCGAACATTTTAGATGAGGCATACAGCAGTTTGCAGGATTGTTTTGCATCCAGTAATGCTTTCCGGTTCTCATTGTCTTGTCGTAAATAATGAATGGCTCTGTCAAAACGCTTCAAATCGCCTTGAGCCTCTTCATTCATGATTTTATAAAAGATAGGTGACGTTTTTACAGTGCTTTTCTTTTTAACCGGCGAGATTATCGTTTCCGATCCTGTTGCCAGTATGGAATCTTTGATGTCGAAAATATTAGTACCGTTTTCCGTCAGGACGACAGTAGACTCCCCCGACTTTTGCTGCGATCTTATCGTAGGGATTTCCTCGGATTCCGACGGTTGTGCAATCCGTTTCAGCGTGATTTTCTGAAACAAGCCGCTGGCTACGATCATCACCCGCATTGTTTGGCGCAATGATTTTTCAACATTTACGCCCCAAATGATACGGGCGTGCGGATCAAGTTTTTTTGAAAGAAGAAACACAACTTTTCGTGCTTCTTTAAGGCTCAAATCGGTGCCGCCGCTGACCTGAACAATAGCACTCTGGGCTCTATCGATCTCCATTTCCATCATGGGATGGATAGTTGCCCGCTTGAAAGCTTCTTCTGCCCTGTTTTCTGAATTGCTTTCTCCAACACCAATTACTGCGTCTGGTCCATCACGCAACACCGTGGAAATGTCGGCAAAGTCAAGATTTATCAGACCATTCTTTGAAATAAGACTGGAAAGTCCGGTAAGAGCATTGATAATTACTTCATCACCTGCGGCAAATGCTTTGTTTAACGGAAGATCTTCATAAAGTTCAACGAGTTTGTCATTGCGCAGAACAATGATGGTGTCAACCTTCTTCCGCAGTTTTTCCAATCCAATCTGGGCATTTTCCCAGCGGATGATTCCTTCGTCACTGAAAGGCATCGTGACCATTGCCACAGTTAAAATACCCATTTCCCGAGTGAGATGTCCTATTACAGGCAGCGAACCGGTTCCGGTTCCCCCTCCGAGACCTCCCGTTAAAAACAGGATGTCCGCTCCCTGAAGAACAGATCGCAAAGTATCTCGGCTTTCCAGTGCGGATTGTTCACCGATCATGGGGTCTCCCCCGGCCCCTAAGCCGCCGGTGATATTATTGCCGATCAAAATCCTGCGATCCGCTGCTACACTGAGAAGATCATGGGCGTCCGTATTTGCAGCAATAGTATAGATCTCGTCAAGTTTCAGATCGGTAAGCCGGTTAATAGTATTATTCCCGGCTCCCCCGGATCCAAGTATGACGATCCTGGTCTTGTATTTCTGAATATCTCGCTGGGATTGTATTTGGTCAGAATTTAGGGATATATCATCCATCATGTTTTGTCACCATTTCTAATTTATTACCGTTTCTGTCGAGCAATTTTGTAACAAGCGTACGCAATTCATCTATTTCAAATGGTTTCTCGATATACTCGGTGCCGTTCCAGCGTTGGATAGCTTGATGAACTTCTGCTGACCCATAGGCGGTCATCACTATAACATTCATCAATGGAAATTTTGTCCGTATTTCATTGAGAAGTTGTATGCCGTTCAAGCCAGGCATGCGAAGATCAGTCAAAATTAAATCGACACTTGAGGTGGATAGTATCTCCAAAGCGCGGTTTCCTGAGTTAGCGCAAAGAATTTCCCAGGAATCGTCCCGGCTCAACTTGCGGGAAAGGCTCCAGGTCAAATCTTCTTCATCATCAACAATAAGAATTTTCTTTTTCACTTCTTTCATTCTAAGTTCCATGCTGTACATGATTCCTTTGCAGCTTAAGGCAAATACCATACCAGTGGAATCACTGGATTGATTCATGAAACAGATCGGTGCGATAATATCTTAATAGCTTTAAAAACAAACTATTAGGACACTTTATCGCTCCATAATAATTTGCCGGGGAATATGACAGGATTGGTTGATTTGAATACCGTGGTCAGATTTAATCCACTACATCAATCCATAATTTTTCAATTTTTCACGCAGCGTAGACCGTGAAATATTCAGCACCCGAGAGGCCTTTGATTTATTACCATCCACGGAGTTTAAGACTTCCATAATGTGCTGTTTTTCCATTTCTTGTAAAGATACTTTTCCAAGGAAAGTCCCCTGAGCCGGCTTGATCTCTCCACCTTCGTGCAATTCAATAGGAAGATGTTCCGGTAAAAGAGCATTCCCTTTGCAAAGAATAACGCCCCGTTCAATGACATTCTTCAATTCTCGGATATTTCCGGGCCAGGTATAGTTTTGAAGCAGGTTTTCGGTTTCCGTGTCAATTTCATGAATGTTTCGGTTGAATTCACGGTTGTATTCCTGCACAAAAAGCTTCGCAAGGATCAGAATGTCTTCCGGGCGTTCCCTCAAAGGCGGGATATCTATTTCCATTACCTTAAGCCGATAGAAAAGATCATCCCGGAATTCTCCCTTTTTTACCAGTTCAGAAAGGTCTGTGTTGGTGGCTGCCATGACGCGGATATCAATCTTGATGTCAGCTACCCCCCCTATCCTCCTGAATGTTTGGGATTCGATGGCTCTCAATATTTTCGGTTGAAGGCTGAGTTTCATGCTGGAGATCTCATCAAGAAAGATAGTGCCTCCATCGGCGAGTTCAAAAAGTCCCTTTTTCATGTTTTTGGCATCGGTGAAGGCTCCTTTTTCAAATCCGAAAAGTTCGCTTTCCAATAGATTATCGGGAATAGCACTGCAATTCAGTTTGATGAAGGGCTGTTCGGCCCGCTGGCTTGAATAGTGAATTGCATTGGCGACCAGTTCTTTTCCGGTTCCGCTTTCACCCTTGATAAGAACTGATGTGCGTGGAGTTTCGGCGATAACCTTGATTAACTTTTTCACTTCAGCGATACTCTCACTGCTGCCGTAGATCACATCGCAAGGATTATCTTCCTCTCTTTTTCTCTTGAGACGTGCTACTTCCCGTTTAAGTTCAAAAGTCTCAAGCGCTTTTTTAACAACAAACTTCACTTCGTCAAGTTCAAACGGTTTCATTAAATAATCATAGGCTCCAATCTTCATCGCCTCTATAGCCGGCTTTGGATCTGTGGACGCCGTCATCATTAAAACAAGAATATCGGGGTCATGCTCTTTTAGTCGCTGCAATACTTCAATACCGTTCATTTTGGGGAGTCTCAGGTCAAGCAGAACTAAATCTATGAGTTCTTTTTTGAATATTTCAAAAGCATCTTCCCCACTTTCAGCGGTGAAAAGCTTATATCCCTCTTTTTTTAATACTTGCTGAAGGGTAAAAAGCAAATCGTCATTATCTTCCACTACCAGAATCTTGGCATTCTTCATTCTTTATCTCCCTCTGGGTAAAAGTATAGTAAAACTTGTACCTTTGTTTTTTTCACTAGTAACGTTGATCTCTCCATCATGTTCTTTGACGATTCTGTAAACAATCGAGAGACCTAGTCCCAAACCATTTGGCTTTGTTGTATAAAAAGGATCAAATATTGTCTCCAGTTTATCAGCATCTATTCCTTCTCCGGTGTCAGAGATCACTGTGCTGATAAACGATAATCCATCGACTTCCACAGTATGATGACCATCGTTGCTGTTTTTTATATAAGGTGAAAACATTATCGACAGAGTTCCTCCGCTTTCCATTGCTTCGATGGCGTTTAATATCAGATTAAGAAAAACCTGCTGGATCTGTTGACTGTCAACCAATACAGGTTCAAGTGAATCATCAACAATTTCCTTGTATTCAATCCCTTTCACCGACATTTTTTTCTTCACCAGGTTGAATACCTCTTGCATTATCTCTGGGAGATAGTGGAGTCGCTGATCAGGCGGCTTAGGACGGGCATAGGCAAAAAACGTTTTTAACAGACTGTCAAGTCGATTCACCTGACGAACGATGCGACTGAGATATTCCCTGCGGGGATCTTTCGTGGTAAATTCTTCATCACAGGCCTGGGCCAGGGCTTTGATTCCGGCCAGAGGATTTTTTATTTCATGGGCGATACCGGATGCCAGCACGCCCAGTGATGCCAGCCTGTCCATTCGGATGACTTCGCTTTGCATCTGTTTGATGAGACTGATGTCTCGGAAGGAAACAATCGTCCCTACTTTGTTATTTTGATTGTCAACCCGGTCGGTTGATGTGAATCCAATCGATATCTTTCTCCCGTTTTTTGTTGAAAGTTCCATTTCACGACTATAATGCAGTGAACCCGGTTTTTGGGGGATAGTAAGAATCATTTCAGCCTGATCCTGGGTGAGGATTTCCTTTAAATAACAGCCGATTACTTCTTCGGCTTTATATTCCATAATATTCTCTGCGCCCGTGTTGATTGAGGTGATTCTGCCGGTCAAATCCGTAGTCAGCAAACCAGCTTCCATGCTTTGAATGATACTTTCATTAAAGTTCTTAAGGTCGAGGATTTCCTTCTCCATCAATTTTCGCTCGGTGACATCGCGAGCGATACCGATGGAGCCGATAATTGATCCCCTTTCAACGATGGGGGTGATATTAAAGGATAGCACTTTCTTTGTCTTGGATTTTGAGGTGATTGTAGCTTCAAAAATTCGAGCTTTACCCTGATGGGCCATTTCATAGTGTTCCAGAGCATTTTCCCTGTCTTCAAACGCGATTAGGTCAAGAAAAGCTCGTCCTATCCATTTACTTTTATTCTGATTGGTAAGCGGTGTAAACCGATTATTAAGATAGCTGAATCTTCCCTCGCTATCGAGAGTGAAAATTAAATCATTAGCGTTTTCAAGCAGGTCCCGATAACGATATTCTGAGCGTTTTACCTCCTGTCTGAGTTCCCGATTTTTGCGCACCATCTCTTCATCGAGGAAAATATTTTCGATCACCTCACGCATCTCATGAGCGCCGAACGGTTTGGTGAACCAGCCCCACAGTCCCATGTCGATTAATTCGTCTTTATAGATACGTTTATATTCCTCATTGGAATAGAAGATGAAGGGCAGCTGTTGCAGATCGCTGAATCTGGGTTCATTCATGAAACGGGTAAGCATAGTCTTGCCATCAAGATCTTTGGTGATAAATTCAGAAATTACGAGTTTAGGCGAGATACGGCTTAAGGCGGACAGCCCTTCCTCACCTGAGGCGAGTCGCTGAATAGAAAAGCCGGTTCCCTGCAGCGCGTACTGAAGCAGGGTTTCAGTGCCAGGATCCGGATCGATAAGCAGTATGGTTTTGTTTTTCTTTACCCGGTCCATCGTCATCCAATGTTAGCCTGAGGAATAGTGAAGGTGAAAACTGATCCTACTCCTAGTTTACTGCTGACCTTAATCGTTCCGCCATGTTGTTCAACGATCTCACGGGCCAGAGCTAATCCCAGACCCGAGCCTTCGGCGCTTTCATCGTCGTCCTCATTTTCAACAACCCGGTAAAACTTATCAAAAATTCTGGAGAGGGCTTCCTTGGGAATACCGTACCCATTATCGACGACATTAACTGTCAGCATTTGATGCTCAACCTGGATGTCGATTCCGATCTTTGAATTTACCGGACTGTATTTTATGGCGTTGCAAAATAGATTTACTAGAACTTGCTCGACCAGATCCTGGTCGCCGCTGGCCAAAGGAAGATTTTGAGTAATTTCTGTGAGCACCCGGATATTCTTTTTATCAGCCTGTCCGCTATGCACTTCGATCACCTTGTTCACCAGCTGTTTCAGGTCAAACGGATTCATGCTCACCTTGGTTTTCCCTGCCTCAAGACGGGATAGATCAAGAAATTTATTGACGAGCTCTGTCAGCCGGTGTGATTCGTTCAGCACCACACGGGCATATTCCTTGCGGTCTTCCGAGGGTAGGGCATCGTTAAGGAGGAGCTCACTGAAACCATAGATTGAGGTTAACGGTGATTTTAATTCATGAGCGACCATTGAGACTAATTCAGTCTTGATTTGGTCGGCTTCCTTTTCTTTTGTGATGTCACGAATGATGGTCACGACACCTGTTTTTCTACCGTCATTTTCTTTCAGAAGAGCGGCATGAGCAAGAAAAATACGCGGTTTACGGAATCCCTGCAGGTTGATACTAAACTCTCCCTGCCCACTATCTTCACCCTGCCTGACTGAGGCGATAAGTTTGATAAGCTGATCATTTTTAAGGCATTCTACTAATTGTTTGCCGATGACTTCCTTCTCATCAAGATCAAACCATTTTTCTATGACCGAGTTGAACAGTACGATCTTGTCTTTAAGGTCGGTCACGATTACACCATCGGCAATATTGCGTACAATAGTCTCAACTTCATTCTTAGCGGATATGATTTCATGGACATCAAGTTGTTGAAAGCGTTCCATTTCTCCCGCCATGTAATTAAAAATCTTTACAAGACGGTTCATTTGACTGCTTTTTTGCAGAGGGATTGGTTGTTCGAAATTACCTCGTGCTATGTCCCTTGCAGTGTTGATCAATCTTTTCAAAGGTGAATCAATCCAATGTGAAACTGCCAGGGCGGCAAGCGTTGAACCGATCAGGATAAAAAAGATTCCAAGGACCATACCGTCAAAATTGAATTGCTTTTTAGACACAACCGTTTGAGTGTGAAAAGGCAGGCTAACCGTTACAATCCATTTCGGTTTATCCATGGGCACACTTAAGTATACCAGATTATTGTCAATTATCGGTGTATCTTGAGTTGATATGAAACTGCTGTTAAAACCGGTAGTATCAGTGGCGGCTATGATACGATTCCGATAACAAACGATAATTCCAGTTCCATTATCGCCAATTGCCTGAATAAGAGAATCCAATCTTTCCAGTGTGACTTTTACCTCAATTCCCTGCAGAAAACGACGATCAAGAGACAACATTCCTAGGGAAACAAGGGTTTTTCCCGAGACGTCATTTATCTGAACTGGTCCCGTATAAAAATTTGTTTCACTGTTTATCTCCATCCTTGGACCCGAAAAGAGAAAATTGAGCATTTGGGATCGGATAATCGGTGAAACAGACGGCTGCCGCAATTGCTGCCAATACCGATCAGCTACCGCCCTCAGCGGTTCTTCTTGATTTCTGTACCATATGGACGCGCCAACGATATCGGTCTGCTGGTTAAGCCACTTTTTCAGGATTTCTTCATGGTCGTTTTGATTATCCTTCAACGATTGCGAAAGGGCGGTTAGCTGTCTTTCGACTGGTCCCAACCATTGCTGTTGGATCGCACGAATGATCCGGACGGCCTCTTGCCGGTACAATATCTGATCGTCACCGGCTGGACGGCTTACTATTGTTCCGGCATTAAATATCAGGATTCCTATCACGAAAGCGATGATGCCGCCACTGATGAATCCGGACCAGCATTTCCAGAACGTGGTTTGTTTAAAGAGGTTAGATCCCCGAGCCTTTTTCTTCAATGGTTCCCCCCAAGTGCTTCCTTCAAGCGGAGACGGCCCTGTTCCTGCCGCCATTTTTCGCTTCGTACAACGCGGTATCCACCAGATTAATAAGGGCGTCTTCCTCCTTCGTATCTTCAGGTAATCCTGCGATACCGATACTAACGGTCACCTTCTTTCTCCTGTCATCCTTTTTCACCTGGAAAAGATTCTGTTCCATCAGGGATCTGATCTTCTCTGCCACCACAAGGGCGGCCTTCTTGGTCGTTCCGGGGAGAATGACCATGAACTCCTCTCCCCCATAGCGTGCTGCCGAATCGATTTCCCGGATATTCTGTCGCAGTAGTTGAGAAAAACGTATCAAAATTTTATCACCAGCAGGATGACCATAGGCGTCATTGAACTTTTTAAAATGATCGATATCTATCATGAGTAATGAAAGAGGAATGTTGAATCTTTGGGTACGCATCGTCTCCTGGTGCAGACGGTGGCGGAAGGCGCGGTAGTTATACAGACCAGTCAATCCATCCGTTACGGCCAACTTATTCAGTTTTTTCTGGGCTTCCTCAAGTTCTTCGACTTTCTGGGCCAGCTCTTTCTGCAGTTTGCCGACGCGGACAAGAGATTTAATCCTTGTATTAAGTTCTAATTTATTATATGGTTTATCGATGAAGTCATCCGCTCCCGCTTCGACTCCCTTATTGCGCTGATCATTGCCGCGGAGGGCTGTAGCAAGGATGACAGGGATGTACCGCAGGCGGGGCGACTTCTTCAGATAGCGGCATAGTTCGTAGCCGTCCATCTTGGGGAGTCTCACATCGAGAATAATAAGATCCGGTTCTTCGATGCCGATCTTTTCAAGCGCCTCTTCTCCGCTGCGACAGAGATCGACATCATACCCCTCTGAGGAAAGATAGGTCTTAACAAGAAGACGATTATTCGCTTCGTCATCCACGACCATGATTCTTTCTTTCTTCTTCCTTAACAGTTGTTGAGAACCGTTTTCGTTGATCATCCGGGGACCTATTTTTCTTTCCGGTAGACGACATCGAGATCCCTGGCTGCTAGTCCCTCATCCAAGCGGGTTACCGGTGTGGTCAGTGGTGCCTCATGCAGTTTTTCCGGATCGGTCTCAACTTCCTTAGCGATGGCAATCATGGCTTCAGCGAATGCGTCCAGGCTCTCTTTTGATTCTGTCTCGGTCGGTTCGATCATTATCGCTTCATGAACAATGAGGGGGAAGTAAACCGTGGGAGCGTGTACGCCGTAGTCCAGCAGCCGTTTTGCGATATCAAGCGTTTTAACTCCTTTTTCTTTCTGCCAGTCTCCCGATAGAACGAACTCGTGCATGGCGTGCTGCTTGTAAGGCAGAAGAAAATATTTCTCTAATTTTCTCATGAGATAGTTTGCGTTAAGGATAGCATTTGCACTTACTTTCTTCATCCCCTGTGCGCCAAGCATGCGAATGTAGACGTAGGCCCGCACCATGACTCCGAAATTGCCGAAGTAACTTTGGATCTTCCCTATACTGTCAGGACGGTCGAAATCAAAGGTGTAATCCTCGCCCTTGCGAACGATGACCGGGACCGGCAGGAAGTCGGCCAGCTGTTTGGTAACTCCAACGGGACCGCTTCCCGGTCCGCCGCCTCCATGAGGTGTGGAAAAGGTTTTATGCAGGTTGAAATGAATAATGTCAAAGCCGACATCTCCCGGCCTTACAATGCCCAAAAGCGCGTTGAGATTGGCGCCATCCATATAGAGCAGAGCCCCGACATCGTGTACCATCCGGGCGATCTCGATGATCTGCGACTCAAACAATCCCAGCGTATTGGGATTGGTGACCATGAAGCCCGCCACATCTTCATCCATATGCGCTTTCAGGTCTTCAAAGTCGACCAGGCCGTTATCGTTGGATTTAATCTGTACTGTCTGGTATCCGGAAATAGTGGCGCTGGCAGGATTGGTGCCGTGAGCCGAATCCGGCAGGATTATCTTCTTGCGAGGATTCCCGTTTTTCTCATGATAGGCCCGCATTATCTTGATGCCCGTCATTTCTCCATGGGCGCCAGCAGCTGGCTGCAGGGTGACAGCTCCCATACCGGATATTTCACACAAGGCGTCACTCAGGTTTCCCATCAGCTGCAAAGCTCCCGGGATGGTCTCCTCACTCTGCAGAGGATGCAGACAGGATAAGCCCGGAAGTCTTGACAAATCCTCATTTATCTTGGGATTGTATTTCATGGTGCAGGATCCCAGAGGATAAAATCCCTTATCCACGTGATAGTTCAGGACGGAGAGGCGATGGAAATGCCTCACAACCTCGCTTTCACTCAATTCCGGCAGTGATGGAATTTCTTTGCGAAGATAGGCAGCGGGAATCATCTCTGAGAGGGATTTTTGGGGGACATCGAGGTCGGAGAGTGAATACCCGCGACGCCCGGGGGAGCTTTTTTCGAAAAGAAGGGATTCTGACATTAATTACCTCCGCAAAATGGCCTGGAATATTCCTGTATCATCATTCGAAATAATGACTTTAAATTAATAATTTCCCATGTGATAATCAACTTGTTTTTTGCTATATTTAAGAAAGGGCTTTTCAAAAAGCTCCAGATTATTTATATTGTTAGCCAATTTGAGTCGGAACATAATTCAACAAACGAGAGGAAGATAATGCCTGTTATCAAAATCGAAGAACGGGAACTGGAAGTCGATGGAGACGGATTCCTCATTAATCCCGAAGAATGGAATGAGGAGATCGCTTCTCTGCTGGCCAAACATGACGGCACCGGTGTGTTGCAGGAAAAGCACTGGGCTGTAATTAATTACATACGTCAGTACTGGAAAGAAAATGACCTTGCCCCCATGGTAAGGAAAATATGCCAGGTCGCTGATCTCCGGTTACGGGAAGTTTATGAGTTATTCCCACTGGGCCCGGCAAAGGGCGCCTGTAAAATCGCCGGTCTTCCCAAACCTGACGGTTGTGTCTAAGGCGACAGCAGAAATGACTGCTCCTGAAATAAGCATTATCATCGGACTTTTGATATCCCTTTTGCTGACGATCCGTCTCTATGCCAAAACATTCGGCAAGAACAAGCCCGATCCGGCACAACCAAAAGGAAATTCCATCAGAGGCGCCGTCTATTCGCTTACAGCCGCTATGTCCCCCCTTAAAAAGGAAACTGCTTATAAGCACTGGCTTAGCTACCTGGCAGGAATAATCCTGCATGCGGGTATCTTTCTTGGAATAGTAATTCTTTTACTGCAGGCATTTTCCATTTCTCTGCCAGCATTGATTTCACTGTTTCGTACGTTCTTGCTGCCAGCCTCTTTTCTGGCAGGAATAAGTATGTTTTTCAAGAGGATATTATCTTCCCGGCTCCGATTTTTAAGATGCTGGGATGATTATGCCAGCATCATCCTGGTTCTGTGTTTTTTGCTGCTGGCTTTTCTTTCCGAATATTCATCCTTGTATCGTGATCTTTTTTTGTACCTTGGGGCCGTAATGCTTCTTTACATTCCTGTCAGCAAGCTGCGGCATGCTCTTCTTTTCGTCCCTGTTCGCATCTATCTTGGCTTGTTCTACGGCAGAAGAGGTGTGTGGCCCCATCAGAGGATTACCTGATGGCGAGAGAAAAATTGACTTCCCGACAAGAAAGAGCTGTGGAATATCTGGGACGTGTTCTCAGCGGACGCCTTCGCACCTATCTAAACAGTTGCGTCCACTGCGGACTCTGTGGTGAATCCTGCCATTATTTTTTACGTTTTGGCGAAAACAAATATCTTCCGGCAAGTAAAGTCGATCTTATTTCAGGTATTTACAGACGATACTTCACCACCGGTGGCAAACTGCTTCCCGGCTGGTTTGGGGCTAGGGACCTCGATGATGAGACCATTAAAGAAATGGTGGATGTGATTTTTGGCGGCTGTACCATGTGCGGACGCTGCTCGATGCACTGCTCAATAGGATTGGATATCTCTACCTTGATCCGACTGGCCCGATCCCTTCTTGTCGAACTTGATGTTGTACCGGAAAGCCTTCAAGCAACAGTGGACAACGCGGTTGAAAGCGGTAATAACATGGCCATAACCAAAGAAGATTTCATTGATACGCTGGAATGGCTTGAAGAGGATCTGAAGCTGGAGCTGGGAGATGATACCATCGTGATACCCAGAGATGTAAAAGGGGTGGAAATCTTGTATACCCTCAATCCGAGGGAACCGAAATTTTTCCCCATGTCCATCAGTGCGGCAGCAATGATATTCCATGCGGCCGGAGCCTCCTGGACTCTATCTACAGACTGTTATGATGTTACCAATTATGCCTATTATACAGGCGACGATCGAACAGCTGCTCTCCTGACGCAGCGGCTGCACGATGAAATTATTAAGCTGGGAGCGAAAAAACTTGTCTTGGCTGAATGCGGCCACGGCCCCCGAGCGATACGCTGGGAAGGACCCGGATGGATTAATAAGAAATACCCGTTCAAGGCACTAACAATGATCGAGTTGATAGCCGAATATATACAGGAGGGCCGTATAAAACTTGATCCTGAGAAAAATCCAATACCAGTGACTCTTCACGATCCCTGCAATCTGGTCAGGTCTGGCGGAGTGATTGAGGAACAGCGGTACATTCTGAGACATGCCGTCAAACAATTTGTTGAGATGACCCCCAATCGGGAAAATAACTTCTGCTGCGGAGGCGGAGGTGGTCAATTGTCAATGGGCGAATATGCCGACCGACGCATGGCCATTGCCCAAATCAAAGCTGATCAAATCCGGCGCACCGGCGCCAAGGTGGTTGTATCGCCCTGTCATAACTGTATCGATCAGCTCATGGAAATCAATAAAGAATACCAGCTTGGCGTTACTATAAAAACCATGTCAGAGATCGTTGCGGATGCTTTGGTTCTCCCCGCATCCGATAAAAAATAACCACGGGAAAATTTCTTTATTCCCGTGGTTAACAATACCTGTTCTGATCCTGCCTATTTTTTGATTGCCGCTATTTCCTTTACCGCTGTGATAGCGGCGTTAATGTGATCTTCCGTATTGAAAGGTCCGATACTCAATCGAACCGTGCCATGGATTTCTTCAGTACCGATCTGCCTGTGTACCAGTGGAGCGCACTGCAATCCCGTGCGGCAGGCAATATTGTAATCCACATCCAGCATAGTACCAACATCTGCGGCTTCGAAACCTTCAACATTGAAACTCAACACAGCGTTGTGGTTCTCTTCCGATTCGGCGCAGTAAAGAGTGAGACCGTCAATCTCCGCAAGACCGTCCCGAAGCATTTTCCACAGGCGTAATTCTCTCTTATGGATGTTTCCAATCCCCTCTTTTGCCAGCCATTTCTGTCCGGCATGCAGGCCAGCTACTCCAACGATGTTCAGCGTTCCGCATTCCATGCGGTATGGGAATTCATCCAGATGGTATGGGTGGGCAGAGCGAACCCCTGTGCCTCCGTATCTTGTCCCGCGGATGTCGACATTTTCTCCGATATACGATCCTCCTATACCGGTAGGGCCCAGCAGAGATTTATGACCGGTGAAGGCCAGCAGATCGATATTCATTTTCTGAACATCAATTGGTACGGCCCCGGCTGTCTGACTGGCATCCACGACGAAATAGATGTCGTTTCCCCGGCATATTCTCCCAATATCCTCAACCGGCTGGGTGGTTCCCAACACATTAGACCCATGATTGACGATCACCATCTTAGTGTTTTTCTTTATGGCTTTCTTGATGTCATCCGGTTCCATGAATCCCTTTTTATTGAAAGGAACATAGGTCACTTCAGCTACTCCGTCCCTGGCAAGAACGTTCAGAGGTCTCAGCACCGAGTTATGCTCTAGATTGGTCGAGACAACATGATCACCTTTTTCAACCATTCCCATAATGATCATGTTCAGCGAGTCGGAGGCGTTATAACTGAAGGTAAGATGGTTGGGATCAGTACCATTAAAGAATTCTGTCAGCATCTTTCTCGTAGAGTGGACCACTTCCTCGGTCTCAAGGGTGGCATCATATCCTGATCTTCCAGGATTGACACCGTGTTCTTTGTAAAAGTCGAACATAAACCTGTAGACTTCCTCAGGTTTTGGATAACTGGTTGCTGCGTTATCGAGGTAAATCATGTTCATGAACAAGACTCCTTTCCTTTATTCGTAACAATCAAAAACCGTTTCCTTCAATCCAGACATTATCGGATCCAAGCAGTTCCCGAAGTTTCTGCAAGAGTCCTGGGTCCGGATTCACTGTGCTCATATTTGATTTTAGCAATAATTCCCGATCATCGGGGTCAAGTAAATTTATACAAAGTTCACAGGACCCGGGAGATTCCAGAATAGCTTGCCGAACTTGTTCCAATATATCAGTATCAATGTTCTGAAGCGGCAGGATGAGGGAAAGACGAGAGGCGTATGCCTCTCTGGCTTGTTCAAGCGGGATAAGTTTTGAAGCAAGAATCGAATATTCTTCCCTGGTATCCTTTCGATCCAATATACCCTCCAGAACTACCATGGTATTGTCTGCGATAAGATCACGATGGGCTTCGTAAGCGTCCGAAAAGCAGATGACGCGAACACTTGCTGAAAAATCTTCAAGATTAAAAAAAGCCATTGGATTGTTCTTGCGGTCGAGTCTGGTATGCAGGGAACTTATCATGCCGCAGAGGCGCACTTTTTGTCCCGAGGCCTTATTGGCCAGCTTGGCAATGACTGGTTTTGAGAAAGCCTTTATCTCATCCTGGTATTTGAGCAAAGGATGTCCTGAAATGTAGATGCCGACCAGTTCTTTCTCAAGCCTCAATTTCTCTGATTGAGACCACTCAGGAATATCAGGAAGAGTAGGATAGCCGTATGATTGAGTTTCTTTATCTCCAAAAATAGAGGTTTGTCCCATTTCGGCCAGCTGTTGGGCGCTCTGTCCCAGAGCCATGGCTCTTTCCAATACAGCCATCTTTTGGGCTCTGTTCCCCTCCAAGGTATCCATTGCCCCCACCTGAATCAGGCTTTCCAGGACTTTTTTATTGACCAGGCGTGAATTTATATTTCGACACAATTCAAAGATATTGGTGAATTTCCCAAGCTTTTCACGTGCCTCTACGATAGATTGGATCGCTCCTCCCCCAACATTCTTTACGGCTCCCAATCCAAAACGGATGCCTTCGGGTGTCACCGTGAAACCAGCTTCACTCAAGTTGACATCCGGCGGGAGCACGTTTAATCCCATACGGCTGCATTCCTCAATCAAGAGAGTCACCCGGTCGCTGTTGCCGATTTCACTGGTTAAGTTGGCAGCCATAAATTCAGCGGGATAGTGAGCCTTGAGATAGGCCGTCTGGTACGCTACCACAGAGTAACAGGTAGCATGGGATTTATTGAATCCGTATCCGGCAAATTTTTTAATCAAATCAAATACAGCTTCAGCCGTTTTCTTGGGGATTCCTTTCTCTTCGGCGCCTTGGATGAATTCTATCTGTTGTTCTTCCATCAGAACCGGATCTTTTTTACCCATTGCCTTTCGCAGCACATCCGCGCGGGAGAGATCGAAGCCGGCCATAATACTGGCTATCTGCATTACCTGTTCCTGGTAAACAATGATCCCGTGAGTCTCTTCCAGGATATCTTTCAGCAGCGGATGAGGATAGGCTACTTTGGTACGGCCATGTTTACAGTCGATAAACTCCCCGATCCATTCCATGGGACCTGGACGGTATAAGGCATTCATGGCAATCAGATCTTCCAGGCATTCCGGCTGCAGCTTCCGCAGGTAGTCCCGCATACCGCTGCTTTCAAACTGGAAAATGCCGACGGTATCCCCCCCGGCAAAGATACTGAACGTATCCGGATCGTCAAGAGGAATCTCATCTATATTCAGATCACTGCCCTTGTTACGCAATGATTGTACCGTATGATCGATGACTGTCAGCGTGCGCAAACCAAGGAAATCCATCTTCAGCAGACGGATCTCTTCGATAATTTTCATATCATACTGGGTGGTCACTTCTCCCTGGGGTGATTTGAAGAGAGGAGTGTGATTGGTCAGTTTGCCGGGTGCGATCACCACTCCGGCGGCGTGGGTGGATGCGTGACGGGACAGTCCTTCCAGTACCCGGGAGTATTCATAAAGTTTTTTATGGATTTCATCCTGATTACAAGCTTCCCTGAAATCCTTTACATCCCTATAAGCACTTTCCAGAGTAGTCCCGGCCTGAGTGGGGATCATCTTGGCGATCTTGTCCACATCGCCGTATGGTATTTTCAGGACTCGACCCACATCACGAATCACAGCCCGGGCGTTCATGCTTCCAAACGTAATAATCTGGGTGACATTATCTTGGCCGTATTTTTTGCGGACATAGTCGATCACTTTTTCCCTCTGCTCATAACCGAAGTCGATGTCTATATCCGGCATGGAAACACGGTCCTTCGTCAAAAAACGCTCGAATATTAGTCCGTATTTCATGGGATCGATGTTTGTGATCCTCAGGCAATAGCTTACCATGCTGCCCGCTGCTGAACCGCGTCCCGGGCCGACAGGAATATGATTATCTCGGGCATACTTAATGAAATCCATGACAATGAGGAAGTACCCGGCAAATCCGGTATCTCTGATGATCTTCAGTTCATGCTCCAGCCGTTCAACATACTCCTTTCCTGCCTGGGGATATTTATGGGTGAATCCGGCCCGCGCCAGTTTCTCCAGATACTCATCAAGTGAAAGGGATTTATCACTATCGGGAAGGTGAAAATGAGGGAGATGGTAGGAGGTGAATTCCAACACCAGGTTGCATTTTTCCGCTATTTCCACACTGGTTTCAAGGGCGGAAGGCATATCCTGAAAAAGAGAGGACATCTCCTCGGTAGTTTTAAAATAACTCTCCTGGGTTGAAAAACGCATGCGCTGCGGATCGTCAAAATCCTTTCCGGTCTGAATACAGAGTAATGCATCATGTGCTTCGGCGTGTTCTCTCTTAAGATAATGGGTATCATTGGTAGCAACCAGAGGAATGCTGAGCTCCCGTGAAAGAGTATACAATCCCTGACGGATTATTTCCTCTTCTTTCATACCGTGATTCTGTACTTCCAGATAGAAATCGTCACCAAAAAGATCCCTGTAAAAAATGGCGTCCTTGCGGGCGCCATCAAAATCGTTGTTAAGAATTTTCTGGGGGATCTCACCCTTGATACAGCTGCTGAGACAGATGAGACCCTGAGAATGTTTCTGAAGAACATCCCGGTCTATGCGGGGTTTATAGTAGAATCCCTCCAGATACCCGATAGAACTCAGGGCCATCAGGTTCTGATAGCCCTCCAAGTTCTTGGCCAGCAGGATTAAATGGTAGGATGAGACTTCCCCTCTGCGGGATCCGGTGCTTCTGTCCATCCTTGAACCGGGAGCCACATAGGCTTCCATCCCCAAAATAGGACGCATGCCGGTTTTCATAACCCTGTTATAAAAGGGGATGACGCCGAACATGTTGCCGTGATCCGTAATGGCCAAAGCCGGCATATTATCTTCTTTTGCGGATTGCACCAGATCCTTTATACGGCAGGCGCCATCTAAAAGGCTGTATTTTGTATGATTGTGAAGATGGACGAATGACACTGACAGTATTCCAATCCGACTGGTTAAACGATTAGTTCTTCATATTCTCTTCTTATCACCGCTCCCAGAGAGCCGAGTTTTTCCTCGATCTTCTCATATCCCCTGTCAATATGATAGACACGAGAGATATCGGTGCGTCCCTGAGCCACCAGACCTGCCAGGATAAGGCAGGCACTGGCCCTCAGGTCTGTTGACATCACCTGGGCCCCTGACAAATGACGTACTCCCTTGACGACGGCTACATTGTTGTCCAAGTTAATCTGTGCTCCCAGACGACGCAGTTCAGCTACATGGGTAAATCGGTCATGGAAGATCGTATCCGTGATCATCGCAGTCCCCTGAGCCAGACTCATCAGACTCATCCACTGGGCCTGCATATCTGTGGGAAAGCCTGGATACACAGCCGTGGTTACGTGCACAGGTTTGATGGAACCATCGGATTTGACTCTGATTTCGTCCGCCTCGATCTCCACTGTTGCGCCGCTTTCTTTTAATTTGTCGATGATGGCAGCAACCTGTGAAGGGATAACCCCGGTGAATCGAACATCTCCTCCCGTCAGATGGGCAGCGACCATAAAGGTCCCCAGTTCGATTCGGTCCGGGATGACTGCGGCATCTGCCGGTTTCAGTGATGTAACACCTTCAATAATAAGTTGATCACTGCCGATACCACTGATATTGGCGCCCATTTTTTGAAGATATTCCGCCGTTGCGACTATTTCCGGTTCTCTGGCACAGTTTTCCAATATAGTCGTACCGCTGGCCAAAACCGCGGCCATGAGTATATTGCCTGTCGCTCCCACACTCGGTACATCGAAGGAAATATGCGCTCCCCTGAGTGAACGGGCTTTGGCTATAATATAGCCGTTTTCAATGTCAATTTTCGCACCCAGTTTACGGAGACCTTCCACGTGCAGGTTAACGGGCCGAGGTCCCCAGGCACATCCTCCCGGCAGAGAAACCCGGGCGTATCCATGCCTGGCCAACAGGGGCCCAAGAACGTAAATCGAAGCCCTCATCGTCTTAACCAGTTCGTATGGGGCTTCGTATTTTTCGCATTTACGACTGTTAATAAGTAAATTGTCATGCTGGTGGCTGATTTCAGCACCGATGCTCACCAGCAATTTACTCATGGTTTGCACATCGCGAAGATGGGGGACATTCTGGAAATTATATTCGCCATCAGACAGTAACGTGCAGGCCATCATGGGCAAGACGGCATTTTTAGCACCGCTGATTCCGACACGACCTTTGAGCTGATGCCCCCCTTCCACTACTAATTTATCCATTTTCACCATTATATCTACTGCTCCAACAATTCCCGGGCATTCTCCAGGGCAGTCTGGGTTACTACCTCTCCACCGATCAATCTGGCTATCTCTCCAACTCTTTCCTGGTCGGAAAGCATCCTAATCCTGGTAACGGTTCGTTTTCCTTCAACGTGTTTTTCTACCAGATAATGGGTATTTCCCAATGAGGCTATCTGCGGCAGGTGAGTAATACAGATGATCTGCCTGTTCTCTGCGTTTTGACAGAGATTCTTTCCAACGATACGGGCGATCCTCCCGGATATCCCAATATCGATTTCATCGAAGATCATCACCGGAATCAGATCGGCTCGAGCCAGGACTGTTTTCAGCGCAAGCATAATACGAGAGATCTCTCCGCCGGAAGCGACATCTTTCAAGGGACGTTGATTTTCTCCCGGATTAAGCGAAATAAAGAATTCGACTGCATCGGCACCGTCCCGGGTAATTTTATCCTGAGGATCTATCTTGATGGTGAATACCGCATTCTCGAGTCCGAGACTGGCAAGGATTTCGACTGTCTGTTTTTGCAGTATTACCGCCCTTTTTTTACGTTCCCGCGTCAATTGGCCCGATTCCTCAAGTAATTCTTTTTCACTTTCCCGCAATTCTTTGGTGATTTTTTTGATATCTTCTTCAAGGCTCTCAGCCTGTGATAGCTCTTCCTTGGCTCTAGCGGCGAAAGCAATCACCGCTGTCAGATCACCGCCGTATTTCTTTTTCAGCAGGCTGATTCTTCCCAGACGTTCCCTGATCGTTTCCAGTTCATTCTGGTCGAACTCTTTACCTGAAATAAACTGATTAAGATTATGAACCACCTCTTCGACAGTAAGACGGGCCGAAAGTACTTGTTCAGACCAACTCTGGAAAGTATTGTCGACCTGCTTTAAATCCTGCAGGTTGTTTTCAGCCTGAGACAGAATTTCAGAAACGGATCCCTCTCCCTCATACAATCGTTCATTAAGTTCCCGGCCGAGGTCGTGAATTCTCTCCATAGAGCGGAGCAGCCGTTCCTGCTGCTCCAGTTCATCATCTTCATCCTCCCGGGGTGAAACGGTGTCAATCTCGTTAATCTGGAACGCAAGCAGCTCCTTACGTTCTGCAGCAGTTTCTTGAGCTTTTTTCAGTTCGCTCAGGTTGCGGCGCAGCTTTTCACAGCTCTGAAAAAGCTCTCTGACCTTCCTAACCAGATCCTGGTTTACTCCGAAATTATCCAGATATCCTAAATGGTTGGCCGCTTTGAGCAGTGACTGATGATCATGTTGACCGTGCAAGTCCACCAGAAGGTCTCCCAGTTCTGTAAGCGTAGAGAGACTTACAGGAGAATCATTAATAAAACAGCGGGTGCGTCCATTGGGAGTGAGCTGTCGACGCACCAGGATCTCCCGCCCTTCCGCTTCTACCTCATCAGGCAGCTCAGACATGTCGATATAATCGGGGAGGGAAAAAACAGCTTCCACAACCGCCTTATCGGCCCCGTCGCGGATAAGATCAGCCCGAGATCGGTCGCCCAGCAACAGACTGAGGGCTCCAATAATAATCGATTTGCCGGCGCCGGTCTCACCGGTCAATACGGTAAAATCAGGTTGAAAATCGATTTCAATTTTTTCGATGAGAGCGAAGTTTTCTATGTAGAGTGATTTAAGCATTATGTTTTCAACGAATTAAGGTGCATTTTCCCTTCTGTGTGGCTCCCTCCCCGTTCGTGGCTACGATCAGGTAAATTCCTGAGGCGAGAAAATCGCCTTTTTCATTCCGGCCGTCCCAGACGATACGGCGCCCGAAGATTTCATCGCGGTTGTAGTGTCGAACCCGATAACCACTCGCTGTAAAAATGGTTACTTCGACATCTTCAGCCAGATTGTCAATATAGGCTTCTCCTTCGCTCTGCGTTATGAAGGGATTGGGAAAGACCATTATATCACCCATGGTATCACTGGGCGCAGAATACGGTGTTGCGAGTGTTGATATGCCGATATTGCTACCAATATACAAAAATCCCCGGCTATAGTCCATAGCCAAAGTTGTGACACCATCAGCCAGGATATCACTGTTTTCGCGGGTAAATACACTCCAGGAGTAGTTTCGTGAATCAAACATATAGAGCCCGTCGTCGCATCCGGCCCAAAGGTTTCCTGCTCCATCTACCAGGAGTGAATTGACCGGTGACGTGAGGCCGTACAGTTCTTCGATCCCGGATCCATAGGAATAATTAATGCCTTTTGAAGTTCCGATCCACATAGTTCCGTCTGATCCAAGGGCCAGAGCGGTAATCTCATTGGAAAACAGACCATCTGATACGGTGATGTTTTGTGGCCAGGTATCGTCTGTTTTATCAGCGGGTGTGCCTCTGTCATCATAGATTATAATGCCGCTGTACTGAGTACCAAGCCATTTTCGGCCGGCTGCATCAACGGTGAGACAGTTCAGAAAACCGGAAGAAATTCCGTCCGCCTGTCCAAAATAGATCCATTGATCCTGGGGTGTGACAGCCGTGAGCGGTTCATTGGAAGCGGCCCGGTAATTCAGTATCCAGACTGTGCCGTATCCATCCTCCTTCATATCCGTAACTACCGAATAATTTTCATCTTCAGGGATGCCGGAAAGGTAGCCGTTTTCAGAGTTAAAATAGGTCAGACTGTCATTCTGTTCCTTGCGGACGATTCCTCCTCCCCAGCTTCCGGCCCAGATTCTACCCCGATTATCGGAAAGCAGACTGTACATATCATTGCTTTTCATATCGGGGGAATTGTCTTTGGTGTAACCGGTCCATATATCTTCATTTAAAGAGTAAAAACCCCCGTCGCGGGTGGTACACCAGAGTGTTTGATCTTCATCAATGGCGATAGCCGATATAAGAGCCCCGCCCAAACCGTGATAAGAAAGCGTATCGACCGTTTCCAGTATGGGATCAAAGTCATAAAACCCGCCTTCACAGGTCAGATAGAGATGAGATTGGAGACTGCTGAGGCTGGACAAATCCTCATTGGCCTGATATTCATTTTTAAGGGATGCTCCATCCCATGACCTGAGGTTTTTATCCTGAGCCAGATATAGTCGCTCAGAATACGGTAGAAGCGCGTTTATTTTTCCGTAAGTCAGAATCTGCCAGCCTTTTCCGGCACGTCTGGCTAATCCGCCGGCTGTGCCAGCATAGAGTGTATTTTGAAATACTGCCAAAGAAGTGATTTTGTTATGGGGCAGGCCGGAGGCAGCAGTATGGTGTGTCCAACTGGCCGGATCAAGGAGATTGATCGTGCTCAGTGAAGCCTGACAGAGGCCTTCCGCTGTACCGGCCCAAAGGGTGTCTCCCGTCACGGTCAACTCAAAGACCTCCTCATCCCGTTCCATGTCCTCCCCCAGCTGACGGTAGGTTTCTCTCACTTCATCCTTGGCCAGGTCATAAAGACTGATCCCCAACTGATGCGCCACCCAAAGAGTATCACCCTGTCGAACCAGATCGTTGACCCGGTATCCCTCTAATACTGAGATCAGTTTGTCGCTGCTTCCATCGGGATTGAGGCGCTGAATCATTCCATTGGAAAATCCAATCCAGAGAGTATCCCCGGGTTCAGGCATGAGCGTGGCAGCCTGTATTCCGGCCAATCCTTCCGTATTAGTAAGGGAAAGGAAAGCATTTTCTGTCGGAAGATAGGCAAGAAGGCCGCCTTGGGTGGCAAACCAGAGGCGGCTGTCCCCAGCACAGGCGTCGTTGACCTGTGATTGATTTGTCAGGCTCTTCCAGGTATAAGATTGGGAGCGCCCCTGCCGAGGGAGGAACAGTGTCAGAATAAAGAAGACGATCAGAGTTCGCCGCATTATGTCAACCGTTTCATCAAATCTGCCATCTCAATACCGCTGAGCGCAGCATCCCATCCCTTGTTGCCGTGCTTGGTACCGGCCCGTTCGACCGCTTCCTCGATAGTATCACAGGTGAGTACACCGAAAATTACCGGAAGACCGGTCTTCAAGGCGATCTGGGCGATGCCTTTGCTTACTTCAGCTGCGATATATTCGAAATGAACGGTTCCTCCTCGTATCACCGCTGACAGGCAGAGCACCGCGTCATACTTGCCGGATTCAGCCTGTTTCTGGGCGATCACCGGCAGTTCGAAAGATCCGGGAACCCAGGTAATATCGACTTTCTGAAGATCACCGTCGTGACGCTCGATACAGTCGAGAGCCCCGTCCAGGAGCCGCTTGGTAATGAAATCGTTGAACCTGCTTACAACGATAGAGAAACTCTTTCCCTTCGCACTGAGATGTCCCTGTATTACATTCGACATAAACCTGTCCTCCTTGCTGAAAAGGCGTTTATTTATTCTTCACTATCCAGTCGTTTGAGATTAGATGACCCAGTTTGTCCCGTTTTGTCTCCAGATAACGGGCATTTCTCGGATTAGGGCTGATTTCCAGGGGAATGCGCTGCACTATTTCCAGTCCGTATCCCTTCAAACCGATGATTTTCTTAGGATTATTGGTCAAAAGCTTCAATTTCTGGATGCCCAGGTCGACAAGAATTTGGGCTCCGATTCCGTAATCACGCAGATCGGCGGGAAATCCCAACGCCTGGTTAGCCTCCACGGTGTCCTTGCCTTCGTCCTGCAGTTTATACGCTTTAATTTTATTGCTCAATCCGATGCCTCTCCCCTCCTGCCGCATATAGAGAAGCACGCCACGTCCTTCCTTTTCAATGGCTGTCATAGCCTGGGCCAGCTGTTCTCCACAATCACAGCGCCTGGAACCGAAGACATCACCGGTAAGGCATTCAGAATGCACCCGTACCAAAACTGCTTCACTGGTCGAAACATC
>CAZUMH010000026.1:23447-33299 GCA_964621645.1 uncultured bacterium
CAATGTCACTTTCGTACAGGTGAAGGATGAAATCACCATAGCGGGTGGGAAGTTCCGTTGTTACTGCCCTGTGCACCAGATGATCATGTTTACTGCGGAACGCGATGAGATCACGGATGGTAATCATTTTCAGAGAAAATTTTTGGGCGATTTTCTCCAGCTGAGGAACCCGGGCCATGCTGCCGTCTTCATTCATGATCTCACAGAGAACCCCGGCCAGCCTCAATTCCGCCAGACGGGCCAGATCAACAACCGCTTCCGTGTGTCCAGCCCTGCTGAGGACGCCGCCCTCCTGGGCACGCAGGGGAAATACGTGACCCGGCCGGGCTAGATCCTCTGATTTTGAATCGGGATCGGCGAGTATCCGGATCGTCTCAGCACGATCGTGCGCCGATATTCCGGTACTGATATTACGGGCCGCGTCAACCGAGATAGTAAAGGAGGTATTATATTTTGAGCTGTTGTCCTTGACCATGGGATCCAGATGCAATTCATCAAGCCGTTGTCCTTCCATTCCTACACAGATCAAACCTCGTCCATGGGTGGCCATGAAATTAACGGTTTCGGGAGTAATACTTTCGGCCGCGGCTACGAAATCTCCTTCGTTCTCCCGATCTTCATCATCCACTACGATGAGAATTTTACCTTTTTGATAATCCTCGATCGCCTCCGCGATACTGCTGAATGCAAACATACTTCTCCCTCAAAGCTTTACATTATGGTGCGTATTTTTTCGGGGTCCAACCCGGCGCTCTTGTCCGGATCGACAAACTTTTCCACATATTTAGCGAAATAATCCACCTCCACATTAACCCGATCCCTTTCACGGCGGAGGTTCAAGGTAGTGTTTTTCCATGTATGAGGTATAACAGCAATTGACGCTCCGACGACAGTTATTTTTGCTATGGTCAAGCTGATGCCGTCGAGTGCCAGCGATCCTTTAGCCACAATATACTTGAGAAGATGAGAGGGGAGCTCCACCTCAATCATCCATCCATCACCAATACGTCTGATTTGTTGTATCAATGCGGTTCCATCCACATGTCCCTGCACAAAATGACCGCCGAGCCGGTCACCTATCCGCAACGCTCTTTCAAGATTTACCTTCATCCCTTTTCTTAAATACTTGAGCGTTGATCGTTCCAGTGTCTCTTTTACTGCCAGGGCTGTGAAGAATTCAGATGAGATATCAGTAACCGTGAGACACACACCATTTACACAGATGGAATCATCTATTTTTGTATCTTCCAATACCGTACCGCAGCTTATGTCAAATATCCTCCCTCCAGGAGCCAAAACAGTCCTGCGCACCGTCCCTATTTCTTCGATAAGTCCGGTAAACATCAGCGTCTTCCCTCGAACATCATATCAACTCCCAGTTTTTTCCAACTGAATGAGGAAAACGTCACAGCCTCTTCAGGAAGTGAAATTCCCAGATCCCCTACAGCGTCAATACCGCTGCCAAAGACCCGTGGGGCAATACTGATGATAAGACGGTCCCAGAATCGCGACCGAAGAAAGGATGTAATTACTTGCTGTCCTCCCTCGACCAGAAGAGATGTAATCCCATCATTATAGCAGTGTTTCATTACATCGGAAAGTGGCAGCCTTCCATTTTCGCTTTTTGCCATAGGCCATAGGGTGACACCTTTTTCAGAAAGTTTTTTTCTGGATTCCTGATTGGTTTCAGATCCTGTGGCCACGATTACCGGTGCCTCTGAATCCGCAAGCATGGCGGCATCCGGCGGAAAACGAAGAGCAGAGTCAAGTACAATACGTTTCGGATTGCCGCCCCGCACCATCCTGGTTGTAAGGAGGCAGTCATCCTCGATAAGGGTATTAATACCGACCAGTATGGCGTCATTTTCGGCTCTGAGCCGATGCGCTTCCTTTCTGGATTTATCTCCAGTTATCCAGTGGGAGTTACCGTTGGACGTAGCGATGCGTCCATCCAGAGTCTGGGCAATCTTTAGGGTGACATAAGGGCGTTTGCGGGTTATATGGCTAATATATCCCCGATTAAGTTCCCGGCATTCATTCTCTAAAAATCCTTCCTCAACCGTAATGCCGCTGGCTTTCAATCGACTTATTCCTTGTCCGTTAACCAGAGGATTAGGGTCGATCATGCCAATAACAACCCTGTCTACCCCGCTGGAAACAATCTGTTCAGTGCAGGGTGGAGTTTTGCCATGATGATTACAAGGCTCCATGGTGACGTAGAGTGTGCTTCCGGCGGAAGCATCGGGTGGGATTCTATCAAGGGCTACTGACTCGGCGTGCGCTTCTCCGAAACAAGCATGAAAGCCGCTCGAGATGATGCGGTCATCTTTTACCAGTACAGCTCCGACCAAGGGATTTGGGCTCACGTTACCCCTGCCCTTTCGCGCAAGCTGCAACGCTTTCCGCATGTAGTATCTCTCATCCATAAAAAAAGCCTTGAAATTAATTTCAGGGCTTTACAGCTCATGGCTGCAGATAAATTAATCTTCTTTCATCCGGACTTTCACCGTCGGCTCCAGAATTACACTGGATCTGTCCCGTTTTCGGACTCGTGGGCTGTAACCACCGGTGAGGATTTTCACCTCGCCCTGAAGATTGAATAGTAATATACCAATTACTATTCTTTAAGTCAAGCTGTAAATTCATTATCATATAATTACTATTTATAGTAATCACAAAAAAGAAAATACAATATATGGTATTTTTAACTTGACTTTCTTTAATTGAATTTCTAATTTAAACAGCGCATTTCGTGAGTTCATTCACGCTTAACAAAAAAATACAGGTAACCTAATGATTGATTTTGCTGATGATGACGCAAAAAGCAGTGAAGACCTGTTTGCCCAGGACGGAAACGGACATGATACAAAAATAGAATCAATCAGTCCTGAAGAAAAACAGAATTATGAATCAGAATCTTCAGCAGATGTCATCAAATTAGCCGATGAGGGAGAGTATGCCGCTCCTCTTTCATCGTTTCCCCATCCACGGCTGACCTCAAACGCCATAACGGTACTGGAACGGCGGTATCTGCGGCGAGAAAGTTCCGGCAGGGTCATCGAGCAGCCCAGAGACATGTTCCTCAGGGTTGCCCGTTTCATCGCCTCCGCGGATAAATTGTACAATAAAAAGGCCGACACAGAGAAAACGACAGCCGTATTTTTCAGTATGATGTCATCATTGGAGTTTCTTCCCAACAGCCCTACACTGATGAATGCAGGACGGGAATTGGGTCAGCTTTCCGCCTGTTTTGTCCTTCCGGTGGAAGACTCTATGACCTCCATTTTTGAAGCGGTGAAAAACACCGCTCTTATTCACAAATCGGGAGGAGGTACCGGCTTCTCTTTCTCGCGGGTGCGCCCTAAAAACGATATCGTCAGGAGTACCCAGGGTATCGCTTCCGGGCCCATAAGCTTTCTGCATGTTTTCGATGCGGCAACCGAAACGGTGAAACAGGGAGGAACCCGACGAGGAGCCAACATGGCGATCCTGCGGGTTGACCATCCGGATATTATGGAATTCATCTACTGCAAGGAAGAGGATGACCGACTGAATAACTTCAATATTTCTGTTGGGATAACTGAGAAATTTTGGTCCGCCCTGCAAGCGGAGAGTGAGTATGAGCTGATCAATCCACACTCGGGAGAACCGGTGGGATCCCTTCCAGCCGTGGATGTATTCAACGCCATCGTGGAACACGCCTGGAAAAATGGTGAACCGGGAATTATTTTCATGGACCGGCTCAATGAAGACAATCCTACCCCCCATCTGGGAGAAATCGAATCCACCAATCCCTGCGGCGAACAGCCGCTCCTCCCTTTTGAATCGTGTAACCTTGGCTCCATCAATCTGTCCAAAATGGTGAAGGCTACCGACGAAGGCATTGAAGTGGATTATGACAAACTGCGCAGTACCATTCATAACTCGGTCCATTTTCTCGATAATGTCATCGACGTGAACCGCTATCCGCTAAAAGAGATTGAGAATAAGACAAAGGCCACCCGCAAGATCGGACTGGGAGTAATGGGTTTTGCCGATATGCTTGCTAAACTGGGCATTCCCTATATGTCGGTACACTCGGTGGACCTGGCCGCAAAGCTGATGAAGTTCATCGACGACGAGGCTCGCGAGAAAAGTTACCAGCTCGCTCAGGAACGAGGGGCCTTCCCCGAGTTCGAAAAAAGTATTTACGGTACAAACGACGGGAAGCCCCTGCGCAACGCAACCAGAACAACTATAGCCCCAACCGGCACTATCAGTATCATCTCGGGATGTTCCAGCGGGATCGAACCTCTTTTTGCCCTTGCCTTCACCAGGCAGGTTCTTGATAATGATAAACTCACAGAGATACATCCATTTTTCTGTCAAAAATTGAAAGATGAAAATATCTATACCACGGAACTTATTGAGAAGGTAATTGAAAACGGAAGTATACAGGATATGGAAGAAATTCCGCAGCATATCCGTGATATATTCCAGACATCGCACGATATTACACCGGAATGGCACGTTCGCATGCAGGCTGCGTTTCAGCGGTATACCAACAATGCAGTATCCAAAACGGTCAATTTTCCCAACGGCGCAAGTAAAGAGGATGTGGCCCAGGTTTACTGTCTGTCTCACGATCTCGGCTGTAAAGGCGTCACCATTTACCGTGACGGCAGCAGAAGTGAACAGGTCTTGAGCAAAGGTCGAAAATCCGGTTCTGAAAAGAAGGAAGACGATATATTCGGGAAGGATCGGCCGTGTACTCTGAGGGGTTTCACCAGCAAACTTAACACAGGTCAAGGCAGTCTCTATGTAACGGTGAATACCTCAAACCAGGGAAAGCCTGTTGAGGTGTTCGCCAACATCGGAAAAAGCGGAGGCGATACCGCCGCTCTGGCTGAGGCCATCGGCAGACTTATCAGTATAGCAATGCAAAAAAACGTTTCAGTGGAAGATGTAGCCAAAACGCTTATCGGAATATCCGGTTCACGGCCTATCTGGAACAACGGACGCCTGGTCCGCTCGGTTCCGGATGGTATAGGACAAATACTTCTCAGCGAGTTCGGGACCTCCCCCGCTCCTCATCAGGAAGGGGATGAAACTCACTATGCGGCAGTCGAAGCGCTCCAGACCGGGCCGGAATGCCCGGAGTGCAATTCCATCATGGAAACAGAAGGAGGCTGTTCAGTATGCCATAACTGCGGGTTCTCCCACTGCGGCTGAGCGTTTCCTGTTGTTATCATCTCGATTCCGCTTCCATATACTCCCGATTAATTCAGTAAAACCCCTCATGGAGGGGTTTTACTGTTTGAATTGTTTATAATAGCCAAAATATTTTCACGGTTGCACTGTTTTATATTCAGATAGCTGCCGGTAATCAAAATTCAGGATAATAGCAGTATAACAATGAAAACCGAAATCAATGACGGGAAGATAAAAAGGACGGCCGCTATGAAAAGATCATTTTTTTTGTCCGCGTTTTTTTTCACAGTCAGCGGCATTTTGTCTGCTATGCCTAGTATCAATAAGGAAGGCGTAGTACCGTTCACAAGAATCGGTCATGATATATTGGTAAAGGCAAGAATCGACAGTTCGGAAAAAGAGTATAATTTTATCATTGATACCGGAGGACTTACTTTTCTTGATAAAGCGGTGGCCCAGGAACTGGGTCTTAAGCAGCGCGGTCCCATGGCAAAAATAACCACCCTTGACCTTTCCGGATATCACATAGAGAAAATTTTTTGTTTTACCACATTTGATTTTAGTATTTTACGACGGCTTGTCACTCCCATCCACGGCATTATCGGGTCCAATCTTCTGGAACGATTCACCGTGACGTTCGATTTTCAGGAAAGCAACGTTATTTTTTCATCAGATACCTCTTCTCTTATTCCACCAGCTGATGGACTCCTTTTTCATTTTCATAATCATCCTGTCAACAATGCACCTCTAATCAAATTTAAAATCAATCAGGAAATAGTTGAGGGCATGATAGACACTGGACAGCCTTTCCCGGTAGTATTGCCTCTTGAAGATTTTAAGAAATACGGGAAATCGATGGATACGCTTCCGATCAGATCGAAAGGACTCATGGTCAAATGGCCCTATACTGATCCACAGTATAATTATATGGCACGTTTAAAATCATGTGAATTTGAAGAATTGAGAATATCGCATGTTATCTGCATTTTTGCGGTGCTGCCTCCCATGCTGAATATGCCATTGATAGGTACGGATTTATTGTCAAAATTTCGAATGATTATCAACTACCACAAGGATGAATTGCTTTTAATACCAAATACGGCAGTGAAGTTCGATGGTAGTATGCTTTCCTTCGGCCTGAATCTTGGAGTTTCAGAAGAAAATGAAGTTTTTGTAGAGGGTATCTGGGAGAATTCTCCTGCTGACAGAATGAAGATACACGTCGGTGATCGTATTATTGCCTTTAATTCCAGGAAAATGTCCCCTGAAAATCTGTCTGAATTAATGGATATGATGGAAGATAATTCGGTAAAAACGATATTATTGGATATTAAAGACCAGTCCGGGACACGACAGATACCATTAGAAAAGGCTATACTTCTTTAGATCCTTTATACGGTAGTACATGAAGATCATTCGTTGCTAAAAAAGAGCACACTTCTAATTTTTCAACCGGAACGGATATATTACACAAAACCTTGACCTGAATAACTTAAATAGTTATATTTAAACAAGAGCTCTCATCTAAAAATAAGGCGGCAGTGGCACTCCTCAGAAAACATTGTGTCCGTTTTTCCGTACACCGAATCACTGCAGTCGTCTTATCCAGGATAAACAGAGAAAAACCATGGCGATACGGCTAAAGAGTACCGACAGAAAACTCGGAGATGAATGGACCGATTGGGGAGGTAAACTCTCAGGAGCCGAAGCGGATTCCAACACTGGTAAACGTCTTTCAATCGGAGTAGTTCTCCTGGTATTATTTCTGGCCGGTGGTGCAGGACTTTTTATCTGGTACATGATCGCGCCGCGACTGCATGAGTTTCATCCGTATCTCCCGGCGATAACGGCACTTATTTTTTTGTCAATCTGGCTGGTACAGGCGTTATGGTTCGGACTCATGGTCCTTTCCATAATCACTGGGAAGGATTTTCATCTTTTCCTGGGAAAACGAAAATTCTCCATTACCTTTCTTATCCCCATTGCCCTCTCCGCCGGGAGAAAATTGGGAATTTCCAGGGATCGTATGGCTAATTCTCTGGTAAAGGTAAGCAACCTGCTGGCAAAAAACAGGATCTCGGAAATCCGCCCGTCCAGAATACTGATCCTTCTCCCGCGCTGTCTCCGTAAACCCATTATCGAAGAAATAATGAAACTCGCCCGGAAACACGGCATTCAGGTTCATGTCGTTGCCGGAGGTTCCAAAGCCCGTGAGCTTGTCTACCGCCTCAAACCTGATGCCATTCTTGGAGTTGCCTGCGAACGTGATCTCCTCAGTGGATTAAGTGAAATAGTTGATAAAATCCCTGTCATCGCCATTCCCAATGTCCGTCCTGAAGGACCTTGTAAAAACACAGAGATCAATTTCAGTGATTTCGAACGGGAATTGCATCTACTCCTGAACAAGGGATCGCTTTCTCATTCTCTTAATCCTTCCAGTTAATAATTTGTCTATATGAAAACAAATGGGGCTCTCCGGAGGAAGGGGGAGCCCCATTTTCTTATTTAACTGGATATTAGCCGCTGAGTCGATTCATCCTCGGCGCGGCTGGTACATATGGGTGCTCACGCCGTGTACCGCTTCGGCTGCTTCCATCACTGTTTCTGAAAGTGTGGGATGGGGATGTATCACATTCGCAAGTTCTTCGGCAGTGATACCCTTTTCCACGGCCAACGCTCCTTCAGCGATAAGCTCTCCCGCTCCGAAGCCTACTATTCCCACTCCCAGAATTTTATCACTGGTTTCATCCACGATGAGCTTGGTGAACCCGTCGGTCCGTCCCAGGCTGAGTGCCCGTCCGGATGCACCCCACATGAACCGTGCCGTCCGGACCTTGATCCCCTTTTCCTTCGCTTCGGTCTCCGTTAATCCGCACCAGGTAACTTCGGGGTCCGTAAAGAGAACGGCAGGGATTGCCGCTGGCGCAAAAGCCGTCTTCCGGCCAAGGATGTTGCGCACGGCGACTTTGGCTTCCGCAGTCGCCTTATGGGCCAGCATGGCTCCGCCTACGACATCGCCGATAGCGAAAATATGTTCGTTATCAGTATGGAGAAACTCATTCACCGTGATAAACCCTTTTTCATCGGTTCTGACACCCGCAGCCTTGAGACCAAGATCCTCGGAATTGGGTCGGCGTCCTACAGTGACCAACACTTTGGCGAATACTGATTCCCTGATCTCACCTTTTTGGTCTTCCAGCTTCACCGTAATTCCATCACCCTTTTCTTCAGCCCCGGTTACTCTGGTTCCGGTCAGAATCGCTTCGAATTTTCCAGCGGCCGAACGTGAAAAAATCCGAACCAGGTCAGGGTCCGCTCCAGGCAGCACAGAGGGCATCATCTCAACAACGGTTACTCGGGAACCAAGTGAAGCATATATCATTCCCATTTCCAAGCCGATATATCCTCCGCCAACTACCAGAAGCGTTGTCGGTATATCACGCATCTGTAACGCCTCATTGGAATCCATTACCAGGCGGCTGGATATATCGAGGCTTGGAATCGCCGCCGGCCTGCTGCCGCTTGCAATGATGGAATGGGTAAAGTCAAGTTCAAGTGATTCTCCATCCGTGCGGAGTACTTCTATTTTACCGGGATTAATAAATCGCGCTTTACCCCTTATATAATTAATTTTTCTTTGTTTTGCCAGAGTTCCCAGTCCACCTGTCAATCGGGCGACAACTTGTTCCTTGTTCTGGCGAAGGGCATCAAGATCGATCTTCGGCCTTGGAAAGGTAATGCCGGCCTGTTCAAGATTTCGGGCTTCTTCCATCACCGTGGTGCAATGTAATAATGTTTTTGTAGGAATACATCCGCGATAGAGACAGACTCCTCCCGGATTGATTTCCGGATCAATTAGTGTGACATCCAGCCCCAGATCTGCAGCCAGAAAGGCGGCTGGATACCCTCCGGGACCGGCTCCTATGACAATAAGTTCGGATTTCTTTTCAGCCATACATCGCTCCTTGTACCGGTAAACACGGTTGATGGCAGACAATGTGCAAAATTTAAGGAACATTGTCAAGTGGGGTGTCGTTCCAAATGAAAACGCTTGAAGAGTCCGGTCCTTCTTCAGACTTGACAAATACCATAAAATGTTGTAAACTATTTAGCTAATCGGGCAGCAGTCTTATTGGGATGTATCACGTTAATAAGGGATCATAATGAAATCACGCATGTTTTTTCCAGCGCTGGCGGTTGGTCTGGCTCTTCTTTTTTCCCAATGCGCTAAAAAGAACGGGAACCTGGTCGGGGTTGATTTCTTTGACCGAACCAATATTGGAGCCGAAAACTATATGGAATTCTATGCTTCCCCGGCGGATACTTTTTATAACCACGATCTGGCAGCAGGAACCAGCCAATATCTTTTCATCGGGAGCTACGAAGGACTGAAAGCACGAACCCTGATGCGGATCAATCAGCTGAATCTTCCGACAATAGGTACTGTCGACAGTGCTACTCTGATTCTCTACACCAAAGAGATTCATGGTGATTCATCTTTATTTCAACAGCCGAAAATATATAGGATAAACGCCGATTGGGATGACGAGACGATTACTTGGTCCCAGTTTGAGCAGCAGGGCCTTCTTGGCCAACCGATTGCCTCAACGTTACTTGAGAGAGATTCCTCCAAAATCGTCATCTCTCTCCCGCCCGATATGA
>CAZUMH010000026.1:33309-35665 GCA_964621645.1 uncultured bacterium
TGCTGCATCCGGTATTTATCAGGGCCGCTGCGACCGATATGATACAATCCTGGATGGATACTACCATTCATGATAATTTCGGCATTTGTCTGAGTTATGACACAGAAACCGATGGCTATATCTATAAATGCACCAGCAGGGATTATTCGGGGGCCGATTCCCCCTCGTTTAATCTTTACATGTCCGAAGACACGACACGCTGGACCAACAATATTTCTCCCACTAATGACGCTTTTATTGCCACCCGTGAGCAGGGTGCCGTTTCTCAACGACTTCTGGTAGCGGATTGCGGCGTTTTAAGATCCTTTCTGTACTTTGATATTTCTGGTATTCCTGAGGAGGCAACTATTAACCGGGCTGTCTGTACAATTCATTCCGATTCACTACTTGGCTGGCCCTCTTATGTCAACGATTTCGGCTTGAATCTCTCTCTGCTGGAGGTGCCGTTTGATGGCTCTTCCGACATGGCCATTTATGATGATGAAATACTGACAGCAAACGTAAACGGAGACTCCGCAAATCTACTTATCACAAATTTCGTGCAGGCCTGGTCCAGTCAGAATAAGACAAATTACGGTTTTCTGATCAGCGGTTACACGGAAGACAGCGATATATACAGTCAAGCGTTTTACTCGTCTGAAGCTGATTCATCGTTGAGACCCATAATGCGGGTATATTACAGTCTTCCCCCTTCCAGTAGACTGGAAAATCAATAGGAGCTCTCTATCATGAAACGTGCATCAGTTGCTATATTTTTCGCTCTATTTCTGTTTTCAGGTATTCTCAACGCAGGAAGCATTCTTTCATCCAGAGGGATCGGCATCTACTCCCGTTATGCTCTGCCTCGCAGCCTTGGAATGGGAGGGATCAGTATCGCCCTCAGTGATCCCTATTATTTTTCCAAAAACAATCCAGCCTCACTCCTGAGGCTGAGAACAACCAGAATAACCCTGCAATACCGTTACGAATTGAACCAATACCAGGATCCTGTTGCAAGCGCCAATTCCACGTACTCGAACTTCGATGGCTTCTGCCTTGCTTTTCCTTTAGGCAGCGGTATGAGCGCAATGATAGACCTGTCTCCATATACAAAAATAGATTTCATGCTTGACTATAATAAAACTCTGATGAATCAGGATTACCAAAAAACAGTGGAAGGCAGCGGAGGACTTAACCAACTCTCATTTTCTTACAGCTGGGGGATAAACGAGAAGCTCGGTATCGGTATTTCGGCACAGTATACGTTCGGCAGAATGAAGGAAGAATGGAGGGTCAATTACGAGGATGACTCTTTTAATGACAGCCAGGATGTTTTCTCTGTAAAGAACAGCGGGATGGCATTTACCTATGGTTTATTTATTAATCCTCTCAAAGGCCTCGATTTAGCCGCGACCTATTCTCCCGGTTTCACGGTAAGAAACAACGAAGATCTCTATACGATTTTTGCCACTGAACAAATCCACTCCGAAAGCGATATAACCCTCCCACCAAGCTTCAGCATCGGAGCATCCGGGCGGATAAATTCTTTCCTTCTCCTCGGTGCCGAATTCACCGGCCGTGACTGGACAAAAATGAAAATAAACGGCCAGACTCCTGATCGCATGAAAAACGTTACCATTCTGGGATGCGGTGCCGAGTTGTTTGCCAGCAATAAATTGAATGACCCCTATTGGAAACGCATGGCATATCGCATCGGCTTCAATACCCAGCCGTTTTATTACACCGATTTGGAAGGCAACACTATCAGAGAACACTGGCTGACATTAGGATTTTCTCTTCCGGCTTTTATGGGAATTTCCCAGATTGATATTTCCGTCGGGATCGGACGAAGGGGAAGCCTCGATCCCAACAATATTTCCGAAAACCTGCTGCGGCTGAGCGCTTCAATCACCGGAGGGGAAAAGTGGTTTGTCAGACGTTATTAATATAAAGGGAACGCTCCCAATTTTCCCTTGATTTTAAACATTATTTTCTTTAAAATTGTGTTTAATTTAAGTTTCATCCATTCCAAGCAAGGAGGGAGATCTGGTGGATAAAAAATTGAGATTTATCGTTTTCTGCATCTTTGTAATTTTGGTGCTCATAGCCTCACAGCTCCAATTTATCGGCTGTGCCGGCTCGTCAAAGTTAACACCTGAAGAGCAGCAGGCTGTGCGTGATTCTCTTAACAGGGTTGCGAGATTCGAAATATCAAAACTTTGGAGTATCGCTTGGGAGGCCTACAAGGTAGAAGATTACTCCAAAGCTGTTAAATACTTCAATAAAGTTATAAAAAGTGATACCCTTGGAGTTTACGGGCACAATAAATTTGTGTATATTTCTGACTCCTTCGTAAAATTGAACAATCCAGACAGCG
>CAZUMH010000027.1:0-34762 GCA_964621645.1 uncultured bacterium
TATTCGGTGTTCTGCCGGAAGGAATCTGCCAGGCCTCCGTGCCAGCCGGCCAGCCCCGTGCCGCTTTTAATAGTCTTCAACAGACCCGCCTGCTGTTCGCCGGTGATGGTCCCCATGGTCCACACCTGCACAATCAGATCGACGCTGCCCATTAAGGATTCGTCGAGATAGGAATCCAGCGTGTCGGAAACAGTCACTTCGGCGCCCTGCTCCCGGGCCCAGGGCGCGAAGATATCGATACATTTTTTCGGTTCATGTCCCATCCAGCCGCCCCAGACCATGAGGATCTTCTTCCCCTGCAGCGCCTCATAGGAGAAGGATTCCTGCGGCGCACAGGCGACGCCGCGCGCCAGGAGCAGGCCGGCGCCGAGACCGGCCGATTTTTTCAGAAATTCCCTGCGGGTTGAGATATCGGATTTCATTGGTTTCCTCCCGGAAACTATTTCAATTCTCTGATCCAGATATTGCGGTAGCGCACCGGATTGCCGTGGTCCTGCAGCGCCAGCGGCAGTTTTTCCGGATGCTTTTTATAGGGCGGCCGTTCCTTCCAGGCGGTGGGACCGGTGAGGGTCACGTGGTCCTGTACCAGGACGCCGTTGTGGAACACGGTCATGGTGGCGGGACGCAGAAGCGTACCTTCCTTGTCAAAACGGGGACCGTGAAATATGATGTCGTAGCTCTGCCATTGTCCCGGGGGACGGCAGACGTTGACCAGGGGCGGATACTGGCCGTAGACCGCCGCGGCCTGACCGTCGGCGTACGTTTTATTTTCGTAGGAGTCGAGCACCTGGACTTCATAAAGCCCCATGAGATACACGCCACTGTTGCCCCGGCCCTGACCGTCTCCCTTCACCACGGCCGGAGCGGCCCATTCGACGTGGAGCTGGCAGTCACCGAAGCTCTCTTTGGTTTGGATACTCCCAGTCTCAGGTGCCACCTCCATATAATCATCCTCACAGCGCCAGCGGGCCGGCTGGCTCTTGCCGTCCGTCCAGCCGGAGAGGTCTCCTCCGGTGAAGAGGACGGTGGCATCCCCGGGCGGTTTCTGAAAAGCGACTGGCGGTGGAGTCACCACCGGCGGCAGGGGACGGTCCGGATCGTGAATCTTCCATTTCCCCAGATCCGGCAGCCGGACCTGATTCTGCTCAGTGGAACAGCCGGCTGCAAAAAGGATTATTAGAGGGAGTATAAGGGTACATCGAGGGATGTTCATGGTCGGGTCTCCTTGATTAATACGAAAGGATTGGATTTATTTTTGTTAAAATATAACATGTTACGAATGTCAGGAGCTAATATGCTGGTTCGAAGTAGTAATAATGTACAAGGGCAAAAAGTAAGATGCAAGATGTTTTCAGGATAATACAGACAAGATATTGGCGAGCAAACTGTCCATCCGTTCCTATATCCTAATTGGCAAAGTTCAGATAAGCAGTAAATCTACACTACTGCCCGGTAATAACAAGAGCCATTTTCATGAGCGCGTGATACCCGGGATAATACGAGAAATAGAGATTCCCCTTGCTGTCAATGCACTTCAGTCTTCCAGGTCGTTTGCCAAGATCAACGCTGGTCAGAAAGCGGCCCTGATTATCATAGAGAAAAACCATCAGATTATAATAGGAAGTTTTCCCCTGACAACGAAAAGAGATAAGGTGAATGATAGTCTCATTATCATAACGGAAGAGACTGATTGTCAATGCGTTTGTCACAGCATTGATATTCAGCGTACCATCCGGGGTCCCATAAACGCCGCTGCTGGAAAAGCCGCCTTTTTTCCATTCCTCATTGCGGTTATCCTGAGATGAGTAGAAAATGGCCCGGTAGGGATCACCCTCTACCGTGTGTGAATGTATCATCTTGATAAGGGATGTATCCCGGTAGATTCTGATGTTATTATCGAAATAGTCTTTAGCGTACCAAATAGAACTGTCCTGATCAATGTACATTCCTTGGGGACGACTACCCCAGGTCGCATTCTCGAATTTGATACTGGGCCCTTTCGGATATTCACCAAAACTGACGATCTCTGCACCCATCATATTAAAGCGGTGAAAGAGAGTACGGGTATAGTTAAATTTTCCCTCAATGAGAAAACCATCCTGCAGTGGTATAAATGATCCGATACTGCAGGAAGTGGGGGCAGCAAGCTTTATTATTGTTATATATTTCCCTCGCGGGGAAAAGAGAGAAATTCGTTTCGCCGGTTGATCCAGAACCCATAATCGATTTCGATGATCAACAGCCAGACGGGACGCCTGGACAAATTCCCCGGGGCCTTGTCCCCTTCTTCCGATCTGTCTCAGATAATTCCCATTGCGGTCGAACTTTTTAATATCACTGTCATTTCCTTCAAGGATATAAATTGATCCGCTGTCATCTACGGTAACACTATAGATGTACTGGAATGTTTCTTAAACCGGTTCATCGGCGGCACCGATACCGATGATAAGGAGGGTGTCCAACGTCATGCTCACCCGCTGTTCCCGCCATAGACCGCTTTTCGGGTTTCGGACATGGGTGATCCCCGCGACATTCTCGATGATGACATTATCTGTTCTGGAGCCGCAGTTGCACAGCAGTGCGATCAGCGGGATAAGAAAGATCCGTTTCTTCATATTGCCTCCTGCAATGGGTGAGATCATAGTGTTTACTTGAGAGGACACATCAGGTAACATATATAGTAGAATAATTTTTTTAAGTTCAACTATTAAACTCGTTAAGTACTAATTAAAATTAATATTTAAAGATATTTATCCATTACCCTATTGCATTTATACCTAAGGAAGATCCTTTAATAAATTATCATTTCTAATGCGCCACATCATTGAGCTATGTGATATCTCAAATTTTGGAGCTAAAATTGAAGCCATCTTATCTAATGCATACGGCTCATAATCAACCTTATCTATTCCAAGTGCTTTAGCTTCTTCTATCGAGGGCTTAATATAATGTAAATTTTGGTTAAATTCGTATTCTAATATTTTCATTGGAGCCAGTAAATAAGCACCAAACATATTCCCTTGAATCTCCAATCTATCATAATCATTTTGATCGATATTATGATAATAATTTAACCACTCATCTAAAGATGTAATAGAAATACTTTCATAGTATTCTCGATGTAATTCTATGTGCCCAATTTCATGCGCAATAGTAAATCGATACCTTAAGGTATTGTTATAATAGACATTATCGTCTACATAATAGTTGAGAAATCATTAGTTATAAAGCCGTCAGTTTCAGCTATCTGATGCAAATTCCCTAAGGGTAAAACAGTTATATTCAAATCATTTTCAACGACAAAATCAAAATCAATAGGTATCTCATTGAGTGAATGTCTTTCTCTAAAAGCATCCACTGCTTCACTAATCTCTACAGTTGTCAAATAACTAACATTTAAAACCATTAATCAAGACCTCCTTAGAGTTTCGGCTAGATCCCTAAGTTGTTTTTCAGTAGGCCTTTGTCCTCGTAAAGTCCTAAAAATAAGCGGTAATTTTGAGACAAGTTCTTCATCACTCATAACATCAACAGGAATTCTCCCCGCAGTAGCTGCTGCTAAATCTAAAAACTTAAACCAATCTTCAGAATCTTGTTGAATATTTAATTTTGCTGCATATTCTTCAAGCTTATCTCTTGAACTTGGTGGTGGCAATAAACCTCTCTCCATTTTACTAACATTACCAGGATCTAATCCGGTTTCCAAACAAAATTTTCTTAATGTCAGACCTAATTCTTTTCTTTTCTCTTTAAAGAATCGCCCGAATAAATCTGGTGCTGACATTTGCTTCTCCCCTCTTGTCCTTTTTTGTATTTTCTGTTGTCTAATTCTTACCCCCTATCTTCCTAATTAACAAATTAAATCATATTGCCGCTGGAAAGAATCATCTACAAGAAAAACACCTTGAAACTCGCTAATGTCAGAGCAATATCACCAAAAAGCTATAGTATATCTATTCTATCTGGATCTGGCATGATATCGATTTTCGATAACATGATTGTCAATGCCAGTCATGTTATCCTCCCTGACAGACAGAAATATAACTCTTTTCTAGATTTCTATGATCTGGGCGGAACCCTGCTGCAAACACTGCGATTTGAAGATTTCATCTCTTTCTTTTCTATAGATGCAAAAGGAAATATTTATGCTATTGACAGAGGCGATGCCGATGATGAGAAAATAATCCGCTATACCATTACTTCACCCTCTGCGAATAATCAATAGATCAAAGGCAAGATAATCACTTCGCCGCTTTCAATTTCTCATCCGTCTCTGCCAGGATGAGGCTGTCGATGATCTCATCCAGGTCGCCGGCGAGGATCTCCTCCAGGCGGTAGAGCGTCACGTGGATGCGGTGGTCGGTGACCCGGCCCTGGGGATAATTATAAGTGCGGATCTTCACACTGCGGTCGCCGGAACTGATCATGGAGCGTCTCGAGGCGGCCTGTTTGGCCTCCTCTTCCTCCCGCTTGATCTCATAGAGCCGGGAGCGCAGCACCGTGAGGGCCTTGGCCTTGTTCTTGTGCTGTGATTTCTCGTCCTGGCAGGTCACCACCAGACCGCTGGGCAGGTGGGTGATCCGCACCGCCGAATCGGTCGTATTCACGGACTGACCTCCGGGTCCGCTGGAGCGGTAGACGTCGATCCTCAGGTCGTTGGGATTGATCTGAATATCCACTTCTTCCGCTTCGGGCAGCACCGCCACCGAGGCAGCCGAGGTATGGATGCGGCCGCTGGTTTCCGTTTCCGGGACCCGCTGCACCCGATGCACTCCGCTTTCGTATTTAAGCCGCCCGTAGGCATTATCGCCGCTGACCGAAACGATGATCTCCTTGAATCCGCCGAGTTCGGTGGGGCTGGAGCTGAGGACTTCTTTTTTCCACTTTTTGTCCTCGACATACTTCATGTACATGCGGTAAAGGTTGCCGGCAAAGAGGGCCGCCTCTTCTCCCCCGGTTCCGGCCCTGATCTCCAGAATGGCGTTTTTTTCATCCTGGGGATCCCGGGGCAGCAGCAGCTGTTTGATCCCGCCTTCCAGCTCGGCCAGGAGCGTTTCGTTTTCATCGAGTTCTTCCCGAGCCAATTCCCTCAATTCATCGTCCGTGGAGCCGGCCAGAAGTTCCCGGTCATCGGCGATCTTCTTCAGCGTCTCCCGGTAGCGAACGGCTTCCCGGCAGACCTCGGTGAGACGGCTGTGCTCCCGGGAAAGTTCCGCCAGCCGGTTGTGATCCGAGATGACGGCCTGATCCTCCAGAAGCCGTTCCACCTCTTCCTTCTTCTTCTCTATCGCTTTGAGCTTATCAAGCAGAAGCTCAGGTGTGCCTTCTCCCGACATTACTGTTTCTCCGAGACCATATCGACATGGGACGGAACCGGCAGGTCCAGAGAGCTGCGCAGGGCCACCAGAGCCACCTCGAGCTGACTGTCGTCCGGTTCCTTGGTGGTGATCTTTTGCAGCCAGAGCCCCGGCGCCACCAGAATGGAGGCCAGCCGCCGGCCCCGTTCAGTAGCAGAAAGCCGGATTATCTCATAGGAGACCCCGCCGATCACCGGCACAAAAAGGAAGCGGATAAGACGGCTGTGCAGATCGGTGGGCTTGCCCAGGGTAATAAATACCAGTATCGAAACCAGCATCACCACCAGAAGGAAACTGGTGCCGCAGCGGGGATGGTGGGTGGAAAAGGATTTAACTCCCTCCACCGTCAGGTCGCGGCCGTGCTCGTAGGCGAAAATCGATTTATGCTCGGCTCCGTGATATTCGAAGACCCGCCGGATCTCCTTCCATAAGCTGACCAGAGCCAGATAGGCCAGGAAGATCGCCAGCCGGAAGACGCCGTCGACCAGATTGAATGCCACTCCGCCCTGCACGCCGGTGAGTTCAGCGAGTAAAAGTGGCACGTAAAAGAAGAGGCCCAGGCCCAAAGCCAGCGCCAATACCACCGTGGCTCCCATGATAACCTTGTCCAGAAAAGGCTTTTCCTTTTTCTTGGACCCGTTTTTATCCTGCTTCTTTTCATTCTCCTCCTGCATGGCCACGTCCCCGGAAAAATTCAGGGCCTTGATTCCCAGCACCAATGATTCGATGAGAATGACACCTCCCCTGATGAAGGGAAGGGCCCAAAAACGGTGCCTCTTGGTCCACGACAGGTAGACGTCCCGTTTGAGAACGATACGTCCGTCCTTGCGGCGCACGGCCACGGCCACATACTCGGGTGAACGCATCATCACCCCTTCGACGACAGCCTGACCGCCGACCTGTTTTATATCCTTTTTATCCTGGTTTTCCATATCACTCCCGTTCTAAAGAAAAAGCGGAACACGACCCCCTGGCACGCATTCCGCTCCTGAATTTCACTATAGTCAGCTAGGATGACTTTTTCTCGTCTTCCTTATTCTTCAGATTGTACTTTCTACGATACTTCTCCACCCGGCCGGCTGTATCAACCAGTTTCTGTTTGCCGGTGTAGAAAGGATGGCAGTTGGAACATATTTCCACGGTTATGTCGCCCACTGTGGAACGCGATTCGAATGTGTTTCCGCAGGCGCAGCTCACCTTGCATTTTTCATATTTAGGATGAATTTCTTTCTTCACTCTTTCAGCCTCCAGTAACATGCGATTTTCTGCGACCAAAAATGTAATAAATTATCAGACTTTACGCAAGTAAAAATTTTTATCGTATTGATATTTATCATCCTCAACTCCAAAGACCTTGCCCTCTTTTATTTGACGAGGAAAAGGAGCACGATGCCTCCGGTGCCGACCAAGGCGCCCAGAATGGCCCGCGTGCTCAGTTTCTCACCCAGCTTCCAGGAAATGGGAAGATAGAAGAGATGGCTGGTCATCAGCAGGGTTTGGGCAATACCGGCACTGGCGAACTTGAGAGCCACCTGCTGCATGATGAGGGCAAGGTAGGTGCCGATAAAGGTCGCCCAGAGGAGAATCGACCATGTTTTCACTGATTTACGGGGCCAGATGCCGCGGCTGGAAGGGGAACGGCGGACGGTCACCCAGAAGAGGAGAAAGATCACTCCCGCAGCCAGCCGTATGATAACACTCCAGAGCAGATCCACATCCGTCTCCAGCAAGGCCTCCCTGGTCAGCACCGATCCAACCGCCTGACAGACGGAATAGAATATTCCCGAAAAGACCCCGGCGCTTAAATGCCCCGGCACCTTGGGGCCGTCGGCAGTCCGTTCGCTCACCACCCAGGCGACTCCGCTGATGGTCAATAAAATCCCCAGCCAGGCCACTGGCGGGAGCGCCTCACCTATAAAGAAGAAGGCGATCACCCCGGTAAGGGGAGGGGCCAGAATGCCCATGAGTAGTGAACGGCGGGCCCCCAGAAAACGGAGGCACTCGAAATAGGCGGTATCCCCGATGCCTATCCCCACTAATCCGCTGAGAGAGAGAAGGAGTAAAGCCTTCCCCGCCACAGCCGGTATATGCCCGTCACGCAGGATCCCGGTGACAAGCAGGAGGATTAGGGCAATGAGACATTTGTAGAAATTAAGATAGGAAGAGCTGAACTCTTTTCCCAGTTTGAGAAAATAAATGGTGGCCACGGACCAGATAGCGGCGCAGCCAAGGGCGGCCAATTCACCGCGGTAGTTGCCGAAAAAATCGGTGACGAGAGTGAACATAGCTGTAGGATGCTCCTTGTGCCGTAATCGGAGGTCAGTGGTGATTGATCACCAGCAGCCGGGGTTCGGTCATCTCCTCAAGAGCGTATTTGACACCCTCCCGTCCGAAACCGGAATCCTTGACGCCCCCATAGGGCATATGGTCTACTCTGAAGGTGGGGATATCATTGACAATGACTCCTCCCACTTCGATCTCCCGGAAGGCCGTAAAGGCCTTCTCGATATCTTTGGTAAAGATGCCTGCCTGCAGACCGAAGCGGGAGTCATTGGCAAGTGTAATTGCCTCATCAAGATGGCTGTAGGGCCGCAGCACGGTCAATGGCGCGAACGCTTCTTCCCGCCACACCTTTGCCTCCGGGGGCACTGTTTCCAGCACCGCCGGTTTCAGGACCGATCCCTCTCTCTGTCCCCCGGTCAGCAGGGTGCCGCCCGCTGCCACTGCTTCATCGATCCAGGTCCGGATGCGCTGCCGTGACGCTTCGTCGATGAGAGGCCCCACGTCCGTTTTCTCATCCAGGGGATCACCCGTCACCAGACCGGCCACTTTTTCAGTAAAGGATTTTCGGAAGGCGTCATATATCCGCTTATGGACAAGGATACGCTGCACCGAAATGCAGACCTGTCCGGCGTAGGCGTATCCCCCCAGGAGACAGCGTTCCAGGGCGTAGTCCAGGTCGACGTCTGATTCGATGATTACCGCGGCGTTGCCTCCCAACTCCAGGCAGACTTTCTTTTTCCCCGCGATGCTTTTTATCTTCCAGCCGATCTCGGCGCTGCCTGTAAAAGTGACCATAGCGAAACGGCTGTCCTTCACCAGCTTTTCCGCCTCCTGGCCGCTGCAGGGAAGCACGTTGAGCATTCCGGCAGGCAAGCCCGCTTCCTGGAGGATCCCGGCCAGAAAAAGCGCCGACAGCGGAGTTGCGCTGGCGGGTTTAAGAAGGATGGAGTTCCCGCCCGCCAGGGCGGGACCAACTTTATGGCAGACAAGATTCAAAGGAAAGTTGAAGGGCGATATTCCCAGAATGGGCCCCACGGGAAAGCGCCGCACCAGACCGCTCCTCCGGCCCACCGCCTCCGCGATGTCCATGGTGAGCGTCTCTCCCCCGATCCTGCGACTCTCTTCCGCGGAAAGGGTAAGTGTGTTCACCGCTCTGGATACTTCACTGCGGGCGTGTCTGATCGGCTTGCCTGCCTCCAGGCAGAGCAGCCGGGCGGCTTCTTCTTTTCGTTTTTCCAGCATGCCGGCGGCGGTGATGAGGATATCGTATCTCTGGTGGGCCGGCAGACGTCTGGCAATCTCGAAACCGCTGAGGGTATGTTCGACAGCCTCATCAAGATGAATCCCTGTCGGCCGGCAGACCCGTCCGATTACCGTGCCGTCGTAGGGATTGAGCACCGGTAACAGATCATTACTTTTCCGCCACTTCCCGCCAGACAAAAAGCGGACAGGGTCGTCCACCGTCCCCTCCTTAGAGAAACCAGTACAAGGCGGCCGAGATACAGGGGCCGCTGAAATCGTCCACCCCCCCCACGGGATCAGGGAAGTCGACGTAGTGATAGTAAAAGGTCGCTCCCAGCATGAGTTGTTCCGATAAAATCAGATCGAAGCCCGCCCCCAGGTTTACTCCCCATCCCTTTTTGCCTCCCTGTAATCCGGTGAGAGGATGCGTCTCATTCTCTGCTCCCCAATACAAACTGGCGCCGTATACCACATAGGGTGAAAAGAAATAATCCGGGATAAGCCAGTGACGCAGGTTCAATGAGACGGGCGTGAGAACGAGAGAGCCGGTTTCTTCCTCCAGCGTCAATTCCCGCAGGGCCCAGTGCCCCAGGCTCAGATCGATCCCAATGCTGGAACTCAACGGGGCGATGATTCCCAGATGGACCAGCGCTGTGGCCCCCTCTTCCCCGAAGGTATAGAAACGCGGTTCCCGGTTGAGGCTGTGAGGCTGCCAGTTCCCCAGAGAAAAGTAAACGAAAAAGCTTTTCCGTGAACGGTAAGGCCTATCGCTTCCCAGCACCGTTGAGGAAAGGGAAAGGAAAAAACAGAATGACAAAAGGATGAAAATGGTTTTTTTCATTTTTTCTCTGGAGCAGGAGTTTGAAAACCGAACTCTTTGCCCTTGACCCCCTCCACGTGCCGGATCTCACCGAACTGCTCCTCGTATTTCTGAATATTTTCTTTCAGCGCATTGGAGAGGGATTTGGCGTGCTGCGGACTCATGATGATGCGGGCGTACACTTTGGTCTTGGGCACCCCGGGCACCATGCGGGTGAAATCCAGAACAAATTCCGCCGGAGAATGGGTGATCAGAACCAGATTGGAATAGATCCCTTCCGCTTCTTTCTCACCCAGTTCGATGTTTATCTGTTTGGAAACCTGTTTTTCCATAGAATATCCTCATTCATTCTTGCGGATTTTAAACAGTATAAATAATCCAAAGTAAATATGCAACTTTTACTTGTTATTACGGAAAACAGGATTATTTTGTTATCGATGACAACAGATGCTGGAAAACACAAAGGAAATCTCTTTCGGCTCCATTTGGCCGTCTTTCTTTTCGGCTTCGCGGGACTGTTCGGGAAGTGGATCGCTCAGCCTCCCGTGACCATTGTATTCGGACGGACGTTTCTCGCGGCTGCTGGACTATCACTTTTTCTCTTTGTGCGGAAAGAGAAGCGCCCCTGGCATACCGGAGGCTTTGCCGCTTCCCTGCTTGTCAGCGGAGCCGTTCTGGCCTTTCACTGGCTGGCATTTTTCAACGCCATCCGCCTGGCCAGCGTCACCCTGGCCGTTCTTACCTTCTGCACCTACCCCCTCTTCATCACCCTGGCCGAGCCGCTGCTGTTCAGGACACGGCTGCGCCTGCCGGACATCCTGGTTGCCTGCGCTCTGATCGGAGGAGTTGCTCTTCTGCGGCTGGACAGCAATCCCGGCATCTATTCCCGGGCCGGCCTTCTCTGGGGATTGGCGGCCGGATTCAGTTTCGCCTCCCTCTCTCTTCTAAACCGCGCCCTGGTACAGCGCCTCCATCCCATCAGGATCGCCTTCTTCCAAAACGGCTTCGCGGCCCTCTTTTTACTGCCCTTCTTTCTTCCCCTGGCCGGCCGTCTGACTCTGGTGGATGTGGCCCTGCTTGCCGTCCTGGGTTTGGCCTGCACCGCCCTGGCTCACGGCCTCTTCATCGCCAGCCTGCGCAGCCTCACGGTGAGACTGGCGGGCCTCACCTCCGGTCTGGAACCGGTCTACGGCATCATTCTGGCATTCCTGTTACTGGGAGAGATCCCCGGCACCTGGACCGTAGCAGGCGGGATTGTCATCGTAGCCGCGGTGGCGGCGGGAACTGCGTCGCATTTTCTGCCTGGGAAAAGGACGACCGGCAGGGATTAGTAAGACTAAAATGGGAGTACAAAACGGGCCCTGAAATTAATTCTTTTATTATATAGCTGGTGGTATGTCCCACTATTTCAAAATTATTACTTGATTGTGAAAAACTTTCCTCTTATACTTAAAATATACTGAAACCTTCTCAATAAATAGTGAAAATCCTTGACAATGACATTTTTTCTGTGTTCATTGTGTGTACGTTAACAGCCCTGTGCCCATATTTCATATTCCGGATAACAGTGCCGGCACAATCCACGTGTTCAGTCATCATATCAGGCCGCGGCGGCGGATAAATTATCACTGTTTCCGCGTGGATAGTGCGGATGCCTTCCACGCCCGCATCCCCTGCTGAAGGAGGAATCATGACCGCATTCAAGCGCTACTGCAAGACCCTGGAGCTGGAGCCGGATCCGGCGAAAATCAAGGAATATAAAAAACTGCACGCCCGGGGAAACATCTGGCCTGAGATTACCGCGGGGATGAAAGCGGTGGGCATCATCGATATGGAAATTTATCTTTCCGGGACAACGCTGTTCATGATCATGGACACGGTGGAGCACTTCGATCATGATGCCGCCATGACCCGGCTGGCGAGGATGGAGAGGCAGGCGGAGTGGGAAGAGACCGTCTCCAGGTATCAAAAAACCTCTCCGGATTCATCCGCCAAGGAGAAGTGGCGCCTGCTGGAACGGATATTTAAAATGGATGAGCAAAAGGACGGACGCCCGGAGGACGGATATCTGGAAACCCGAGAAGCTGACCCGGCAGGGGGATCATTTTCTTAATGAAGGAGAACGGTGTGGAAACATCCAGGATCAGATTGTTTTTTCTTGTCACGGCAGTCTTACTCGTCATCTGCGGCCGGACGGCGTTGCTGTCAGCCCAGACCTATGAACCGACCTGGGAGTCGCTGGACAGCCGGCCCATCCCTTCCTGGTTTCAGAATGCCAAGTTCGGCATTTTTATTCACTGGGGAGTTTATTCCGTCCCCGCCTGGCGGCCCCTGTCATCGGCGCTGTACGCTTCCTACGCGGAATGGTATTACGCCCGGGTCATGGGCGATACGGTTCACGGCGGCGACCGCTTCCACCGGGAGAACTACGGCGAGTCCTTCGAGTACCGGGATTTTGCCCCCCTGTTCAAAGCGGAACTGTTCGATCCCGATTTCTGGGCCGGACTCTTCGCGGAAGCCGGTGCTAAATATGTCGTCCTGACCAGCAAGCACCACGACGGCTTCTGTCTCTGGCCCACCAAGAGTCCCTTCAAGAAAGGCTGGAACGCCGGGGACACGGGGCCGCACCGGGATCTGGTGGGAGATCTCGCCAAAGCGGTGAGGGCCAAAGGCCTGAGGATGGGACTCTATTATTCCCTGCCGGAATGGGAGAGCACGCCCACCTCACGCACGGAATCAGGTTATTTCATCGATACCGCCATGGTCCGGAAATACCGGATCCCCCAGGACCGTTACGTGGATGATCACGTGATCCCCCAGCTGAAGGAACTGGTGATGAATTACCGGCCGGCAGTTATTTTCGCCGACGGCGGCGAATGGGATTTTGATGAGCACTACTGGAAAACGAAGGAGTTCCTGGCCTGGCTCTATAATACCGCGCCAAATAAGGATGAGGTAGTAGTCAACGACCGCTGGGCCAAGGGCATGCCCGGACGGCACGGTGATTACTATTCCAGTGAATACAAGGACACCGATGCCGTGGGGAGGCATCACCCCTGGGAAGAAAGCCGGGGCATCGGCGGATCATACGGATTCAACCGGGCGGAGAACCTGGCGGATTACAGCTCAGCTGAAGAGCTTATCCATGAGCTGGTCGAAATCGTCAGCAACGGCGGAAATCTGCTGCTTAATGTGGGGCCGACCGCTGACGGCAGAATACCGGTGATTATGCAGGAGCGCCTTCATGAGATTGGAGCATGGCTGCGGGTGAACGGCGAGGCTGTCTATGGCACCCGCCCCTGCCAAAAACTCACCGTTGCGGAAAAGGGCCGCTGGTATACCCGGAAGGGCCAGGATCTGTATGTCATCTGCGCCCGCTGGCCGGATGGCGAGGTGCTGGTACCGGGGCTCAGCCTTTCCGCCGCGGGAAAGGTGACATTACTCGGATCGGGCAAGATGCCCGCCTGGGAAGGGGATGAGGCCGGCCTCCATATCCAGCCTCCGCAGATATCCCTGAATGAAGCCCCCTGCCGCTATGCCTTTGTATTCAAAGTAGGTAATGCTTTTCAATGATCAATTGTAGGATTCGAATCGAGTATATGAATCGGGAAGTCGGTACGGTGGTTTTTTCCATTTTTATGACAGCCTTTTTTGACAAAATCCGATAATGCCGTTGACAAATATTCAAAGAATGGATACTTTGACAATGGACTGTATCCGGAATTATACCATGGCCCGGCCTACCTTTCACGAGCGTGCCGGGGCAGCCGCCCCCGCTTTAAGGAGAGGAACAGCGCAGAGTCGCACCTGAAAATCCTGTTACGAGTCATGGTGCCTTAAGGATCATTCGACGGTATTCTTCACTCTGCCGGGATCTTGATATAGAGAGGTGCTACCACAATAAATCAAGCATGAATTTCATGATGGAGGGGTTCCCAATGAAAAAATTTATTATTGCTCTGCTTCTTTTCATCAGTGCCGCTCTTCAGGCTCAAACCGGGCTTGGACCGCTGGATGGTCTGGCGAAACTGAGAAATTATGAATCCAAGCGGATCTCCAGTTTCGACACCACCGGCCGGAACGCGGACCGCTTCGTGATCCCGGCCGGCGAGACTCGTGCCATCGCCGAGATATCCGGCGCGGGAATTATCCGTCATATCTGGATCACCATTTCCTGCGCCGACCCCATGATTCGTCGCAACGCCGTGCTCCGCATGTACTGGGACGGGGAAACAAATCCCAGTGTGGAATCACCCATCGGCGACTTCTTCGGAAACGGCTGGGGTGAAAAGTACAACTTCATCAGTCTTCCACTGGCGGTGGCGCCCAAGGACGGCAACGCCCTGAACTGCTACTTCCCCATGCCCTTTTCCGACGGCGCCAAAATAACCATTGAAAACCAGTCTGCAGAAAAGATCGGCGCCTTCTATTTTTACATCGACTATGAGAAACACAAAAGTATGCCGCGGGATGTGGGACACTTCCACGCCTGGTGGAACAGAGAGCTGACCGAACCGCTGGAGACAGAGGAAAACGAGTGGTCCATTTTCGGTCCGCAGAAGGCAAACCGGGACGGCGCGGGCAACTACGTCTTTGCCGATATTCAGGGACGGGGACATTTTGTCGGCGTCAACTACTATGTCGACTCTCCCGGACCGGTCTGGTACGGTGAAGGCGATGACATGTTTTTCATCGACGGAGAGTCCTGGCCCCCGTCACTCCACGGCACGGGCACGGAAGATTTCTTCAATTCCTCATGGTGCCCCAAAGAGCTCTATGCGCATCCCTACTTCGGCTACGGGCGGGTCAATGATAATATCGGCTGGCTGGGAAGGACACACTGCTACCACTTCTTCATCGAATCTCCCATCGCATTTAAAAAATCCCTGCGGGCTACTATCGAACACGGCCATGATAACTGTCTGACGCTGGATATGTGCAGCGTCGCCTATTGGTACCAGACGGAACCCCATAAGCCGTTCCCGCAAATGCTGCCGAAGGAGAAACGACAGAATATGCCGGCAATCGGTCCGGTGGAAATACACCGCTGGCGCGATGCCTGGAGGAAGGCCATGAACGGCGGAGTGCTGTGGGGGAATGAAAGGAAAAAATAACCATAACGGCGGCAGAGCGCCACACCCCGTAGTATCCATGAAACAAATCCGGAAGTCCTTCTCCGGTGTGGAAGTGCTGCACGGGGTGGATCTGGAAGTCCATTCCGGCCTGGTGACGGCCCTCATGGGCGAGAACGGCGCCGGGAAATCCACTCTGATGAACGTCCTGTCAGGGGTTCATTCCGACTGGAGAGGGACTCTTTTGGTCCGGGGTGAAGCGAGCCGATTCAACTCCACCGCGGCAGCAGAGGCGACCGGTATCGCCATGATCCACCAGGAACTCAATCTGGTGCCGGGTCTGACGGTGGCCGAGAACCTCTTTCTCGGACGGGAACCGATCGGACGCTTCGGAAGCATCGATTTTGCCACCATGAATCGAAAAGCCAGGCAGGTCATGCGGCGGCTGCAATACACCCTGCCGGTCACCACCCCGGTGGAATCACTGCGGATGGGTCAGCGGCAGCTGGTGGAGATCGGCAAGGCGCTCGCGGCCGAAGCCGAAGTGCTGCTCATGGATGAGCCCACTTCCGCCCTTTCCGAACGGGAAATAGACACCCTCTTCGCGGTGATCCGGCAGTTAAAGGAAGAGAGTGTCGCCGTCGTCTATGTCTCTCACCGGCTGGAGGAAATTTACCGGATCGCCGATACCATCGCTGTTTTACGGGACGGCCGCCTGGTCCACACAGCCGCGGCCGGATCCTTGAAACGGTCGGAACTGGTACGGCATATGATCGGTCGGCCGCAGGAACGGTTTTACAATCATGATGAAATCCGCTATAAGAAGACCGTATGCCGGGTAAGCGGTTTCGGCTGCTCCCATCCCAGGGTGGCCAGGAAATCCCTGCTTCGTGACATCAGTTTCGAACTGAGGAAGGGAGAAATTCTGGGTGTCGCCGGACTGCTGGGATCCGGCCGAACCGTACTCCTGGAAAGTCTTTTCGGGGCCGCGCCGGGCGCCGTTTCCGGCCGGGTTGAGCTCGACGGAGAGGAACTGAATATAAAAGCTCCCGCCGCCCTCATGTCCAGGGGGATGGCGCTGCTGACCGAAGACCGGCAGAAAACCGGACTCATCCCGGGACTTTCGGTACGGGAAAACTACATGCTGTCTGCACTGATCCGGAAATCCGCCTGGGTCCCGCTGAAGATCAGAGAGGAACTGGCTGCCGTCAAGAGAGCCGCCGGAGATCTTAATATCAGCATGGCCGATCCCCAACAGCCCATCGCTACCCTTTCCGGCGGCAACCAGCAGAAGGTGCTGCTGGCGAAATGGCTGGCCATCTCCCCCCGCCTGCTGCTGCTGGACGACCCGACCAGGGGCATCGACGTCGGCTCCAAACACGATATTTATCTGCTGCTATCCCGGCTTCGCCGTGAGGGTGTCAGTATAATCATGACCTCATCGGAGATATCAGAGTTGCTCGCTGTTTGTGACCGTATTCTGGTGCTTCGGGATGGGTGCGCTGCCGGTATATTCAACAGGACCGAATTCACCAGGGACGCGATTCTCAAAGCGGCCTCAGGATAAGGAAAAATTTTGGATAACGGCTCTCATAAATTATCATTGGGAGGGCGGCTGACCGCGGGCCGCATCAACGCGGCCCCCTTTCTCGGACTGCTGGCCATCTTTGCCGCCGGTGCAGCGCTCAACGGGAACATGTTTCTCAGCCTCTACAATCAGCTCAATGTTCTGGGGAGAAACTCCATCATCGCCCTGCCGGCCGTCGGCATGACCCTGGTCATCCTGACCGGCGGGATCGATCTCTCGGTGGGGAGCATGGTTTCCCTGGGTTCGGTGATCACCGCGATGCTGCTGATGGAAAGAGGATGGAGCCGTTCCGGCTTCCTGATGCTGCCGTTCCTCGCCCTGATAACAGGATCGGCGGTCTTCGGCCTGACACGCAGAATCACCTCCGCAAACCATTTGGGGAAACTGCACCTGCCGCTCTCCTTCCTGACCGGTGCGGCCGCGGCTGCCGCCGCCGGCCTCATAATGGTCCCTCTAATCCGATCAGGATTCTCCGTGCCCGCTGTCCTCCTCTGTGTGCCGCTCGCGGGTCTCGGCCTGGGGGCCTTCAGCGGCTTTTTTATCGCCAAAAAGAACATACAGCCCTTTGTGGTCACCCTGGCCATGATGAGCGCCGTGCTTGGTCTGTCCAAAACCGTGGCCGGATCCGGGGGACGGATCCATCCGATCTATTACGATGCAGCGGGGACCGCGGGAGCAGTGGCACCGGCGGGATTCGCCTGGCTCAACAGCAAGATCGCCTTCTTCGGAACGGAGCTTGTCCCGGTAACGGCTCTGTTTTTTCTGGCCGCAGTGATCGCAGTCCACCTGTTGCTTACCCGCTTCCGTTTCGGCCGTTATGTCTATGCCATCGGCGGCAATGAAGAAGCGGCACGTCTCTCCGGGGTCAAAGTGGACAGGATAAAAATCGCTGTCTACGCTTTTTCTGGCTGGATATCCGCGCTGGCCGGCGTACTCTACTGTTCCGCCTATGCCCAGGGTAAGCCGGACGCCGGCGCCAACTGGGAACTGGATGCCATTGCCGCAGTGGTTATCGGCGGCACCAGTCTCAGCGGAGGCAAAGGGTCGGTGCGTTCCACCTTGATCGGTGTCTTGATTCTGGGCTATCTGGGCAATATTCTCAACCTTCAGGAAGTGCCGGGAGAGGTGCAGGATATCCTCAAAGGGGTGATTATCCTCATTGCCGTCCTCCTGCAAAAGGGGGGAATCGTGCAATCTGTTAAAAAATATATCCATCGGCGGAAAGGGGAACAACCATGAAGAATTCACTGCTGAAAGTCGCCGTGATCAGTATCTGCGGCGCCGCTCTGCTAACAGGCTGCCGCGGCGATAAGAAGGAGGGGACGTATACCATCGGTTTTTCCCAGGTGACGGTCAAGGAGCCCTGGCGGGTGGTGTTCAATGAAAATCTGCAGAAAAAAGCCGCCACCTACGGTGACCGGTTGCACCTGATCACCCTCGATGCCAATGACAAGACCGAGAATCAAGTGGCCCACATCGAAACCTTCATCCTGAAGAAAGTGGACGGCATCCTCATCTCTCCCAAAGAGGCCGCCGGATGCTCCGCGGCGATCAAGGAGGCCATGGACGCGGGCATCCCGGTCATGGTGCTGGACCGCAACACAACCTATAAGGATTATACCGCGTTTGTCGGCGCGGATAATTTACAGATAGGCAAAGCCGCCGGAACCTATGTCCGGGATCTGCTCGGCGGCGAGGGAAAAGCGTCGGGGATCGTCTATGAAATCTGCGGCTCACTTGCCTCTACCCCGGCCCAGGAACGCCGGGACGGATTCCACGCGGTGCTGGATCAGGAGCCCGGCGTCACAATCATCGGCGGACTGGACGGCGACTGGAAACTGGACCGGGGCAAGGCCATTGCCCAGGATGCCCTGCAGATCCATGATGACATAGACATAATTTACGCTCATAATGATCCCATGGCCTATGGGGCCTGGCAGGCGGCCAGGGAGCTGGGTAAGGATAAGGATATCGCCTTTATCGGAATAGACGGGCTGCCGGGTGAGGGATGTCAGTGGGTAAAAAACGGCATTCTCAAGGCGACCTTTCTCTATCCGACCCCGGGCGAAAAAGCCCTGGAGCTGATGATGGATATGCTGGAAGGGAAACTGACCATTAAACGGGGTGAGTCGATACACTTGCCCACGGCGACAATCACCGCCGATAATGTGGACGAATTCTTAAACTGATGACGAGTGAACCCTTTCGTTGGGGCCTTATCGGACCGGGCCGGATCGCCCACCAGTTCGCCCGGGGGCTCTTGGCGGTCAAAAATGCTGAATTATACGGGATCGCCAGTCGCAGTGAAGAAAGGGCGGCGGCTTTTGCCCGGACCTATCAGGCGGAAAAGGCCTACGCTTCGTATCAGACCCTGGTGGAGGATCCCAACGTGGATGCGGTCTACATCGCCACACCGCACCGCTTCCACTATGAACAGGCGCTTCTCTGCCTGAAGGCCGGCAAGGCGGTGCTCTGTGAGAAGCCCCTGACGGTAAATGTCCCCCAGGCTTCCATTCTCATCAAGGCCGCCCGGGAAAAACGGCTCTTCCTCATGGAAGCTCTCTGGACCCGCTTCCTGCCGATCTATCAGACCGTGCGTCAATGGCTTGATGAAAAACGTATCGGTGAGCCGGAGCTGTTCACATCGACGTTTGGATTTAAGGCCCCTGTGGATATCGAGGGCCGGCTGTATAATCCTGAACTTGCCGGCGGCGCCCTCCTCGACATCGGCATATACAACCTGTCCGTGTCCCAGTGGATCATGAATGCGGATCCCGTGAGGGTGACAGCGGCCGGCCATATCGGATTTTCCGGTGTGGATGAGACCACTGCCGCCAGTCTTTATTATAAAAACGGGACGATTTCCCAGTTCGTCTGCACCATCAAGGCTGATACCCCCAACCAGTTCGTCATGTACGGAGATAAAGGAAGCATTCATATTCATGCCCCTTTTTGGGCCGGAACCGAAGCCTCGCTGCTCACGGAAGATCATGTTGAAACCGTCAAAGGCCCCTTCCGTGCCACTGGATTCGAGTACGAGATTGAAGAAGCAATGTCCTGTATCCGGGCCGGTCGCCCGGGCAGCCGCATCATGCCCCTGGCCCGAACCCTGTCGACGCTGCAGGTCATGGACGACATCCGCCGTCAGATAGGTCTGGCCTATCCATTTGAAAAGGAGGATGGCAGAGGGTGATGCACGGTATTCACTGGACCCGTTATTGATTGAGTAGAAAAGACAAGAGGGAATTGCCATGAAGATCAAAAATATCGCCGCTTCTCTACTGGTTATCCTCATGACGGCCGGATGCGCCAGAAAACCGGCTGATTATCCCATTAAACCGGTTCCTTTTACCGAAGTAACAGTGAATGATGCCTTTTGGGGGGCCCGGATCGAAACCAACCGGGCGGTGACCATCCCCCATGCCTTCAAGAAATGTGAGGAAAACGGCCGGCTCGATAACTTCGCCGCCGCCGGCGGACTCATCGACAAGCCCTATCAGGGGATCTATCCCTTTGACGATACGGACGTCTATAAGACGCTGGAAGGGGCCTCCTACGCCCTGATGGTCAAACCCGATCCAAAACTCGAGGCCTACCTGGACAGTGTGATCACCCTGATCGCTGCGGCCCAGGAGGACGACGGCTATCTCTATACGGTCAGGACGTTAAAATGCGACCGCCTGAAACGATGGTATGGAGAGAAACGATGGGGCCGGCTCAGCGGCAGCCATGAACTCTACGACGCCGGGCATCTGTTTGAGGCCGCGGCCGCCCACTATCAGGCCACGGGCAAACGGAACCTGCTGGATGTGGCGCTGAAATATGCCGATCTCATCGACCGGACCTTCGGACCGGGCAAACTGGAAAAGCCGCCGGGACATCAGGTCATCGAAATGGGGCTGGTCAAACTCTACCGGGTCACCGGGGACGACAAGTATCTCAAACTGGCGAAATATTTTTTGGACATTCGGGGCAGATCCATCAACGGCAGGAAACTGGGCGGTGAATACAATCAGGATCACAAACCGGTAGTGGAGCAGGATGAAGCGGTCGGCCATGCCGTCCGGGCCGGATATATGTATTCAGGGATGGCTGACATCGCGGCCATTACCGGGGATAAATCCTACACCCGCGCTATTGACAGACTCTGGGAAAACGTGGCTGGGAAGAAACTGTACCTCACCGGAGGGATCGGCGCCACCGGATCAAATGAGGGATTCAGCGGCAACTATGACCTCCCCAACATGAGCGCCTATAACGAGACCTGCGCTTCCATCGCCAACGTGTTCTGGAACGAACGGCTCTTTCTTCTGCACGGTGACAGCCGCTACATCGATGTCCTGGAAAGGACCCTCTATAACGCCCTGCTCTCCGGAGTCTCACTGGATGGGACCCATTTCTTTTATCCCAATCCCCTGGAATCTATCGGTCAGCACCAGCGGGCCGAGTGGTTCGGCTGCGCCTGCTGTCCCGGCAATGTGACCCGTTTCATGGCTTCTGTGCCGGGATATGTCTACGCTGTCCGCGATCATGATCTTTATGTCAACCTCTATCTGTCCAACGAGGCGAAAATTCCTCTATCTGATCAGACAGTAAAAATATCCCAGGAGACCAAGTATCCCTGGGAAGGGAACATCGTGCTCTCCGTCCGCCCCGAGAAGGAGAACAGCTCCTTCTCCATCCTGCTGAGAATCCCGGGCTGGGCCCGGGGGAACCCCCTCGCTACGGATCTCTACTCGTATATGAATGACACCCCCGCCGACATTACTGTTGATGTGAATGGTGAAAAACAGCAGCTTCAACTGCAAAACGGCTATTTGCGTCTCAGCCGCCGCTGGAAAGACGGTGATCGGGTACTGCTGAACCTGCCCATGCTTACCCGGCGGGTAACCGCTATTGACAGTGTGGCTGCGGATAGAGGCCGGGTGGCCCTAGAGCGCGGGCCCCTGGTATATTGTGCGGAATTCCCGGACAATAAGGATGGCAAGGTCCGGAACCTGCTGCTGCCGGATGAATCCACCCTTACGGCCGCCTTCAATCCCAATCTGCTCCAGGGGATGACCATGATCAAGGGACGGGCCCTGGCCTATAAGAAAGATGCGAATGATCAGCTCTCTCATACTGAACAGGATATTGCTCTTATCCCCTATTACGCCTGGGCTCACCGCGGCAGAGGCGAGATGGAAGTATGGCTGGCCAGGGAAGAAGCGGCCGTACGGCCGGCCGGTCTCCCCACCTTGGCCTCCACCAGCCGGGTCAGCGCCTCCTTCGGTCAAAATCCTCAGGCGGTCAATGACCTGCAGGAGCCCGGCTCATCGAATGATCATGAGGTGCCCTTCTTCCATTGGTGGCCGCAGAAAGGCACCACCGAGTGGATCCAGTATGATTTTAAGCAGCCCGAGGAGGTATCCACCGTGGAGGTGTACTGGTTCGATGATACGGGCCGGGGCGAGTGCCGGCTGCCCGCCTCCTGGCGCATCCTCTATAAGGAGCATGGCCAGTGGAAACCGGCCTACAGTCCGGATCGCTATCCTATTGAAAAGGACCGGTTCAACAAGATTGTCTTTGAAACCTTCCGGACCAGCTCGGTCCGGCTGGAAGTGACCTCACAGCAAGGCTGGGCAGGCGGTATTCATGAATGGAAGATCAAATAATCAGCGGGACCGGAGTCTTTTCATGAATCATCTGTTTGCCGGAATCGACATTTCCACCCAGAGCTGTAAACTGGTGGTGATCAATGCGGATGACCGCACAATCATTCACATCGATTCCGTCAATTATGACGATGACCTGCCGCAGTATGACACCCGGAACGGTATTCTTCAGAATCAAGCGGAGGGAGTGTCGGAGTCCGATCCCCGCATGTGGATCGACGCGGTAAATCTTGTCTTTGAACGATTCGTCAAAACCGGCATTGAGCCGGATTCCATCCGGGAGATAGCCGTTTCGGGACAGCAGCACGGACTGGTCGCTCTGGATGAAAAAGGTAATCTGGCCCGTCCGGCCAGCAAGCTCTGGAATGATTTTTCCACTTCCGAAGAATGCCGCCTCCTCACGGAGAAAATCGGCGGAACCGAGGCCATGATCGCCGAGGTCGGCAACACCCAGCGCCCCGGCTATACGGCAGGCAAGATCTATCACTTTCTGCGCCACGAACCCGAAGCCTATAAAAGAACCGCCGTGTTTCTGCTGGTGCATAATTATATTAACTGGTACCTGACAGGCGGTGTCTGTCTGATGGAACCGGGGGACGTTTCCGGCACGGCGCTGTGGCATCCGGAGAAACAGGCTTGGTCGGAACAGGTGATCCGGGCCATCGATCCCTCCCTCCAGGCCAGGCTGCCGCAGGTGCGGCCCTCCTCCCAGTCCATCGGCAGAATTTCGGATGATCTGGTGCGGCGTTTCGGATTCGCCCCGGACTGCCTGATCGATTCCGGATCAGGGGACAACATGTACGGCGCCGTCGGTACCGGGAACGTGAGATCCGGTATTGTCACCCTCAGTCTGGGCACTAGCGGCACGGCCTATTCTTTCATGGAAAAAGCATTCATTGATCCGGCCGGCGAGATCGCCGCCTTCTGCGATGCCACCGGGCATCATCTGCCCCTCCTCTGCGTCTCCAACATGGCCGGCGGCTATAATGATGTGCTCAGTACATTTCAGCTGGATCATAATCAATTCGTGGATATTGTCAATAAAACCCACCCCGGAAACGGGGGCCGGCTCATCATCCCCTGGTATGAGGGCGAACGCACCCCTGATCTGCCCCGGGCCGCTCCGATCTATTTCGGCTTCGGCCTGGATGATTTCACCCGGGAATACCTGTGCCGGGGTGTGCTGGAAGGGCATGTACTGAATATCTATCAGGGATTCCGCCGCCTGCCCGTTACAGTGGATGAAATCCGTCTCACCGGCGGGCTCTCTCAATCCGCAGCCTGGTGTCAAACCATCGCGGATATTTTTGAAGCCGAGGTGATCCCCATCGAGGGTGAAGGAGCGGCCCTGGGAGCTGCCCTGCACGCCGCCTGGGTCTGGGGGCTGGAGAACGGCCGGGAGGAGCCGCTCACCGCCATTACTGATTCATTTATCAAAATAGATGAATCCAGACGATTCCGGCCTGATGCAGAGCATACCCAGATTTACCGGAAACAGAAAGCGGTATTCGAGGCTCTCTCCAAACGGGTTCGCGGCCTGACAGGAGCGGATCCTTTTAAAAAGAGGATGGAATTGCTGGCCCGCCTCGGACGACCGCATTCTTAAATAGGATTCTGCCGATCCGGCGGCTCGCGCCAGTTGGTGATATGGGACTCCTGCGTAAGGGATATCAACTGCCAGGCGGTTTTCCGGCTGATGCATCTCAGACTGACAGTGAAAGCGCTTGACATTTTCTGAGATTTTACGTTCATTGTGTGTACGTTAACAGTCCCTCCATACCGCAAAGGATTTTAGCCGTTGTCGACCATCAAAGAAATTGCCGAACACGCCCGGGTTTCCATCGGCACCGTGGACCGGGTGCTGCATAAACGGGGCAATGTCTCTGCTGAAGCACGGGAGCGTGTTCTCAAGGCTATCGAGAAGCTGGATTACAAACCGAATATTTTCGCCCGGCAGCTTAAACTGGCCAGGCCCCACGTTTTCGGCGTTATCATGCCCAGGTTCGAACAGGACAGCGGCTATTGGGTCATACCGGCCCGGGGCATTGATCAGGCCGAGCAGGAACTGGCGGGTCACCGGGTTTCCGTCCGTTATTTCCACTACAATCGTTACAACCGGAATTCCTTCTCCCGCTGCTGCGAAAAGGCCCTGGCCGAAGAGCTTAACGGCTATCTTATGGCACCGGCCCTGCCGGAGGTTGCCAGAGAATTTGAAGAAGCCCTGCCCCAAAATACCCCGTGCGTTTATTTTGATTCGACTGTGCCGGAGAGCCGGGGACTGTGCAGCATCGTCCAGGATTCCTATGCCAGTGGTGTCCTGGCCGGCCGGCTCATGCATCTTCTGACCGGCACAAGAGGATTGGTTGCCGTGATGCAGGGGCACACCGGAGATTACCATATTCAGCAGCGGCTGTCCGGATTCACCGATTATTACAGGAGGGAAAAGCTTAATAGTCCGCTGCTGATCGATCCATCCCGTAACGACGACCATGCCGATCGTCAAAATGTCATCATGAATATCATCAGGGAACATCCCGGCCTTAAAGGTCTGTTTATATCCGATGCCGCCACCTACTGCGCCGCCCGGGCTCTGGAGGCGCTGGGAGAAGCCGGAAATATCCACATAATCGGATACGATCTTCTTCCGGAGAATATTCAGTATCTGCAGCAGGGAACGATCGATTTTCTCATCAGCCAACAGTCCAAGCAGCAGGGCTATCAGGGCATCTACTCCCTGTTCCGTTATGTCGTCCTGAAGGAACAGCTTCCGGAAACGGTGATGATGCCCATCGATATTATCACCCGGGAAAACGTTCAATATTATCAGACAGATTAGAGGATGTCTATGACCAAAGCAACCGTAATTGGCGCCGATTTTGGGACGGATTCAGTTCGTACGGTGCTTATTGATGCCGCCAATGGACGCATAATCTCTGCGGCAGTATGTGATTATCCCCGCTGGAAAGCCGGGCGCTTCTGCGATCCGGGCAGGAATCAATACCGGCAGCACCCCCTGGATTATGTGGAAAGCTTCACCCAAAGTATCAATCAGGTGCTGAAGCAGGCTCCCGCCGGAGCTGCGGAGAGTGTGATAGGAATCGGCATCGATACGACGGGATCCACCCCCTGCGCGCTGGACCAGACGGGAATGCCGCTGGCGCTGAAGCCGGGTTTCAAAGAGAATCCCAATGCCATGTTTATCCTCTGGAAAGACCATACCGCGATTCAGGAAGCGGAAGAGATCAATGCCGCCTGTTCAACTGAAAACGGGACGGATTATCTGAAATATGTTGGCGGCGTCTACTCCTCGGAGTGGTTCTGGGCCAAAATACTGCATACAATCAGGGAGGATTCCTCGGTGCGGGAAGCGGCCTGGTCCTGGGCCGAACATTGCGACTGGATGCCGGCCTTACTGACCGGTGTCACCGCTGTCCGGGACATCAAACGCAGCCGCTGTGCCGCCGGCCATAAAGCAATCTGGCATGCCGAATGGGGAGGGCTGCCCCCGGAATTCTTCTGGAGCGGGCTGGATGAGCGGCTATGCGGACTTCGGGACAAGCTTTACCATACCACCCTCACCGCCAATCACTCTGCAGGAACCCTTTCAAAAGAATGGTCCAAAAGACTGGGCCTTTCACCGGACGTGCATGTGTCGGTGGGCGCTTTCGACGCCCATCTGGGCGCGGTGGGAGCTCAGATAGAACCGTATCACCTCTGCAAAGTCATGGGCACTTCCACCTGTGACATTCTGGTAGTTCCAATGGATGAAGCCAAGGATATCCTGGTCCGGGGCATCTGTGGTCAGGTGGATGGATCGGTACTGCCCGGCATGCTGGGTCTGGAAGCCGGCCAGTCCTCCTTCGGAGATGTGTATGCCTGGTTCCGGGACCTGCTGGCCTTTCCCCTTGCTTTTATGGAGCAGGATCCCTCCCGGGAGGAGGATGTCATTCCCCGCATCCTTCCCGCTCTCTCTGAACAGGCTGCGGCGCTTCCGGTAGATCCTGACGGTCCCGTTGCCGTTGACTGGCTTAACGGCCGCCGTACTCCCGACGCCAATCAGCGGCTGAAGCTGGGACTTACCGGTCTGGATCTGTCTTCGGATGCCGCCAAGATCTACCAGACCCTGGTCCAGGCCACGGCCTTCGGCGCCAAAGCCATCGTGGACCGTTTCCGTGATGAAGGCGTGCCCATTCACGGGATCATCGGTCTAGGAGGCGTGGCGAAAAAGAATCCGTTTGTTCTGCAGACTGTCTGCGATGTGATGGGAATGCCTATGCGTATCGCCCGGGCCGAGCAGGCGGTGGCGCTGGGCAGTGCCATGGCAGCCGCGACAGCCGCTGGTCTTTACGGTTCTATGCAGGAAGCCCAGGAAAAGATGGGGCACGGTTTTGAAGCAACCTATACCCCTGATCCCGACACGCGAGAAGTCTACGGCCGTCTGTACCAGCGTTACCGGGAATTGGGAGCATTTATTGAACTTTCTGTAAAGGATACCTAGGATGGATGGGTATAAGACCTTACGAGAGGAGGCCTGGGAGGCCAATCAGGCCCTGGCTTCCAGCAATCTGGTTACGGGGACGTTCGGCAATGTCAGTGCCCTGGATCGCAAACAGGGACTCTTTGCCATCAAACCAAGCGGTGTTCCCTACAAGGATATGCGCCCTGAGGACATAACCGTCATGGATCTGGAGGGCAACCGGGTCTTCGGAAAATTGAATCCATCCTCCGATGCCCCGACACATATGATCCTCTATCAGCATTTTCAGGAGATCGGCGGTATTACCCACACCCATTCCAGCTACGCTACCTCCTGGGCGCAGGCACTGAAACCGATCCCGATCCTCGGGACCACCCATGCCGATTATCTGCCCCGGGACGTTCCCTGCACACCGGTGCTCAGCGATGAACAGATACAAGGAGATTATGAAATTGAAACGGGGAGGCAGATCGTAAAGACATTCACTGATCTTTCACCCGCGGAGATCCCCATGGTGCTGGTCGGCGCACACGGCCCCTTCACCTGGGGCGCTGCGGCCTTGGATTCCGTCGACAACAGCCGCATTCTGGAAATGATCGCCCGGATGGCCCTGCAGACGCTGCAAATCAGGCCCGATCAGGCCCCCCTGAAAAAAACGCTGATTGACAAGCATTTCCTCCGGAAACATGGAACGAACGCCTATTACGGCCAGGGGAAAAGCCAATCATAATAAAAGGGTGCTTTTATGGACAACATCCCAACCATCAAACCAGGCATCGTGGCGGTGAGCCGGGACTGTTTTCCTGCTGAACTGTCCAAAACACGCCGGCAAAAAGTTGCTGAAGCCTGCTGGAAGACCGGACTGGAACTGGTAGAGATCGACATCATCGTCGAGAACGAATCCCAGGCGGAACTGGCTCTCGCCGAACTGTCGGAACGGGAAGTGAATGCCCTGGTCGTCTTTCTGGGCAATTTCGGACCGGAGACACCGGAGACACGACTGGCCCAGGAATTTGACGGACCGGTAATGTTTGCGGCGGCCGCCGAGGAACGGGGTGACAACCTCATTCAGGGCCGTGGTGACGCCTTCTGCGGCATGCTGAACGCCTCCTACAATCTGGGATTGAGAAAACAGCGTCCCTTTATTCCCGCCTATCCGGTGGGCCAGCCGGAAGAAGTGGCCGCCATGATCGCTGATTTTTTACCGGTGGCCCGGATATGGATCGGAATGAAAAATCTGAAGATTTTTTCCTTCGGGCCTCGTCCCCAGGATTTTCTGGCCTGCAATGCGCCGATCAAACCGCTGTACGATCTGGGTATTGAAGTAATGGAGAACAGTGAGCTGGATCTTTATGACCTCTACCGCTCCGCCGAGGGGAATGCCGCCATTCCCGCCATCGCCCGAGAAATGGCCGATGAACTCGGTGCCGGGAACCACTACCCCAAGCTCCTCAATAAGCTGGCCCAGTTCGAAGTAGCACTCACCGAATTCATGGACGATCAGCTGGGCATGTCCTCGTTTGGTATTTTTGCCAACAAATGCTGGCCCTCCTTCGAAAAATATTTCGGCTTTGTTCCCTGTTATGTCAACTCCAGGCTGGCAACCCGCGGCATGCCGGTGGCCTGCGAGGTGGACATCTACGGCGCCCTCTCCGAATATATGGCCGCCTGTGCTTCCCTGCTTCCGCCGACACTGTTGGATATCAATAACAACGTCCCTCCCGACATGTCGGAAGGCCGGCTGCAGGGATACAAACTGACCGATCTGTTTATGGGATTTCACTGCGGTAACACACCGGCGTCCTGCATGCTTAACCATGACATGAAGTATCAGCTCATCATGCACCGGCTCATGGAGCCAGGCAAAGATGCGGACATCACCCGGGGTACCCTGGAAGGACGACTGCGACCGGGAGAGGTCACTCTCTTCCGTCTGCAGTCCACTGCCGAGACATCCCTGAGATCCTACATCGCCCAGGGAGAGATCCTGGACCTTGATCCCCGTTCCTTCGGCGGCATTGGTGTGTTTGCCATTGCGGAGATGGGACGGTTCTACCGTCACGTCCTGATCGAGAAACGCTTCCCCCATCACGGCGCCGTGGCATTCGCCCATGTCGGGAAGGCTCTGTTTAACGCGCTCCGCATGCTCGGCGTGGATGAGATCGATTTCAACCAGCCGGCGGGCATGTTCTATCCAACTGAAAATCCTTTTTAAAATGTGTGATATATACGTTCTGACTTTCCATTTAATTAATTGAGAGGAATTAGCGTATGACTGCGAGTTTGGCACCCTGGGATTGGCTGGTTATCGGCATATATTTTGTCGGTCTGGTGGCTCTGGTCTGGTGGTCCGCCAGAAGACAGAAGACTTCCGCCGATTACTTTCTGGCCAGCAGGAATATCGGCTGGTTCGTCGTCGGTGCTTCGATTTTTGCGTCCAATATCGGATCTGAGCATATTGTCGGACTATCCGGCAACGGTGCCACCAGCGGCATGGGCATGGCTCACTGGGAGCTTCATGCCTGGGTGCTGATTATGCTGGCCTGGGTCTTTGTGCCTTTTTATAAGCGGGCAGGTGTGTTCACCATGCCTGAATTTCTGGAGAAACGGTTCAACAGCAAGGCCCGCTGGATCCTCTCGCTGGTATCATTAGTGGCCTATATTTTTACCAAAGTGTCGGTGACGGTCTATGCCGGCGGTATGGTATTCGGTGTCCTGCTGCCTGATACTTTCGGCAACCCGCAGAACGCTTTCTGGGTGGGAGCGCTGGCCACCGTAATCCTTACCGGTATCTATACGGTCATGGGCGGCCTCCGCGCGGTGGTCTACACAGACACGGCCCAGACCTTTATCCTGATTATCGGGTCTGTTTTTATCACCCTCTTCGGCCTGCAAAGACTGGGCGGCTGGTCCGAGCTAGTGCATATCTGCGGTCATGCCTCGCAAAATTTCGCCCTCTGGCGCCCCAATACCGATCCGAACTATCCCTGGCTGGGGGTGCTGATCGCCTCTCCTATTATCGGCATCTGGTACTGGTGTACGGATCAGTACATCGTCCAGAGGACCCTGGCCGCGAAAAATCTGCAGAATGCCCGCCGGGGCGCTATCTGGGGGGGATTTTTGAAACTGACACCGGTGCTTATCTTTCTGGTTCCGGGGATGATCGGCTTCGCCCTGCATCAAAAGGGAATCATTCATATCCCCATGAAAATGGTCAATGGACAGGAAGTGATCAACGGAGATCAGGTCTTCCCTGTAATGGTGGCAACACTGCTCCCAGCGGGTCTGCGCGGTCTTGTTGTGGGCGGTCTGCTGGCGGCATTGATGAGTTCCCTCTCTTCCCTGTTCAACTCCTGCGCCTCACTCTTCACTATCGATATCTATGAAAAAATCAACCCGAACGCCTCAGAGCGGCGGCTGGTGAATGTGGGGCGTATCGCCACCGGTGTCGTGGTGGCACTGGGCATTATCTGGATTCCGGTGATGCCTATGATCTCCCAGGGAGGCCTCTATAAATATTTGCAAAGTGTCCAGGGCTATCTGGCGCCGCCGATTACGGCGGTGTTTCTGCTCGGCCTTTTTAATAAGCGCATCAATGCCACCGGCGCCGTGGCCGGGCTCTCCGCGGGATTTATCCTGGGTATGATCAAGCTCATAATCCAGGCCCTGGTCGGCGGAGGGATTATCACCGGACCCGGCTGGATGGTGGCCATCGGCGAATATAACTTTTTATTTGCCTCAGGCTGGCTTCTGGGAATCAGCATTGCCATTGTCGTCTTTGTCTCTCTGATGACAGCTCCGCAGGATCCAAAACGCATTCAGGGATTGACCTATGCGACAGCAACCGCTGCGGACAGGGCCGAAAATCGGGCCAGCTGGAACAAATGGGACGTGATCGCCTCTGTCGTTGTGGTGGGTCTTGTTCTCACGATGTATCTCTACTTCTCATTCTGGCTGGGATAAAAATTGCATTCGACCGGCAAAAACCGGCAGCTCTGTATTGAAAACATGTATGTGGGATCATGACACAGGTTGACGGAAAATCCGCCGGCCCCTTTTCCCGCTGGCTTGATACATTTACACGGGCCCTGAGAGATAATCTGTCCGTCGTGGTGGATTGCGGTGGATGTACCGCCTGCTGCCGTAATAAATCATTTATTCAGATTGCCCCCGAGGAATCGGAAACACGCGCGGCGATTCCGCGGGAGCTGCTTTTCCCGGCTCCGGGACTGCCGGAGGGATACTATATCTTGGGATATGATACTCGGGGACACTGCCCTATGCTGGTTGATAACCGCTGCGTGATCTATGCCCGTCGGCCCCGGACCTGCCGGATCTTCGACTGCCGGGTGTTGACAGCAGCCGGGATTTCCGTCACGGAAGACCGAACATCCCCCGTTGATGTTCAGGCCGCGCGCTGGCAGTTTGTCTGTTCGGAACAGGAGGAATTGGATTCCCTCCAGGCGATAAAAGCCGCCGCAGCGTATATTCAACAGCAGACTGCCTATTTACCGGAAAAATGGCAACCTGGGAATGCCTTTCAAACCGGTGTCCTGGCGGTGGTTGCCGGCCCACTCTTTCTTGAAAATTCCCAAGAGACCGACCCGCTCACCGTGACCGTTAATGATCTGATAAAAAGTTTTGAACGGTTTGAAGAAAGTCGGACGATCTGAAACTGGTGACACTCGGTGTTCTCGTGGGAGATATAGGCGTGACATTAAGAACCTTTCACCTTTATACCCTTTTTGAGGAGGATCCCATGAAAAGATCTTTATCAATCCTTATAAGTATTGCTGTTTTACTGATCTTCATTGCACCGCTGTTTGCCCAGCATCCCGCATTCACACACCAGGATACACTGCGCGGCTCCATCACTCCGGAAAGGGAATGGTGGGATCTGACCTACTACCATCTGGACATTAAAGTAGATCCGGTGGAGAAAATGATTTCCGGGACCAATGAGATCACCTATCGGGTTTTAAAGCCTGATACAATGATGCAGGTGGATCTGCAGCCGCCGATGACCATGATCCGGGTTGATCAGAACGGCCGTGAGCTTTCATTTCGCCGGGACGGCAATGCCTGGTTTATTAGGCTGGAGAAAGCGCAGGATATCGGCGCGCTCAACACACTGCTGATCGAATACGCGGGCAAGCCCAAGGTGAGCCGGCGTCCGCCCTGGGACGGAGGCATCACCTGGCAGAAAGACAGCAACGGCATCGACTTCATCGCCAGCACCTGTGAGGGCGAAGGGGCCAGTCTCTGGTGGCCCTGCAAGGATCACCCCGCCGACGAACCCGACAGCATGCTCATCAGCGTGAATGTGCCCGGCAATCTGATTGATGTCTCCAACGGCCGTCTGCGGCGAGTGGATGATCTGCCTGACGGGTCGCATGCCTTTCACTGGTTCGTCTCAAATCCCATCAATCACTACGGCGTCAATATCAACATCGGCGATTACGTCCACTTTTCCGATGTCTATCAGGGCGAGAAAGGCCCGCTGGACTGCGACTATTGGGTGCTCCGCGACAATCTGGAAAAGGCGAAAGTCCATTTCAAGGAGGCCCATCGCATGCTGGAGGCCTTCGAGCACTGGTTCGGTCCCTATCCTTTTTATGAGGACAGTTATAAACTGGTGGAGGCTCCCTATCTGGGCATGGAACATCAGAGCTCCGTCACCTACGGCAACGGGTATCAGAACGGCTACCTGGGCAGAGATCTCAGCAGGACCGGCTGGGGGCTGAAGTTCGACTTCATTATTGTCCATGAATCGGGGCATGAGTGGTTCGCCAACAGCATCAGCAACAATGACGCGGCTGAAATGTGGATCCATGAGGCTTTCATCGCTTATTCCGAAAATCTCTTTCTTGATTATTTTTATGGGAAAAAAGCCAGCGCTGATTACGTCATCGGCACCAGAGCGCTGATTCGCAACGACCGCCCCATCGCCGGCATCAGAGGGGTCAACTATTCCGGATCCGGTGACATGTACTACAAAGGCTCCAATATGCTGCACACCCTGCGTCAGATCATCGGCGATGATGAAAAATGGCGTGCCATCCTGCGGGGTCTGAATAAAACCTTCTATCACCAGACTGTCTCCGGAGATCAGATCGAATCCTACATTATCGAAAAGTCCGGTCTGGATCTGGCGCCCTTTTTCAATCAGTTCGTGCGGGATGTACGGATCCCCGTTCTGGAGTATATCATACAGGACTCGACCCTGCGATACCGGTGGAATAACTGTGTCCGCGGTTTCAACATGCCGATTGCCGTGGCACTGGACGGCAAGACCGTTCTGCTTAAGCCAACCATGCGCTGGAAGGAACTCGCGCTGGATAAACCGGTCTCGAGGCTGGTTCCGGACAGGAATTATTATGCGGCGACGTTCAATTTGACGGGGGAATAGAGAGGACGGGACACAATCAGCATATGCCGTTCAGCGAGAACCATAGCGTCAATCGTTGTTGCCACCTACAATCAGGAGGTCCTCATGAGACAGGTTTCTGGCGTTGTGATGTTTCTGCTGCTGTGCATCACATCAGGCTGCAGCCGACATCCTGCCGGTGAAGCATCACTGCTCTGGTATGATCACCCGGCCCGGAAGTGGGAGGAAGCCCTGCCGCTGGGAAACGGCCGCCTGGGAGTCATGGTCTTTGGAAATCCCGATGAGGAGCATCTTCAGCTCAATGATGATTCCCTCTGGCCGGAAGACCCGGGCTGGGGAGCACCGGAGGGAACGCCGGCCGATTTAAAGAAAATCAGATCCCTGCTTTTTGCCGGGAAACACCATGAAGCGGACCGTCTTTTCGTCGAAAAATTTTCCAACAAAAGCATCCTCCGTTCCCATCAGACACTGGGGGATCTGCATATCCATCTGGGACATGAGAATATTACAGATTACCGGCGGGAACTCTGCCTTCAGGATGGTGTAGCGACCATCTCCTACCGCACGAATGGGGACAGAGTGTCGGAAAAGGTTTTTGTCTCCCATCCGCATCAGGCGGTGATCATCGAAATCCGTTCAGAAGCCGGTGACGGGCTCAACGGCAAGGTCCTTCTCACCAGACTTGACGACAACGATGTCCCCACTGTGCAGGTTGCCACTGCTGAAGACAATCTGTTGATCATGGCCGGCGAAGTCACCCAGCGCGGCGCGACCTTCAGATCCCAACCGGCGCCGATTCTGCATGGAATCAGATTTGAAACCATCCTTAAGATCGTCAATGAAGGGGGAACGATACTTCGCGGGGAGGATTTTCTGGAACTGGATCATGTGAAACGGGCCACGTTCTATCTGGTCTCAAATTCCTCCTGGTACCATGAGGATTATGCCACGCAGAACCGGGAGGACCTCGCCGCTCTTCAGAGGATATCCCTGCGAAGTCTTGAGAAAGCGCATATCAGGGATTTCCAACAATATTTTCTGAGAACCAGGCTGCGGTTGTCACCGGCCGGTCCAGACTCCCTGCCCGCCGACATGCGTCTGCAACGGGTAAAAGACGGACAGATTGATCCGGGGCTGGAGCGGCTTCTTTTCGATTTCGGGCGCTATCTGCTGATCTCGTCATCACGCCCCGGCACCAACCCCGCCAATCTTCAGGGACTATGGAATCAGCATATCACCGCTCCCTGGAACGCCGATTATCACCTGAACATCAATCTGCAGATGAATTACTGGCCGGCCAATGTGACTCATTTGGAGGAGATGAATCTGCCGCTCTTTGATTTCATCGACAGACTTATCAAGAACGGCACAGTCACGGCCCGGAAAAATTTCGGCTGCGGCGGCGCCTTCCTTCCCCATGCCACCGATCTCTGGGCCCCCACCTGGCTGCGGGCAGCCACCGCCTTTTGGGGCTGCTCCGTGGGAGCCAGCGGCTGGCTCATGCAGCATTACTGGAATCATTATCTGTTCACTCAGGATACGGTGTTCCTGCGTGAACGCGCCTACCCCGCCATGACCCAGGTGGCCCGCTTCTACAGCGACTGGCTTATCAAGGACCCCAGGGACGGCAGCCTGATCTCCGCCCCGTCCACCTCTCCTGAAAATCAATTTCTGGATAAGGACGGCAAACCGGCGGCCACCTGTTTGGGCAGCGCCATGGATCAGCAAATCATCGCGGAAGTGTTCGATAACTACATCAAGTCCTGTAAAATACTGGGAGTAAATTCGCAGCTTCTGGAGAAGATAAATACACAGCGGCAAAAACTTAGTCACGGTTTTGTCAATGGCATTGACGGCCGTATTCTGGAATGGGACAGGGAT
>CAZUMH010000028.1:0-34348 GCA_964621645.1 uncultured bacterium
TAGTCCTAATTGGTAAGGCAGCGGTCTTGAAAACCGCCGGGTTCACGCCCATGGGAGTTCGAGTCTCCCGCCCTCCGCCAGGATTTCAGCGGTTCTTTTAAATACAAATAAGAAGTAAATTCGGAGAGGTGGCCGAGCTGGCTGAAGGCAGCCGCCTGCTAAGCGGTTGTAGGAGCAAAACTTCTACCGCGGGTTCGAATCCCGCCCTCTCCGCTATTTTTATATACAGAACAAGCGAACATGAAAATATCCCCAATCAGAGTACGCTTCGCGCCCAGCCCCACCGGCTGGCTGCATGTGGGCGGAGCGAGAACGGCACTCTTCAATTATCTCTTCGCCCGGAAACACGCGGGCGCTTTTCTTCTGCGCATTGAGGATACTGATAAATCACGCTCCGATCCCCGCATGACCCAGGCCATTCTCGACAGCCTCGACTGGCTGGGACTGCAATGGGATGAACCCGAGTTCTACCAGTCCCGAAGTGAAGAAGAGCAGCATCGTCACTGTCTTCGCCTGGTGGAAGAGGGTAAAGCCTACCGCTGTTTTTGTCCCCCCCGAAGCAGCCAGGATGAAGGTGAGTACCTCTATAACGGCAACTGTCGCGCGTTAAGAGAAGAAGAGATCACGGCGAAGCTGGCCGCCGGAATGTCATATACCATCCGTTTCAAGACACCGCCCGGAGAGACGGGATTCAATGACCTGGTGGCCGGTGAGGTGACAGTAAAAAACGAAGAAATCGGGGATTTTATCATTCTCCGTTCCGACGGCTCTCCGATATACCAGGTCGCGGTAGTCTGTGATGATCACCGCATGGGCATCAGCCATGTGATCAGAGGGGCGGACCACCTTTCCAACACGCCGAAACAGATTCTGCTCTACCGGGCCTTCGGGTATGAAGTCCCCGTTTTTGCCCACGTCCCCCTGATCCTGGGTCCAGACAAGAAGAGGCTCTCCAAGCGGCACGGCGCCGCCTCGGTGGGTGAGTATCGACGGGCCGGATATCTGCCCGAAGCGCTCCTGAATTATCTGGCTCTGCTGGGCTGGTCGCCGGGGGATAACCAGGAGCTGCTGCCTCTCTCCGAGATGATAGAGCTCTTCTCCATGGAGCGCATCTCCGGCACTCCCGCGGTATTCGACGAAGACAAGCTGGCCTGGATGAACGGTATCTATCTGCAGCAGTCGGAAAACAAGAGGATCCTGACCGCTCTGCGGGATTTGGCGGCGGAAACGTCCACCGCCGCAGGGGATTGGCTGGAAGGGGATGAGCAGTATCTTACCGGCATCGTCGAGCTGATCAAACCACGGGCCAAGCGGCTGACCGATTTCTTCCTGCAGGCGGGCTACTTCTTTCACGATCCATCCGGGTATGATGAGGAGACAGTACAGAAGCGCTGGCGCAAAGCGGGGGTGACGGAACGGCTGCGCTCCTCCCGTGAGAAACTCGAATCTCTCTCCGATTGGAATGTGACCGGAATCGAAGACTGTGTCCGAGGTCTGGCCGAAGAGGAAGGCGTGGGCGCCGGCCACTATGTCCACCCCCTGCGTCTGGCTCTTACGGGCAGCGGCAGCAGTCCCGGTCTCTTTGAGATTATGGCCCTGCTGGGCCGGAAACGGGTGGTGCGGCGCATCGATACGGCCTTGCAGTGGCTCGCTGCTCATGGGGCATGAAAGAGGAAAAAGAGTTTGACTTTTAGTGGCTTAATTTCTATATTTATTGCTCAATATCGCTACTGGGGAGTCGTCCAACGGCAGGACATGCGGCTCTGGACCGTAGTATCGGGGTTCGAATCCCTGCTCCCCAGCTATTCTGCGCCCGTAGCTCAAATGGATAGAGCATCTGACTTCGAATCAGAGGGTTGGAGGTTCAAGTCCTCTCGGGCGTACCTGAGAGCTGCCTGGGATACGGCGCGTTCGTCTAGTGGTCTAGGACGCCGGCCTCTCACGCCGGTAGCACGGGTTCGACTCCCGTACGCGCTACAAGCTGAACAAGAAACGGAAAGGCAGCCAAGCGCCCGTAGCTCAATTGGATAGAGCACCTGACTACGGATCAGGAGGTTGGGGGTTCAACTCCCTCCGGGCGTACAAATGAATGATGGAACTTCAGCTGAATGATGAGGAACGGTGGATGCGGCAGGCCCTCAAGGAAGCGGAGAGGGCCTACACCGAAGATGAAGTTCCAATCGGGGCGGTGGTTGTGCATGAGGGACGCATTATTGGCCGGGGACGTAATCAGACTGAACGGCTTCAGGATCCTACGGCGCATGCTGAAATGCTTGCCATCTCCGCTGCCGCTAACGCTCTCCATTCCTGGCGATTAGAAACCTGTTCTCTCTATGTGACTCTTGAACCCTGCAGTATGTGTGCCGGAGCTGTCGTTCTGGCCAGGATAGAATCGCTTTATTTCGGGGCGTTTGATCCCAAAGCGGGCGCCTGCGGATCTTTGCGGAACATTGTTCAGGACGACAGGTTGAATCATCGAGTCACCCTGAGAAGTGGAATATTGGAAGCCGAGAGCAGCTGGCTGCTTACTTCGTTCTTTCGACAATTAAGGGCCGAGAAGTAGATATTCCCGGAGTTAAGGAGCAATCATGGCTCCAGTAGGTTATTCGGAGAGGTGCGAGAGCGGTTGAATCGGGCGGTCTCGAAAACCGTTGTCCTGCCATCGCGGGACCGTGGGTTCGAATCCCACCCTCTCCGCAAGGCATGAATTTCGCATACGACCGGGATAATTTCGGAAGGTGAATTGGAGAGGTGACCGAGTGGTTGAAGGTGCACGCTTGGAAAGCGTGTGTAGTGAATGCTACCGCGGGTTCGAATCCCGCCCTCTCCGCAGCGAACCGGATGTGCACCGGTATGGGGCAGTAGCTCAGCTGGGAGAGCGGTACGTTCGCAACGTACAGGTCGGCGGTTCGAGCCCGCTCTGCTCCACTATTTTTGGCTGTGCTAGACGGGGAATTAGCGGTGCCCTGTAACCTGCAATCCGCTATAGCAGGGTTGAATTCCCGTTCTGAGATCATCATCAGCCCCGTTCCACTGTTGGCAAGTGGCGTTGATGGTCCGAGTCCTGCGCAATGGAAGGCTGCTGAACTCCGTCAGGACCGGGAGGTAGCAGCGGTAGGCGGTCCGACCATGTGCCGCGGGTTTGCTTGGCTGGAGTCAACTGCCTTTAGCGGTTCGGGTTACTGTGGGAACGAAGACGGGTGCACAGCCGTATTTTTTAAGCTGGAGGTGTATGAGCTACCTGGTGCTGGCAAGAAAGTGGCGGCCCCAAGACTGGGATGAGGTGATCGGACAGTCCCATGTAACCGGCACTCTCAGGAACGCTATTGAACACAACCGGCTGGCCCACGCCTACCTTTTCACCGGACCGAGAGGAGTGGGAAAGACGAGTGTGGCCCGCATTCTTGCAAAAGCACTCAACTGTGAATCTCCACAAGGAAGTTCTCCCTGTAATACATGTTCCAGCTGCCGCGAAATCACCGAAGGCGGCGCTGTTGACGTTTTCGAGATAGACGGCGCCTCCAACCGCGGTATTGACGAAGTGCGGGACCTCCGGGAAAAAATCCGCTATTCTCCGGCCCGAGGCCGCTACCGTATATATATCATTGATGAAGTCCATATGCTTACCACTCAGGCCTTTAATGCCCTGCTGAAGACCCTGGAAGAACCGCCCTCACATGCCCTCTTTATCTTCGCTACCACAGAACCGCATAAAGTGCCTGCCACCATCGTCTCCCGCTGTCAGCGTTTCGATTTTCGGCGGGTTCCCAGCAGTGAAATTGCCGCCCGGCTCAAGACTATCGCCCGGGAAGAGAAGTTCGAGGTGCAAGAAGATGCCCTGGAACTAATCGCGCGTAAGGCGGACGGAAGTATGCGGGACAGCCAGTCCATCCTGGATCAGCTGGTGTCCTTTTCCGATGGAGCCATTACCAGAGATATGGTCATGGAAGGGCTGGGACTGATCGAACAGGGCCTTTTCTTCCAGGTGACAAAATCAGTGAACGACAGGGATGTACACGCCGGTATGGATATCATTGATAAAGTGGTTTCCGGCGGGTACGATCCGGAAGAATTTCTGCTCGGGCTGGCCGAGCATTTACGGAATCTGCTTTTGGTCCAGTCCACCGGATCGACAGACCTCGTCGATGCCGGCAAGGAGGACCAGGAACGCTACGCCGAGGCGGGACAGACCTTCGCAGAGGGGGACCTTCTCAGGTATCTGCGTCTGGTTTCCGAGGCCCGGATGGAGCTTAAGGGCAATCCCAATCCCCGTCTGCCCCTGGAGACAGCGCTGATTAAAATGATCCGTTTGGATAAAACGGTACAGATAGAGCATCTGCTGGATCTTCTTGCGCCGGGAGAAGGGCAACGAGCCGGAGCCACACAGGCAGCCGCTCCTGCGAAGAAGACGGGAAAGACCAAAGCAGGCGATTCTGAAAAACCTGCAGAAAAATCGGAACAGGTCACGCCGGAAGCTCAGTCTGCTTCCTCCTCACAGGCTGATACCAGCCCATCCGAAAACGAAAAAAAAAACGGGATAACCCTGAGCCAGGTGCAGGCCCGTTGGAGTGAGGTGCTGGAAAGGGTCAGACGCCGCAAGATAACGGTCGGTTCTTTCCTGCATGAGGCCACGCTCCTGGAGGTGGAGGGAGAGAAGATCGAGCTGGGATTCGGACTCAAGAACGGGTTCCATATAGACGCTATTGAGAAAGCTCGTAAACTGGTGGAGGAGGTGTTGTCGGAGGTCTACCAGAAGCCTCTTACTTTTGCCTGTCAGAAGCGGGATCTGCCGCGGCGGGAGTTCGTGCCTTCTTCTAAAAAAGCCAAGGAGGATCTTCTAGGTCAGCTGGGCAAGGATAATCCGCTGGTAAAAAAGATAATAGATGATTTTGACGCAGAGATTTTATAACATATATATACACGGGAGATGAGTCTCATGAAAATGGGCAACATGGCCGGTCAGCTCAATCTTCTCCAAAAAATGCAGAAGGATATGGAGAAGATGCAGGAAAAGTTGCAGGGCATGACGGTGGAGGGCACAGCCGGAGGCGGAATGGTCACGGTGGTGATGAACGGAAAGCAGAAGATCGTTCAGGTCAGAATCGATCCGGAAGTGGTGAATCCCGAAGACGTGGAGATGCTGGAAGATCTGGTCTTGGCAGCCTTTAATCAGGCGCTGGAGAAATCAACGGAAATGGCTCAATCGGAAATGCAGAAGATCACCGGTGGCATGCTGGGCAGTCTGCCTGCTGGATTCAAAATACCGGGGCTATGAACTATTCATCCAAAAGTCTCGAAGATCTGGTGCAGGCCTTTGCCAAACTGCCGGGCATTGGGGTGAAATCGGCGCAGCGCATGGCCCTGCACCTTTTGGAAGCGAATCGGGAGGAGAGTGAATATCTGGCCCGGGCCATCCTGGCGCTGAAAGATAATGTTCATGCCTGCCGTATCTGTTTCAACCTCACAGAGGAAGAGACCTGTTCCATTTGCAGTAATCACCGACGGGACCATGGCATCATCTGCGTGGTGGAAGAACCCAAGGATCTTATGGCAATAGAGAAGACGGGGGGCTATTCCGGGGTGTATCACGTCCTGGGAGGAACCCTTTCCCCCCTGGATGGTGTCGGAGAGGGGGACCTGCATATAAAAGAACTTTTAGAACGGATCGACGCAGAGACGAAAGAGGTGATCCTGGCCACAAATGCCACTGTAGAGGGTGAGATGACCGCGGCCCATCTGGCCGCTATGGTCAAAGGTAAGACGGCCCATGTCAGTAGAATCGCCCGGGGGATCCCCTTCGGCGGGGCCCTGGAGTTCAATGATGCAGTCACGGTGGCCAAGGCACTGGAAGGCAGAGTGGATATTTAATCCCCTGATTGTGATATTTTAAATAATGGGAGATTCGGTGACGGAATGACGCTACCCAATCAATTGACAACACTGCGGATCCTGTTTACGCCGTTCATCGCCTGGATGCTCCTGCGGACCAGCCAGTATGCTCAGGTAGCCGCCTTCCTTCTTTTTATCCTTGCATCACTAACGGACTGGTATGACGGCTATACAGCCCGAAAATACGGGTATGTTTCCACCTGGGGCAAGTTTTTCGATCCCTTGGCAGATAAAATTCTGGTGACCGCGGTTCTGCTGGTGTTCTGTATTCTGGGATACTTTCCCGCCTGGATGATTGTGATCATTATTGTACGGGATGTTCTTATCACATTTCTGCGTTCTTACGCTATTTTCAAAGGCCGCGCTATTATGACCTCGCTTCTGGCCAAAGCCAAGACATTCATCCAGATGGTGGTAATCTATATGATCTTTCTCTATCATCTGGTTCTCCGGATTGATCTCTTTTCCAAGCTGGCGCCGGCAACCATGGTTGTCCAGGAAAATCATATTATTCTTTACAGCATGTTCCTGGTTTCCTTTTTAACTGTTATTTCAGGAGTTGCTTACATTATTGCCAACCGGTTTTATCTGAGACAGATGGCCGGTGAAATCTTCCGGATCTTCCTTCCCACTGAGCATTGAGCGAAGTAAACCCATGAATCTTATCGCACGTTTTATCGCCACCGGTGCGGGAAGCGGCTACGTTCCCAAGGCACCGGGTACGGCCGGATCCATCCTGGCTCTGATAATTTATTTTCTTTTTCCGGGACTGCCCGGTCCTGGAATGATCCTGCTTATCTTCTGCGCCCTGGCTGCAGGCGTCTGGAGTGCCGGTGTCGTCGAGAAAAAGGAAGGTAAAGACGCCCAGATTATTGTCATCGATGAAATGGCGGGTCTTTGGATCACCCTGGCATTTCTGCCCGGAGGCTCCGCCTGGCCCTGGCCGCTGGCGGGATTTATTCTCTTCAGGATTTTTGACATTTTAAAACCTTTCCCCATTGAACAAAGCCAGCGCCTTCCCGGAGGCTGGGGCGTGATGATCGACGACTGTATTGCCGCTTTGATGGCGGGGATCATTCTTCGTTTGGCTGTATATATCCTTTGAGGGAATAATGGTGAGAGTCCGCCTGCTGACCATCGGTGATGAACTGGTGGGAGGCTATACCTTGGACAGAAACGGAACCTGGCTGGCCCGCACCCTGAGCGAGTCGGGGTGCACGGTAATTTCCATACAGAGTGTGGGGGACGATCCCGAAGAAATCACCGCCGCTTTGACAGGAGGAGCAGATGCCGATGCGGTTATCTGCACCGGCGGTTTGGGGCCGACGTCTGACGACCGCACCCGTCTGGCAGCAGCCCGTTTTTTCGGGAAAGAACTGGAATTCTCCGAAACACTTTGGCGGACGATCCAGGAGCGCTTCAGAAGCCGGGGAAGGGAACCATCCGAAACCAATCGTTCCCAGGCCTGGATTTTTGCAGGGGCTCTGCCCCTGCCGAACTCCAGGGGAACGGCTCCCGGAATCCTGATGCGACAGGGCTCCACCAGCTATTTTTTCCTGCCCGGAGTGCCGGCGGAAATGCGCCAGATGACCCTCAGTGAGGTGCTTCCCCGTCTGAGCAATGCCTATGCATTAATCCAGCCGTGTGTTGTTACTTTTAAAACATTCGGGCTGCCTGAATCCAGTCTTTATGAAAAACTCCGAGCCTTTGAGGAGAACTCCCCATCCGTTCAATTCGCCTATCTGCCGCACCGGGAGGGAATCGATCTGCGTCTCACTCTGAGCCAGGATGCTCCCGCGGCTGAGATGGAACGGATCGAAACATCTCTCAGGCGGATACTGGGGCCGATTCTTTACGGCAAGAATGATGATACGCTGCCGGATCGGGTAGCCGCTCTCCTGTCCCGGGCCGGATTGACTCTGGCTTCGGCTGAATCGTGTACGGGAGGGTTGGTGTCCCATCTGCTGACGAACATCGCGGGAAGTTCGGCCTGGTTTGAGCGCGGCTTTGTCGTATACAGCAACCAAGCCAAGGTGGAGCAGCTGGGCGTGGATCCCGAAATTTTGCAGAATCACGGTGCCGTGAGCAGTGAGACGGCAGCGGCCCTGGCCAAGGGAGCCCGCACCAGGGCCGGAAGCGATATCGGTATTGCTACCACCGGCATCGCCGGGCCCTCGGGCTGGACGTTGGAGAAACCGGTGGGACTGGTCTTTATCGGCTATACCGACGCGAAGAAGACCGTGGTGGAGGAACACCGTTTCATCGGCGACCGGCTCGCAAACAAGACCCGCTCGGCACTTAGCGCCATCGATCTGGTCAGGCGTAAACTCGAGGAGAATCCGATCTGAACTCCGGTCCCGCGATTCTGTAAATGGATTTGGATCATCGTTGATTTCCTCCCCGCCATTTTATCCTGAAACGGAAAAGCTTCAGCACCTCCGGTTCAGGATCAACGATCCTGTCTTTATCCCGCTGTTTTGATTGAGAGCTGCTCCGCTGCAGGGGGAGATTCTGTAAACAGAATTATTTTGTCTCATCAGTTCTGTCTTCTATATTATCAGAAGGAACAACGGATCCGGGAGACCGCCATAACCGACATTCATCCTTGATTTTATTGGTTATTTTGTTATCTTGTACTATCCCGGTTCACGTGCGAGACCTCCTCAGTGTAGGAACATTTCTATGAACGAAAATATGGTGCGTTTGTTCATTTCTGTATCTCTGCCGGGAGAACTGAAAGAGCGAATCGCCGCTTTTCAGCAGCAGCTGCGCCGTCTGGATGGTGATATCCGCTGGGCCCGGCCGGAGACGATGCATCTGACCCTGAAGTTTCTTGGAGATGTAGAATCCGGCAGGGTTTCGAGCCTGAAACAGGCCCTGGAAAAAGCCGCCACGGAGATATCCCCCTTCACGGTGCGGCTGGCCGGCACTGGACGTTTCCCCATGAAGGGACGTCCTCGGGTGCTCTGGATCGGAATCGATGAAGGGGCAGATGAGCTGGCGGGATTGGCTCGGGGCATCGATGACCAACTGGCGGCTCTGAAATTCCCCGGGGAGGAACACCCCTATTCCGCCCATATAACGTTGGGCCGGGTGAGATCGGAACGACGGATTGATACAATCCTGGCCGCCCTGGAAGGTGGCTTCCCCGGAGGAGAATTTATTGTGGACAGTATACACCTGATGAAGAGCGATCTGCTGCCGGAAGGAGCCCGGCATACAGCGTTGTCATCAATCCAACTATAAGGAAGAAAGACCATGGCGAACAGCAAAGAAGATAAACTGAAAGCACTGGATCTGGCCATAAGCCAAATCGATAAGCAGTTTGGCAAGGGATCGGTGATGCGGCTGGGGATGTCCCAGGCGGTTGCCCAGGTTCCCATTATCAGCACTGGATCACTTTCTCTGGATGAAGCCCTTGGTGTCGGCGGGATTCCCCGGGGCCGGATCATTGAGCTTTACGGACCGGAGTCATCCGGCAAAACGACTCTGGCACTTCATATCATCGCCGAAGCCCAGAAGAAGGACGGAGTAGCCGCATTTATTGACGCCGAACACGCTCTGGACGCCAAATATGCCAAGGCCCTGGGTGTCAATGTCGACGATCTGCTCATCAGCCAGCCTGATACTGGTGAGCAAGCCCTGGAGATAACCGAGACCCTGGTCCGCAGCGGCGCTGTGGATGTCATTGTGGTGGATTCCGTGGCTGCCCTGGTCCCCCGTGCCGAGATCGAAGGAGAGATGGGTGACTCCCAAATGGGCCTGCAGGCGCGCCTCATGTCCCAGGCGATGAGAAAGCTGGCGGGAGCCATCAACAAGTCCAGAACCTCTGTGGTTTTTATCAACCAGATACGCATGAAGATCGGAGTCATGTTCGGAAATCCCGAGACCACCACTGGAGGCAACGCCCTCAAGTTCTACGCTACGATCAGGATGGATATCCGCCGTATCGGCGCCATTAAGGACGGCACCAATGTGATCGGCAACCGCACCCGGGTCAAGGTAGTTAAAAACAAGATTGCTCCTCCCTTCAAAGAAGCCGAGTTCGATATCATGTACGGTACCGGTATTTCCCTGACCGGCGACGTGCTTGACAAGGCCGTAGAACTGAATATTGTGGAGAAATCAGGTACTTGGTATTCTTATGGAGAAGAGAGAATAGGCCAGGGAAGGGAGAACGTGAAACTATTCCTGAGCCAACCGGAAAACCAGGATATATTTGAAAAGATAATTACCGAAGTGAAGAGCAAGCTGGGATTTGTACCTGATGAAAAAAGCGCCGCTCCAGAGGAAGAGAAAGGCGAATAGCGAAAAGCATTTAGTCACGGAAATCCAGCAGCAGAAGAAACGGAACCGGCGTTACTCCATTTTCCTGGATGACGAGTTCGCCTTCGGCCTGGATAAGGAAGTTCTATACGTTTTTCCCCTGCACCGCGGGGATGAGTTGACCCGGCGGCAGATCGATGCCATCCTCAAAGAAGAGGAGGCGGTTCAAGCGAGAATAAAGGCTGTTTCTCTGATATCTTACCGGGCTCGCAGTGTGACGGAACTGCGTCAAAAACTGACCGTTAAAGGATTTGGTTCCGATACTGTTGAAAGAGTGGTTCAGGATCTCCTGCGTATAGGGGTCCTGGACGACCGCAAGTTCGCCGAAGCCTTCGTGCATACCCGTATGAGCGGGAAACCCATGGCCGTGCGACTCCTGCGGCAGGAATTGCGGAGCAAAGGCCTGGATCCGCATGTAATCGAAGAAGTATTGGAAAACGAATACGGGCCCCTCTCGGAAGACGAAGTGGCCCGTTCCCTGGCTGAGAAAAAAAAACGCAGCCTGCCGCCGGACAGAGAGAAAGCGGCCCGGCGTCTGAGGGATTATCTGCAGCGCCGCGGCTTCGGCTGGCAGATCATCGCGCCGATAATAGAAGAATACCGACAGAGAGACGAGTGACCCATCACCATGGAAAAACTGGACGAAGAATGAAAGCAGCTGAAGTCAGACAATCATATATCGATTTTTTCGCCGAGCGGGGGCATAAGGCCGTCCCCAGCGCTCCGGTGGTGCCCCAGGATGATCCCACCCTGCTTTTTACCAACGCCGGGATGAACCAGTTCAAGGATGTTTTTCTGGAAACGGGGACCCGGCCCTACAAGCGGGCCGTGGATTCCCAGAAATGCATCAGAGTCAGCGGCAAACATAACGACCTGGAAGAAGTGGGCCACGACACCTACCATCATACTTTTTTTGAGATGATGGGCAACTGGTCCTTCGGGGATTATTACAAGAAAGAGGCCATTGAATGGGCCTGGGATCTGGTCACCCGGATCTGGGGGCTGCCGAAGAAACGGCTCTACGCTACCGTTTTCAGAGAGGATAACGAGGCGGAAGAATGGTGGAAAAAGGTAACGAACATCGACCATTCCCACATTTTCCGTTTCGACGAGAAGGATAACTTTTGGGAAATGGGGGAGGTTGGCCCCTGTGGCCCCTGTTCCGAGATCCATATCGATCTAGGTGAAGCGGCCTGCGACCATAAAGAAGAAAAGGGACATGTCTGCGGCGTCAACGGCGGCTGCGCCCGCTATATAGAATTGTGGAATCTCGTGTTTATCCAATACAACCGGGATGCTTCCGGCAAGACGGTAACGCTTCCCGCCAGACATGTAGATACCGGTCTGGGACTGGAACGGGCCGTGGCCGTGCTCCAGGGGACAGGATCCAACTATCAGACCGATCTCTTTCTCCCCATTATGGAGCACCTCTCCGATTTGACAGAAAAACCCGTCACGGATGCTTCCCTGCTTCCCGCTTTTCGGGTCATCGCCGACCACGTGCGCGCCCTTACGACGGCCATTACCGACGGGGCTCTGCCCTCCAACGAAGGCCGGGGATACGTACTGCGCCGCATTCTGCGCCGGGCGGCCCGCTACGGCCGCAACCTCGAGATGCACGAACCCTTTATCTACAAGCTGGTGCCCACGGTGAGTGACATTTTGGGAGGAGCATATCCGGAGATCGCCGAGCGGATAGAACATACCACTCATGTCATCAGATCGGAAGAGGAGCGCTTCAACGAGGTGCTGGATCGGGGCATGGAGATATTCGAACAGATCATCAGGGCCGCTAAAAAACGGGGAAACACGGTCATCCCCGGGACAGAGGCCTTTAAACTCTATGACACCTACGGATTCCCTCTGGATTTGACCCAGCTGATGGCCCGGGAACGGAATTTAGCGGTGGATGAAAAGAGCTTCCAACAGGAACTGGAGGCCCAGCGGGAACGGGCCAGAGAAGCTGCGGGATTTGGAAAAGGGGAAAAAGCCGAATGGACCGTCCTGAGTGAGGGCGCCCATTCTGAATTTCTGGGATACGGGAGCTGTTTCAGCGATTGTACTATCCGCCGCTACCGTCCCTCCGACCAGAGAGTGGAAGTGGTCCTGGACCGTACTCCCTTCTATGCCGAGTCGGGAGGTCAGGTGGGCGACAGGGGATCCATCAACGGTGACGGTTTCACCATCGAGGTGGAGGATACCTTCAAGGAGGGTGACTTCATTATCCACATCGGCAGGTTTATCGAGGGAGACAGGATCAGCGGTCCCGCGGTAACAGTCCAGGTGGATGAGGACCGGCGCAAGTCCACGGCTCGCAACCACACATCCACCCATCTGCTCCATAAGGCGCTCAAGGAGCGGCTGGGAGATCACGTGAATCAGGCCGGATCACTGGTCTCCCCGGAGCGTCTGCGTTTCGATTTTACCCACTTCGCGGCCCTGAACCGGGAAGATCTGGACTGGATCGAAAAGCGGGTAAACCGCCAAGTCCGTTCTGATATGAAACTGAACATTTATGAGACCAGCCTGAAGGAGGCCAAAGCAAAAGGCGTCACCGCCCTCTTCGGCGAGAAATATGATGAAACGGTGCGGGTGGTGGCCATCGACGACTATTCCATGGAGCTGTGCGGCGGCACCCATCTTGAGAGTACAGGCGAGATCGGTTATTTCCGCATCGTCAGGGAAGAAAGTGTGGCCGCGGGAGTGCGCCGCATCGAGGCCGTTACCGGCATTGAGGCCGATCGCCAGATCAGGGAAGAGAAGCACCTGCTGGCTCGACTGGAAGATCTCCTGGCCTGCCGCCGGGAAGAACTGGCTGAACGGCTGAGTGCAGTGCTGGCCGAGAACAAAGAGCTGTCCAAGTCCCTGGCAAAGGTAAAGATGGAATCGGCCGGCAGCGAAGCCGTCGATCTTCTGGACAGTTTTAAAAAGGCAGAGGGAATACCCTACCTGGCCACCCGGGTGGAAGCGGCCGATGTGAATGAGCTGAGAGCCCTGGGAGACAAATTGCGGGAGAAACTGTCCTCCGGCGTGGCGGTGCTGGCGACTCACTGGGGTAACAAAGTCCAGTTTCTCTGTGTGGTCAGTGACGATCTCATCCGGGAAAAGGGATTAAAGGCTGGTGATATCGTGCGGGAAGTGGCCAGGAAAGCTGACGGCAGCGGTGGCGGACGGCCTCAATTCGCCCTGGCCGGAGCCAAGTCTCCGGATAAGATCGACACGGCCTTGGCCGCGGTTCCGGAAATCATTACCTCTTTGCTCTGATAAAAAGAGGCAGTACATGAGCGTATACGAAAAGCTGTTTGGTGCTGATACCGTTGGTGCCGGCCGTTTTCTGGTGCTGCTGGATCCTGACAAACTCAATGAGGTGGAAGCGGTCAGGGTCGCCGAACGCTGTCAGAAAGCGGGGGTGGACGGCTTGCTGCTGGGTGGAAGCCTGATCTTTGAGAACAATTTTGATCGCTGGGTACAGGCCCTCCGGGAAAGCTGCTCCCTTCCCCTTATCCTTTTCCCCGGCAACGGCTATCAAATCTCTTTCAAGGCCCATGCCATTCTGTTCATGAGTCTCCTCAGCGGCAGAAATCCCCATTATCTTATCGGCGAACAGGTAATTTCAGCCCCCCGAGTACGCGCGGCGGGACTGGAAACCATCGCCACGGCCTACCTCCTCATCGATGGAGGCAACATGACGTCGGTGGCTTTCCTCAGTGGAACGACTCCCATCCCCCGGGACAAGACCGATATCGCTGTGGCCCACGCCCTGGCAGCCCGGTATCTGGGGATGCGGGTCATCTATCTGGAGGGGGGCAGCGGAGCCAGAGAGTCGGTGCCGCAAGAGATGATCTCCGCGGTAGATGAAGCGGCCGCTCTCCCGATAATCGTGGGAGGGGGCATTTCATCACCGGAGGAGGCGGCCCGCAAGGTGGAAGCCGGCGCCTGCGCCGTGGTAACGGGCACTATTATCGAACGGGATAATTCCTCTGTTCTGCTGACGGAATTCGCCAGGGCAGTCCACGGGGAAGTGTAACAGGATGACCCGCGTATGATCGACATCCACGCCCATGTATTGCCCGGCATAGATGACGGCCCCTCGGACCTGGAAGGATCCATGGAGCTCATCCGTCAGGGGTACCGCGACGGGATTCGGGGTGTGGTGTGCACCTCTCATGTGCTCGATGAACTTACCGATGAAACCGAAAGGATTTTCAGGAATAAATTCCGCCAGCTGCAGGCGCGGATTAAGGAAGAAGCTCTGCCCGTAACTCTCTGGCTGGGATCAGAGATCCACTGCCAGACCATTTTTGATCCGGCCAGACCGCTGGCGACGCTGAACGGAAACGGCAAATACCTGCTTATCGAGCTGCCGCTGTCGCACCTGCCCTCCCAGGCCCGGGAAATTTTATTCAATCTGAGCATGAAGGGGATCACTCCAATTTTGGCTCATCCGGAACGCAACGGCGCTATCCTGGAGAATACCCGATTGGCCTGGGAATTCGTCCGCCAGGGTGTTCTGCTGCAGATAAATGCCGGCAGTATTACAGGGCGCTTCGGCCGCGGCACACGCAAACTTGCCCTCACGTTGCTCGATCATAACCTGGTCTCCTTCGTGGCCTCGGACTGTCACCGGGCCAGCAGCCGGCCGTTGATTCTCAGTAAAGCCAGGGAAATAGTTACCCGCCGCTGGGGCCGGGGATGGGCCGAGGTGCTGTTCGAGCTTAATCCCTATCGGGCGGTGCAGGGTATGGAGATTGATCCGCCGGAACCGGTGTCGCAGGATGAAAAGGTGACATTTCTGCGCCGGCTTTTTCGCGGTTGAGAGTGGGGGAATTCATATGAACGACGCGATTAATAATGAGATTCGGCACCAACTGAGGGAGAGCGCCGCTTTGATGGAGAAGATGGCCGCCGGAACAGTGGAATCCATCGCGGCGGCGGCGGACCTGATCGGAACGGCCCTGCGAAAGGGGAACAAGCTGCTGCTCTGCGGCAACGGCGGCAGTGCCGCCGATTGTCAGCACCTGGCCGCAGAACTGGTTGGCCGCTATAAGCGGGAACGGCGGGGAGTGCCCGCCATCGCCCTTACCACGGACACCTCCATCCTTACCTCGGTGGGAAACGATTACGGATATAAAGAGATATTCCGTCGGCAGGTGGAGGCCCTGGGCCGCGAGGGAGATGTGCTCCTGGGGATCAGCACCAGCGGCCGTTCGGCTAATGTCATCGAAGCATTGAGGGAGGCCGGCAGGCTGGGAATGAAAAGGATCGTGCTGATCGGGGGAAAAGGCGGCGAGATAGGGGATGAGGCGGAAGTAGTGATTGCCGTGCCGCATACGGACACGCCCCGCGTTCAGGAGGCCCAGGCAATAGCGGGACATATCATCTGTGATCTGGTGGAGCAGGGGCTGGGGGAGTAGTTGGCGCTAACCCCCTTCCTCGGCTGACGCCGAGGGTCCCCCTTGTCAGGGGGATAAAAAATCCTTCCTCGCCTAACGGCGAGGATCCTCCCAGTTAAAAGGGTATAATGAAGGGGCCGGAGATCTCGGAGATCCCCGGCTCGTCCTTTTAGTGTCCTCTTTATCTATTTCAGAAGCAGGCATTTCATGGACTTCTGCAATTCTCCCGCCTTAACCATAATCAGATAGATTCCGGAAGGATGTCCATCGGCGTTCCAGGTGATGCGGTGTGTCCCAGCCTCGAGCCTGCCGGATTTGATCGATTCCATCAGTCGGCCGTTCACATCATAGATGCTGATCTGCGTTTCCGCCGAGCTGCCAAGCTCGAACTCGATAACCGTTTCGGCGTTGAAGGGATTGGGATAATTTTGCCGCAGGCTGAACGTCGACGGTCCGGCTTTCTCCTCTCTAACACTGGTCAGGTTCGGAGAGAGGTATTTCAGGATCAATCCGTCCGCACCGACGATGCATCCTGTCTCACCCATGAAATCGATGTCGAGGAACTGAGCCGATTCATCAGTATAAGTTGTCTCCCAAGTGGCGCCCCCGTCCAGTGTCTTGTATATGTTGTGGTCGCTGACACCCCGGCCGGAGTCGGGGTCGGCAAACCAGAAACTGTTCAGCGTCGGGGTTCCGGTCAGCTCTTCCCAAGTTACCCCTCCGTCGGTGGTTTTCATAATGGCGTAATCGAGAGGATCGGCGAATGTTCCAACCAGGACCCAGGCATGCATACTATCCACGGCAGTGAGGCGGTAGGGATCAACATCCAGCTTTTCATGAAACTCCCAGGTTTCTCCGCCGTCGGTGGTCCGCCAGAGGGCCCCGTCATACCAGGGGGTATGGCCTCCTAGTGTTTTTTTCAGGTTACCACAGGCCCAGCCGTGTTCCGGATCGATAAAAAGTATATCTTTCACTGAGCTTCCGTCTACAGTTCCGCTGCTGGTGCTATAATTCAGAGAAAAGTGTTCCCAGGTCTCGGCACTGTCCCGGGTGACGATTACACCGGAGATAAATCCAGAGGAATAGTCGATCATCCAGCCGTATTGAGCGTCGAGAAAGAACCAGCTTGATCCCAGATAATGATACTGTCCCACAATGAGGTCGACAGGAGTGCAGGCCCAGGTCCTACACGAATCATGTGTAGCACAAAAGAGATTTTCACTTTCAAAAGTAGTCGAGCAATATCCGGTTGCCCTACTGACAAACCTAATGAGCCAAAGCTGACCCGGGAAGCCACCCGCGATAGAATTCCAGCTATTCCCGGAGTCGGCACTCATGAGTATTGTTTCGCCATCACCTCCTATCCAACCTTCCGTTTCGTTAAAAAATCTGACATGGTTCAGCTCATTTGCTGTTCCGCCGCTCACGGGTGTCCAGACTGTCTGAGAAATCGCAGTACCTGCAGTGAGGATCAGTATGACAGCCAGGCGATGTAAACGCATGCTGTGTGTCATCACTCCTCCCTCCAATAATATATCTTGCATCAGAGAAATCATTTCCGCCGCCCTGATTTGCTGAAGCAGACGGAAGTTACTGTATATACTTCCTATTACTGCATGCCAATGTTCAGAAGACCTCCGGCGGCGGATGTTCGGATCAGAATGGTCGGCAATTCATTATTTGGGTCAGTTAGACGGATCCTTGCTAGTACAATTTTTCATGCCTGGCGAAGCATATCGTTTAACAAGGAGCGGTGTGATCTCGACAGCGGTTCATGTGAAGCACATGGGAGTCCTGGAAATTTACTGTAACAGGCAGTGAAAGATAGTATACATTTTTCTAGAGAAAGTCAATCCAATAAATTAAATCTCACAGGATAACAAGCCGGGGACCTTTGAGAATCCCGGTATATCTTTAACGCTATTCAATTAGGTCCAGGTATGGACATATCCATTTATTTTTTCCGAACAGATTTTTTATAATTCTTGATCATTTTACCGAACATCTTATCTTTTTTACGCTTGTCGACATATGACATCTCATAATAGGCGGCTTCTTTCTGAATTTTTAAAAAATTTTCATATCTGTCCGCATCGATAATTCCCCGCTCAACAGCATCGATTACCGCGCATCCCGCTTCGTGTGTATGGGTACAGTCCTTGAAACGGCACTGACTTCCGTAAACGTTTATCTCATCAAATGTCTCCTCCAATCCTTTACTGACAGCGAAATTGCCCAGCTCTCTCATGCCAGGCGTATCGATAAACATACATCCCGACTCCAGGCGGATAAGCTGTCTTCTGGATGTCGTGTGCCTGCCTTTGCTGTCTTTTTCTCTGACTTCCTGAACGTCGAACATTTTTTCGCCCAGCAATGTATTAAGCAATGTGGTTTTACCAACACCGGATGATCCCAGCAGACAGTAGGTTTTACCAGATTGAAGTTCTTTATTTAGGATTTCAATGCCAGCACCGGTGACATTACTTACGGGCAGGAACAGATATTTATCGTGGAAACGCTGCATGTGATCATTTATTTCTGTAAGTTCCCTATCCGGCAGCAGATCTGTTTTGCTTAAAACGATGATCGGCTGGATCCCACTCTCATTGACCATGACAAGGTACCGTTCCAACCGATTCAAATTAAAATTGGAATCCGCTGATTGCATTATAAGGGCGTAATCAATATTCGCAGCAATCAGCTGAAATTCCACTTCTTTGCCAGGGTCCTTGCGTTTCAGCAATGACTTGCGGGGCACGATATGATGAATGATCGCGAGAGAATCCTCATCGAAACACTGTATAATTACCCAGTCACCTATCGTCGGGTAATCCATGCTGTTTTCGATAGTGAATAGGAATTTACCTGATAATTCGGCATATATATCGTGAAGGCCATCATCTACTTTGTAATTATTCTTATTTACTTCCACGATTCTGGCGACTATACAATCATCCTTCAAGAATTCCTTGCTTTTCTCCTGGAACCATTTATCGTACCCTAATGTCTGTAACGATTTATTTGGCAATGTACATCCTCATGTGCTGTCTGAATCTTTTATATTATTTTTCCCATTTGGGGCCATTTATATCACAATAAAAGACTTGATGCAAATCCTCGGGTGGCAACCCTCTCCCTCAACTTCGTTGAGGATCCCTCCCGGCTTAAAGAGTGCCGGGACAGGCTCTTGTCAGGAGGCGTTATATGATAAATATCCTGATTCCACGCTATACCGGAAGGTTACGTGCGACCGCACCTTGGAGGTGCGGCGCACGTTTTGTATTACACCTCAGCGGGGAAGGGGCTGTCTGCTGCCGAATCCCGGTCCCAGGAGGATGGCGTTCCGGAGCAGCAGTTCCGTCCCGTAAAAATAGGACCGGAAGGAGGGATCCCCCGCGAACAAGATCACCTGACCGTTGCCCAGCTTTTCCCGGGCCGCGTAGGTACTGTAGGCCCAGCGATCCCGTACCTGGGGCCAGAGCAGCCCCGAAAGACGCAGATTGTCCGCTGCCGCGAAACGAGCGGCGGTCTCCACCGGCGGCTTGCTGAGGAAAACGTTTGAGGTGTAGACCATGGTCGGAATACGCTTACCCGCTCCGAAACAGAGCCAGTGTTCCGGATTCACATCCACTCTGAGCACCACTCCCCGGGGCATGTAGAGGCTCAGCCGTTTCTCCTGTTCCTTCAGCGTTTTTACATCCGGGCCCTTCTTCTTTTCAGGTTCGGAGGCAGGAGCAGCTTTTCCCTCCCAGATGGCCAGGCTGTCAATGGCCGCGGTGCCGGCGGTGCGTTCCCAGCGGGCGGCCTTTTCATAGTCTTCCAGATGAGCCAGAACGTTCCCTCTTTCCCGCACCGAGCAGAGCTTCACGGAACTGTCCGCCAGGAATGAGGCGGTGCCGCCCACCCCGATCAGGGTGCCGCCGTCACTAATCCAATCCCGCAGTTTGCGCAGCCCTGCCGCTCCCAGAAGTGATTTGTAGGATCCCGCCGAGGGCAGGATGATGAGATTATAATCCCTTAGGTCCGCTCTGCCGAGACCGTTGACATCCAAGAGGGAGTGGGGCAGTCCCATTTCCGCGTCCAGCATGTACCAGAGAGATCCGAACTGTGAAGAACTGATCCCTGGTCCTGTTATCAGAGCAACCCGCGGCGCAGTGAGCAGGGTGAACTCATCACCGCCCAGGTTGGGTCCCTTCTCGGTGAGGGCGGTATTGACGCCTCGAAAGGTAACTCCGGAAAGCCGTCCCGTCTCTGTCAGCATCCTGACCAGAGAGGAATCGTTTTCATGGCGGCGCAGGAGCAGAGCTCCTCGTCCGTAAGATTTTCCTTCGATGGTAAAGGGCTTCCGGGCCGAACGTATCCGCAGACCCCGTTGGAAACAGAGAATGAGGGCCTGTCTTGCTCTGGAGTCACTGTAATCCAAAAGAAATCCATATCCGGCCGATGGCTTTTCTACTCCTCCCGAAACGTGGTCGAAACCCCGCACCGGTTTGGCGTCCCGCAGCGGCGGCTGAGTGGATGAAAGCGCCTCCACTCCAAAGGCCATGGGCAGACACCAGGCCCCCACTTCGTACATGCGGGTGCCCTTTCCTTTTTCGATGGATTTCAGTTCTTCGGCGAGCAGGCGGTTGGAGAGACGCATATCGAATTTCAGCAGCACCTTGGCCAGATTGCCCCGGGGCTGCTGCAGGACTATTTGAAAGGTTCCGGCCGGCAGGGTCATCTTGTAAGGAGTTTTATCCCAGTAGCTGGTAACACTGCCGAGGCGGGCGGACCGGCTCAGCCGGGTTACCTCGATGCCCTGGGTCAGCAGCCGCTTTACCAGTTCCCGGGTCCGGCTGCTGTCCTTTCCGGCAAGCAGATAGTAGACCCGCGGTTCACCCTTGGCCGGCGGTTCCAGGGCCTGGCGGCGGATGTCATAGAAATCCTTCAGCAGTTCAGGGCGGTTGTCGGACACGGTGGTAATGTTGGCCAGAGAGCTTACGTACTGATGCTGCACCGCCTCGGAAAAGGTCAAAACGCCGCCTTCCGGACGCCGCACCGCCGTGCCGCCGGTGCTGGCCTGTTCGTAGAGGATGCTTACAGCCCCCAGATAATAGGCCCAGCTGGAGCCGTAGCCGGGATACCATTCGTCGAAGGCGTCCCGGGTGAAATAGCTCCAGCCCGCTCGATCAAAGGCCCGGGCCTGATCCCTGGCAAAATGGTCCCACCATTTATGGAGCTGACGGGGAATGAGAGGGTTGATCGGCTCCCGGGGCGGATTGAAAAAGTAGGTGTCACTCGAGCCCATCTCGTGGGCGTCCACTACCAGCTGGGGATTCCAGCTGCCTATGGCTTTTACCCGGGCAACCGTCTCCGGCTGGGAGAGGATGAACCAGTCCCGATTCAGGTCGAAAAGATAATGGTTCGCTCTGCCGCCGGGCCAGAGGCCCTGGTGGGGAAGATCCTGGGGATCGCTGCTCCCTACCCGGCCGGACCATTGGGCCAGCTGATTGAGACTACGTTCCCGACCGTCGGGATTCTGGGAGGGATCGATGGCCACCACGGTGTTTTCCAGCAAGTGAGTCACGGTGGAATCCGTCCCGGAAGTAAGCCGGTAGGCCAGGGCCAGGGCCGCGTCGCAGCCCGAAAGTTCACTGCCGTGAACGTTGTACATCATCCAGGCCAGGGCGGGCGATGTGCTGATGATTTCGCGGGCTTGAGCCGGTGAAGTGATGCGCGGGTCGCCGAGGCGGGCCAGATCTTCCCGGATTTCATCCAGTCGATCTATATTCTCTTCCGAACTGACCAGGAGGCAGTGAAGCACTCTCCCCTCACCGGTCGTTCCAAGATCGAGGAGGCGGACGCGGGGAGAGGATTCAGCCAGTATATGAAAATATTTTTCCACCTCGGCGTAGCGGACGGGTCGTTGTCCCAGAGTGAATCCCAGCGCTTCCCGGGGAGTGGGTATTGCCGACAGGGCGACGGGACTACGGTAAAAGGGCGTTCCGGACTCCTGGCCGAATCCAAGGCCGGTGATCCAAAGAACGGTGATGAGCAGCAGAGGAAGACGCATTTTCTTCACGGTAGACCTCCATAGTGTAGTCGCTCTCCTCAACCGCAGGAGAGGGGATCAGGGTTATAGACGGTTCAATTCCAGGCTGACAACGATGTTCCGACCTGGTCCGTTTATACCGGAGCCGTGCTCCCGGTAGTTGACGTCAAAAATATTTTCAATGGCTGCGATGAGCCGCATCCTGCCGCTGATCGGCAGGGCTCCCCGCAGGTTTAACGTCTGCCAGCCCGGAGTGCCGCCGGGCGGGATGCGGGAATCATCCAGGTCATCCGAAGAAAGGCGGCTCTGGCGGGCCGCAAAACGGGAGAAAAGAGCGGCAGAGAGACCACGGCGGCGCCAGTGGAGACCGGCCGTTCCGAAAGCGGGGGCAACGCCGCCCACCGGCTCGTCCAGGGTGATGTTCTGGGCATAGGTGGAGGTGAAATTAGCCTGCAGACGCAATTCTTCGTTCAGCTGCAGGCGGCATTCAGTTTCCACTCCGGCAACACGGGCCTGACCGGTATTCTGCTTGCTCTTTACCCGATAGATTACACCCTGGCGCTCCAGAGTAGCTGATCCCTGATAAAGAGCATCGGCGCTGGCGATAAGATCTTCCACAAAAGAGTAGTAGACCGAGGCCGATCCGCTCAGGAGTGTTCCGGCAAACTTGATCCCCAAGTCCAGGCTTATCAGTTCCTCGGCTTCCAGATCCTTATTGGGAACTTCAAAGATATCACCCTTGGATTCTCCCAGTTTCGTCAAATCGCTCAGATTGGGGGCGCGGAAGGCCTGGGCTAGATTGGCGTTCAGATAAAGAGCATCCGTGATTTTCCGTATCAGGCCGAGGCTGCCGGTGAGAGCGATGAAGTTCTGGCGGAATGTTTCCAGATTCATCCCGCCTTCCAGGGAAGGCAGATCAAAGCGGGCCTGAAAACTGCTGAGACGTAGGCCGGTGATGGCGCTCCATAAGGGTGACAGATGTATCTCATCCTGCAAGTAGAGACCGAGACTGGCGTATCCCGATCCATCCGGATAGCGACCCTGAAAGTCCTCGGTTTCAGCTCCTGAAACCTCGATGAATTGCCGTTTACAATGTACGTCATCCAGATAGAGATCCAGTCCGCTGCTGAACCGATGTTTCCCCCGCCTGGTACGGGCCTCCAGCTGCATTCCCCAGGTAATGACCTCGTCCAGCTCCCGGGTCAGAATATCAGCAATGCTCTTTTGTATCTCCCGACCCTCCCGTTGCAGCTGTCGGGAGAGAGTCACTTCCAGTGAGTTGAGCCAGGGGGAAACGGCCAGATACTGATATCGCAGGTAAAGCAAATCCCGGTCCTGGGGCGTATAGAGCCAGCGATAATAGTCGGAGGTTTCATATTTATCATACCGGGGGATGTTTCCCCTCCGCGTCATCTGGCCAGCCAGCGTCAGGTAGTGTTTGTCCGAGAGGCGGCAGCGCAGCTTGGCATCCAGATCCCGGGAAGAGAATCCCGTCGGTGTCTGGATGATTCCGTTGGTGGAGTTTTCCAGTACTGAATGGCTGCTGTTGGCTCCCCGGCGCAGGTCCCCGAAGTTCTGGGCGGTGAATCCTCCCGTGAAGGTTAGGAAGGGACTGGAAAAGCTGATTCCGGCCCGGCCGGTCTGCTGCTGGTCTGCGGAAGCGATACGCCCCAGGAAACGGTAACCGAATGCCATGTTCCTGCTGAAGCCCACCTGATGGGTGCGGGCGTTGATGGTGCCGCCCATAGCGTCGCTTCCGTAAAGTACTGAGGTGGGGCCTCGCACCACTTCCAGATTTTCCAGCATGGCCGCGTCAACAGTTGTCAGGTAGGGATGATTTCCCAGGCGATAGGTGGAGTTATTGAGACGGATGCCGTCCACCAGGAGCAGGATCTGATTGGAATCGAAGCCGCGGATTTTGGCCGATCCCCCGCCGTGGCTGGTTTTCTGAACAAAGATACCCGTTTCTTCCCTCAGGGCCTCGGCGGTGGTTTCGGGCATACGGATATCAAGCTTCTGGAAGGGCACCAGTGTAACAGCATTTGAGATGTCGCTGATGCGGTGCGCGCCGCGGGTGGCGGTAACCACGATCCGCCGGAGATCAAGGAATCCAGCCTCAATAACAATAGTATCCAGACTGGTAATATGTCCTGCTCTGACCCGCACATCCGGGAGGCTCTTTTCCTTATAGGCGATATGGTCCAATACCAGTGTGTAGGATCCGGGGGCCATCTCTAGCAGTCTGAAATTTCCCTGCGGGTCGGTGACGGTACCCTGCCGTGAATCCTGAATCAGAACCTGCAGGCCGATTACCGCCATGCCATCCTGGTTTACAACGGTACCTGTTATAGTACCTTTCCCCGATTGAGATAGAAGTTGCTGAAAGGGGAGGAAAAGGAAAAGCAGAAAGAGTGATGGGGTCCTTCTCATTTGGGCTCCTTCTTGCTGAATCAGAGCTCAATCTGACAATCGGTTCCAGAAGTAGATGCCACGAGGCGAAGAGGAAGGACAATATATCCACCCTCCTGCCGCCCCGATTCATACAGCAACAGGCTGCCTGCATCCTTGTTTTCTATTTAGATCCGCGAATCGGGAGAATCAGACGCCCAGTTTTTCCCGTACCATTTCGGTTATGGTGCGAAAGTCCACTTTTCCCGTACCCATTTTCGGCAGTTCATCGAAGACCATGAAGGAGCTGGGAATGGCAATGGGCGGCAGATCCTCTGACATCTTTTTGATTATGGCTTTATTATCCACTTTCTGGGTGACTACTGCCACCAGACGGGCTCCCTTATGCTGATCCGGCACATCCACAATACAACAAGTTACCTCATCCGGCAGGATATTTTGCAGCACGGTCTCCGTACGCACCAAAGAAACCATCTCTCCGCCGATTTTAACGAAGCGCTTCAAACGGCCCCGGTGCCACAGGAACCCGTCCTCGTCCATCAGGCCCATGTCACCCGTGTCATACCAGCCGTCCTTGATACGCAGAGATGTCTCTTCGAAATCGCCGTAGTATCCTTTCATCACCAGGTCACCCTTAACGAGAATCTTCCCTTCCTGTCCCGGTCCCAGTTCCTCTCCTGTTTCCACGTCAGTAATGCGAACCTTGACACTGGGAAGCAGCGGGCCGATGCTGCCGGGTTTATTGGCGTCCGGCCGGTTAACCGAGACTACGGGACTGGTCTCGGTGGCGCCATAGCCTTCCAGAAGTTCCAGGTTCTGTTTTTTCCTGAAGGCCTCCCGCAGCTGATCAGGCGTTTTATCGGCTCCGGCCACGGCCAGTCTAATGGTGGCGAAATCACCCGGCTCTGATTCCCGCAGGTATCCCGAGAAAAAAATGGGCGTGCCGGCGATCATGGTGATTTTCTCTTCTCTGATTATCTTGGGGATTGTCTTGTAATCCAGAGGATTGGCATAGGTGACGGAGGTCATGCCCTGGGTCAGCGGCAGCCAGAAGTTGATATTGTGGCCGAAAACATGGAAGAGAGGGAGGATCGACATGATTGTATCTTCCTGGCTGAGGTGCATACAGGCCATGATATCTTCGACATTGGAGCCGAAATTCCGGTGAGTAAGCTGGACCGCCTTAGGTTCTTTCTCACTGCCGCTGGTAAAGAGAATGGTGGCGTTGTCATCGATTGTGGCTTTGGGAAGAGACCCTATGATAACTCCGGCCGGCATCAGTGATTTGAGGGCCGCGCCAAGCTTTTCTCCTGTGCCGATAGATTCCATGATATCTTCGATCAATACCATCCCGGGAACCATCTCGCATTTGATCTTTTCCAGCAGCGCCTTGGAGGTGATAATCGTCTTGAAACCGATCTTGTGCTGGGCATAACGGCAATTGTCGGCCGCCTTGGTTGAGTAGTTGATCATCACCGGTGTCTTGCCGCACATAAGCATCCCGATTATGGTGAGCATGCTTCCCGCGGAAGTCGGGATCATCACTCCAATATTGGCTTCGTCATACTTTTTGAATTTCCCGGCAAGAATAATCGAGGCGATAAGCGCTTTGCTGTAGGGGACATCCTTCCCGGTGGTCTTGTCCTTAATGGCAAGCTTCTTGCCCATTTTCTTGGCTACTCTGATAAATTGATGGTGTAAAATCATGCTATCTCCCTCCCATGCTGGATAAATGTTTCTATTCCTTTGAAGGATTTATTCAACTCTCATCAGGTTCATGGCCGGGGGACTTCATCAATCCGGTACATGACCTTCCGCTGCCGCTGGTAGGTAAGCAGTTCCTTGAAACAGGCAGGTTCGGCTCCCACATATTCCGGCGGGCTGATGCCCGGTCTGCGGTAGGTCCCCTTCAGCACCAGCCTGGCCGTCCCGGTGCAGGGATAGCCGGTAGTGCGGGCCATGGAGGAAAGTCCACTCTCGGGATCGTATTCGTCATAAAGCCGGCAAAGCACCCGGAGGGGCTTGCCGTTACGCTGCCCTTCGATCTCGATGCGCATCACGGTAAATTCAGCCTCATCCTTTTCCAGTTTCCAGATGGGGAAGAGAAGGCGGGTGGTCAGGTCCAGCGGACGTACTGAAGCGCCGTTGACATCCATGGGGTCCTCTTTAAAGAAACCGCTTTCCCTCAGAATCCGCATTTTCTCGATGTGGCCCGGATAGCGAAGCGTCTTTTCAATCATATCGGGTGCTTTCATGGTATGCAGCAGGGACCGCAGTCCGTCTGTATTGAAGGCTTCCAGGGTGCCGATTCCTTCAAAATCGATTAATTCCGGATCGGACAGGGCCGGTTTGACGACCAGTCGGCCCTGCTCGCGAAAGCGGGCCGGACGGGTATACTCGGCAATGACATCTATGGGAGAAAAGGGAGCCTTGTATTCATAGGGCCAGACACGTGTTTTAGGCAGGCCGCCTACCAGACAGCGGAAGGATTGGACTTCCATGGTGGTGTTGTAATACCCCATCATGATATTACTCATGCCCGGGGCCACTCCACAATCCGTTACCACTGTTACTCCCTTTTCTCGGGCCAGATCGTCCAGAAGAAAGGGATCCTCTTCGAAAAAGGATATGTCAACCATATTTTTGCCGGCTTCGATAACCGTTTTAACGGTATTAAAACCCATGGAGCCGGGTACGGCGCCGATTACCAGGTCAGCTTTTTCAACTATGTTCCCTACGGTTTTTTTGTCGCCCAGGTCTGCCTGGACCGTCTGCATTTTCCCTTGCTGCTGCAGCCGGGAGAGCCGTTCCTTGTCGAGATCCGCAACCACCAAATCAAAATCATCACAGAGATCCCTGGCCATGGCGCTGCCCACCATCCCTGTACCCAACAAAACAATTTTTTGCATCCGGTCCTCCTGTTATCCTATCCCTCTAAACGGTTATTCTTGTTAAAGCCTCCTGGGTGTCTCATTGCCGCTAATTTGCCGTATCCCCCTGGCCCTGAGACAGAGTATTCACCTTATCAGGGAGTACCGAAAAACGGCAGACTGCCCTGTAAAGGGTAAACGTTCAATTGAAATGATTATTCCGAATGTCAGATTTGCTCAATACCGTTCCAGCTGAAAGCAGAGCGGGCGATCGGTACCGGAAGATAAAAACACCGCTCCGGAAAGAACGGTCAGCGCCGGTTCCGGTTTTTATCCCGCCTTTAACCGGCATAAAGGCGGGGCCGGCCTATTTGTCGGAGTCGTCGTAATCCAGACTTCGGACGCGTTTGGGGACTACCCGCCTGCCGTCTCCGCCCAGCACGATGAGCTTCCCCTTGTGCTTTCCTTTGGTGATGCGGCGCAGAAAACGACCCGAATGAAGGGCGCCGTTTTCATCAAAATAGTGGACCACCCGGGGAACCGTATCAAAAAGCTCCATCTGCTGTGAAGGTTTTTCTGTCAATAAGAAATGGCCGAAATTTATGAATTTGATAGATAAATATACCGTTTATTTCTTTCAATTTCAACCCCGAAAAGAGATTTATTTTTATCCTTGATTTTGCCCTTTTTTTATACTAACATAGTACTCTTAAAAGGGTGAAAATCCGTGGCGATGAAACGCTTTTTACTAATGTTGATTCACCGCGGGAAAAGGAGTTTCTATGGATGACATACGAGATTGGTTCGAAGAAGATTTGCTCGGCCCCCTGGACGAAGAGGTCGAATTCTTCTTCTCCAGCTTCTTCAGCTCTTCCTACCCTTCGGTGTACAAGGAAGAATTGTGCTGGAAACCGCCGACCGATGTCTATGAAACTGAAAGCAGTTTCGTGGTTACCATGGAACTGGGTCAGATGAAGTCGGAGGAAATATCCATAACATTTGAGCGGGGAGTCCTGTATATCCGCGGTATTCGTCAGGCCATTCCGCCCATGGAGCAGCGGCATTACCACAAGATGGAGATAAATTACGGACCGTTTGAGCGCCGTATCGCTGTCTCGGCCGATGTTGATATCGAAAATTTGAGTGCAGATTATCGTGACGGCTTTCTGGAAATTCGCCTGCCCAAGGTTCAGAAGAATTCCGGTAAAGCGTATGATATCAAGGTGGAATAACGGATGATGGACGGATCGGATAATAATCAAATTTTTCAACCCGGAGATTTCGGAGAACCCCCGGATATACCGGAGGAACTTCCTGTCTTACCAGTTGCCAATATACTGATATTTCCCTATGTTGTGGCCCCCCTTGTGATCACCGATCAAGCCCGCATGGCAATGATAAATGACGCTCTTACCGATAGAAAGATAGTCGGCCTTTTCGCATTGAAGGATAAGGATCAGAAGGCCACCAGAGACAACCTTTATGACGTTGGCACGGCGGTGCTGATTCTGAAAATGTTTCGCATACCGGACGGCAATATGGGCCTGCTCATCCAGGGACTTTCCCGCATCAGGCTGGAAGATCTCAGTGAAGACCACGGACATCTGCGCGGTAAGGTGGCTCTCATTCCGGAAGACAAGGGAGAGGGTGTAAAAATCGAGGCCCTGATGCGGGAAGTGGGTGAAATTTTCCAGGAGATCGTGAATCTTTCGCCATTTCTGCCTGATGAACTAATCGGGGTGGTGAACAATATTGAGAATCCGGGCCGGCTTGCGGACCTCATCGCCTCCAATCTCAAGATCGATCTGACTCAGCGGCAGGCTATCCTCTCCAGTTTGAATGTGGAAGACCGGCTGGTCAAGCTGCTGGTCCTCTTGAATCGGGAACTGGAATTGTTAAAACTGGGCAGCAAGATCCAGTCGGAAGTGAAAAGCAAGATAGAGGAGGGGCAGAAAGAGTTTTTCCTGCGGGAACAGATGAAGGCCATCCAGAAGGAACTGGGAGATCAGGATGAGACCGCAGAAATAGAAGAACTGAAAGAAAAAATCGAAGCGGCGGAGATGCCCCAGGAAGCAAGGGAACAGGCTGAAAAAGAGCTGGAGCGCCTCTCCCGCATGCCTCCCCAGGCCGCTGAATATACCGTCAGCCGTACCTACCTTGACTGGCTCATTGGACTGCCCTGGAGCCGGTCCACCGATGATAATATTGATCTGGAAGAGGCCAAACGCATCCTCAACGAGGATCACTATGACCTGAAGGACGTGAAAGACCGCATCCTGGAATTCCTGGCGGTGCGGAAATTGAAACAGTCCTCCAAGGGCCCTATCCTTTGTTTTGTGGGTCCCCCGGGAGTCGGCAAGACTTCGCTTGGTAAATCCATCGCCCGGGCCATGGGCCGCAAGTTCGTCCGTTATTCCCTGGGAGGGATGAGGGATGAGGCAGAGATCAGGGGGCACCGACGCACGTATATCGGCTCCCTTCCCGGCCGTATCATCCAGGGGATCAAGCGGGTCGAATCCAACAATCCCGTTTTTATGCTGGATGAGATCGATAAAGTCGGAACCGATTTTCGCGGCGATCCCGCCTCCGCGTTGCTCGAAGTGCTCGACCCGGAACAGAATGATTCATTCTCCGATCATTATCTGGAAGTGCAATTCGATCTTTCCAAAGTGATGTTCATTACCACGGCCAACGTGCTGGACACGATCCCCCAGCCCCTCTTGGACCGGATGGAAGTGATCCGCATTCCGGGGTACATCATGGAGGACAAGGTCGAAATCGCCCGCAAGTATCTTATCCCCCGTCAAAAAACAGAGAACGGTCTTAAAAACAGACAGATCAGTTTTCCGGTGAAATCGGTGCGCCGGATCATCTCGGAATACACCCGTGAGGCCGGAGTCCGCAATCTGGAGCGGGAAATCGGTTCCTGCTGCCGCAAAGTGGCCCGGGCCGTTGCAGAGGGGAAGAGTGAAAAAATAATCGTCACTCCCGAGAAAGTCCAGGAATTTCTCGGGCCCCACAGATTCATCTCGGAAATCGCCGAGCGGGAGAACCGTATCGGCGTCGCCACCGGTTTGGCCTGGACCCCGGTTGGCGGTGTCATCCTCTTTGTGGAAGCGACCACCATGCCTGGAAAACAGGGGCTGGTACTCACCGGTCAGCTGGGTGATGTGATGAAAGAATCGGCCCAGGCCGCCCTTTCCTATTTTCGCAGCCGGTCCGATGATTGGGAGGTACCGGTAGATTATTTTTCCACCCATGATATTCATGTCCACATCCCCGAGGGAGCCACGCCCAAAGACGGTCCCTCGGCGGGCGTTACCCTGGCTACGGCGCTTATCTCTCTGGTGACCTGCAGGCCGGTGCGGCATACGTTCGCCATGACGGGAGAGATTACCCTGCAGGGCAAAGTGCTGCCGGTGGGGGGCATAAAAGAGAAGTCTCTGGCGGCGCTGCGGGCCGGCCTTAAACAGGTAATCATTCCTCGTCAAAATGAAAAGGATCTGGTGGAGATTCCGGAAAACGTCCGTTCCAAGATCACCTTTCATCTGGTGGATCGGATAGATGAGGTCCTCGACCTGGTACTGGTAAATCATAAAGTGAGAAGATCAAAATCTTCTTCACAGAAGAAATAATCGGGACTCTCACTGAGAAAAATATCGGATAAGCCGACGATGTCAAGGTATTACAGAAAACAACTGTGGGTTCGCTGGGTGCAGGGATTTCAATAGAATTCACTCCCAACAGGCTGTAACCTTTAAGAAAAACTCACAGTATCGTCAAAGGAGTGTAGAAAATGGAAAAGAAACGTGTAATCATCATGGGTGCTGCCGGAAGAGATTTCCACAACTTCAACATGTATTATCGAGACAATGAGGCCTATGACGTAGTCGCATTCACCGCTACTCAGATTCCCGACATCGAAGGCAGAAAATATCCGGCCTCTCTGGCCGGGAAACTATACCCGAACGGCATTCCTATCCTGGCCGAGGATGAGATCGTCACCTTGATTAAAAAGCATCATGTGGATCAGGTTGTTTTCGCCTACAGTGACGTTTCCCACACCTACATCGGCCACAAGGCGGCCATCGCGAACGCGGCAGGCGCTGATTTCATTCTTATGGGCACAGAGAAAACCATGCTCAAAGCCAAAGTGCCGGTGATTGCAATCTGTGCCGTGCGGACCGGCTGCGGCAAGAGCCAGACTACCCGCCGGGTGAGCGAAATTCTGAAGAAAAAGGGAAAGAAGACCGTGGCCATCAGGCACCCCATGCCCTACGGGGATCTGGCCAAGCAGGCGGTCCAGCGTTTCGAGAAGTATGAGGATTTAAAGAAGCATGACTGTACCATCGAGGAGATGGAAGAGTATGAACCTCATATCGACAGAGGGACCATCGTCTATGCCGGCGTCGATTACGGAGCCATCCTTGAACAGGCTGAAAAAGAGGCGGATGTGATCCTCTGGGACGGCGGCAATAATGATACTTCTTTTTACAAACCCGATAAACTTATCGTGGTGGTCGATCCCCACCGACCCGGACATGAACTCACGTATTATCCTGGCGAAACCAATTTGCGCAGCGCTGATGTGATCATCATTAACAAGATGGACACGGCCGACAGCGAGGGCATTAACAAGGTGCGGGAAAATATCAGGCTGGTCAATCCAACTGCCCAGGTAGTGGAAGCCGCATCTCCTCTTACGGTGGAAGATCCAAGCATTATTCAGGGGAAACGGGTCCTGGTCGTCGAGGATGGTCCCACACTTACCCACGGCGAGATGAAGTACGGCGCCGGCGTCGTCGCAGCACAGAAATTCGGAGCCGCCGAGATCGTCGATCCCCGGCCCTGGGTTAAGGGCACCATAGCCGAGACCTTCCGTAAATATCCGGGCATCGGTCCACTGCTCCCGGCTATGGGATACGGCTCCCAGCAGATTAAGGATCTACAGGCCACTATCGATGCCGTCGACTGTGATACGGTGATTATCGGCACCCCTATCGATCTTAAGAAAATCGTGAAGATCAACAAACCCGCGGTGCGGGTGCAGTATAAGCTGCAGGAGATCGGAGAACCGACACTGGAAGATATCCTCAATGAGTTTTAAGGATTCCTGCGCCGTTGTCGTGGCACTGGGCGGCAATGCCATATCCAGGGAGTTTGAAGAAGGGAATATTTATCAGCAGTTCGCCAATACCCGCAGAAGTCTGGTGGGTGTGGCCGAGATGATAGAAGAAGGTCTGGATGTGGTCATTACCCACGGCAACGGCCCCCAGGTTGGCAATGCCCTCATCAGAGTGGAAGAGTCGCGCCAGATTTTGCCTCCCATCCCCCTGGGAGTACTGGTGGCTGATACCGAGGGGGGTATGGGATACATGATCGAACAGTGCCTCGCCAATCTCTTGCACCGTAAAGGGGTCAGGCGTCAGCTAGTCACGCTTATTACCCAGGTGATCGTGGACCGGAACGATCCTTCCATTCTCAATCCAACCAAATTCGTGGGGCCGTTCTTTAAAGAAGAAGAGGTTGAAAAGCTGAGGCAGAACCGGGGCTGGATCATGAAAAAAGACGCCAACCGAGGCTGGCGCCGTGTTGTTTCCTCTCCTACTCCACTTGAAATCGTGGAGAAGGAGATCATCCGTGAACTTTTACATTTGGATATTGTCACCATCGCCTGTGGAGGAGGCGGCGTTCCGGTATACGTTGAAGACGACGGCACCCTGGAAGGGATCGACGGAGTCGTGGACAAGGATCTGGCTTCGGCGGTTCTGGCACTGAATATCGGAGCCAAGGAGCTCAACATTTTAACCGCGGTTGACAGAGTGGCATTGGCGTTTGGGACGTCAAAGCAGCGGGATCTTGAGAAGATAACCCTTTCAGAAGCACGTCAGTATCTGGACGCCGGCGAATTCCCGGCCGGGAGCATGGGTCCCAAGATCAGAGCCGCCATCCAATTTCTTGAAGGAGGCGGAGAGGAGGTATTAATAACTTCAGTAGAACGGTTCAGCCAGGCACGAAGAGGCGAAACCGGAACACGAATCCTGCACCACTGAGTTTTAAGGAACTGAGTGGCATCCTGTTTAGGCGAAGAGAAAAGATAGAACTCCAGTCGAACCTGAAAAAGCAGGGGGTGCTATATGTTAGAGTGGACGTTGCTGAACATCAAACCGGATGCGGTTGAGCGTGATCTTATCGGAGAGATCCTGCGGCGGGTGGAAGTCGCAGGCTACAGAATTGTTGCCTTGGACAAGGTTCAGCTTGACCGGGGAGAGGCGGAAGCCTTTTATGCCATACATCGGGGCAAACCATTTTACGATGAGCTGTGCGATTATATCTGCAGTGCGCCCTGTGTCCCCGTTGTTGTGGAAGGAGAGCATGCTATTGAAGGTATCCGCAAATTGATCGGTGCAACCAATCCGGCCAAGGCGGAAAAGGGTACAATACGGGCCGATCTCGCTCTGGATGGCACCCGTAACAGTGTGCATGCCTCAGATTCTCAAAAGCAGGCCCGTTTGGAGATTCACTTTTTCTTCAGCCGTCATAAGCTCTATCTGCTGAACCGGAACATTGTTGACAGTCATGTTAATATTATGGATTAACGGGTGAATATTTTCTGGATACAAAGCGGATGCTGCGGAGGAGAAAGTATTTCTCTGCTCAATGCCGAACAGCCGGATCTTTCCGCGGCTCTGGAGCTTATCGGTGCTCATCTGCTTTGGCATCCCACCCTCAGTGATAAGGCGGGAACCGCGGCCTTGACTGTCATCGAGGACTGTCTTTCCGGAAAGACCCAGATTGATGTTCTGGTAGTCGAAGGGGCGGTGTATGATAATTTTGAAGAGGGCCGCCCCTGTGCTTCTTTTGCCGGACGGACGACTCGTGAAGTCATTCTCTCACTTGCCCATAAGGCCTTTTCCGTGGTGGCGGCCGGCACCTGTGCTTCTTTTGGGGGTATCGCCGCCGCCGGGAAGAATCCTCTCAGAGCGGTAGGACTGCAATTTTACCGGGAGCAGCCTGGCGGGCTTCTGGGACCCGACTTTACTGCTGGAAACGGCTTGCCGGTGGTAAATATTCCCGGTTGCCCGGCTCATCCAGACTGGATGGTCGAGACATTCATGAAACTCTCTCTGCACAGTCTCCAGCGAGATGATCTGGACCGTTTCCAGAGACCGCGGGTATTTTACGAAAAGCTGGCACATCACGCCTGCCCGCGCAATGAATATTACGAATTCAAGGCTTCCGCCGAACTCTATTCCCAACAGGGGTGTTTGTTCGAAAATCTGGGATGCAAGGGGACTCAATGTGAGTCGGACTGCAACGAAAGGCTCTGGCTGGGGCGGACCGGTTCCTGCACCCGGGGAGGATTCCCCTGTATTTCCTGCACCTCTCCCAAGTTTCCGGATGGATTCGTTCCCTTCTTCGAAACA
>CAZUMH010000029.1:0-587 GCA_964621645.1 uncultured bacterium
CGTGGCCTGTATCAGATACAGTCAGTTCCAAATACTTCCCCGGGCGAATATCGGGATTATCGATGCAATCTTCTTCTAATATGACATTACAGCCCCTGAAAGTAAGTGATCCTCCTTCCGGCATTGCGTCCCTCGCGTTTACGGCCAGATTCATGATAACCTGGACCAGCGTCCCCTGATCCGCGCAAACCGCCCAAAGATTTTTCTCGAAACCCATCTGGATGGAAATATTCTCTCCAATCAAACGGCGTAATACCTTGACCAGATTCTGAATGATTTGATCAAGCCTGACAATCTCGAATTTCATGGGTTGCTTGCGGCTGAAAAGAAGCAGCTGTTTCGTGAGATCGGCGGCACGATTGGCTGCGTTCTTGATATCATTCAGGTCACTATAGACCGGATCATCCTCATCCACATCCAGGAGAGCCATATCTGAACAGCCTATTATGGCGGTCAGGATATTATTGAAATCATGAGCGATGCCCCCGGTCATAATCCCAACTGCTTCCATCTTCTGCGCCTGCAGCAGTTGTTTCTGGATTTCGTTTTTCTCCTCTTCACTCTTCTTCTGTGCCTGTCTGGTCCGC
>CAZUMH010000029.1:597-33911 GCA_964621645.1 uncultured bacterium
CGGTGGTCGAGTCCGCAGAACCGATATTCCAAAAGCCAAATCACCAGCCATCTCTTCCAGCAAGCCAATCTCATCATTATCAAATCCTTGAGCGGACTGATTGTGAATGCAGAGAGTGCCGAGAATATGACCACTATGGTAAAGCGGCAGGATGAGTCGGGATTCGGCTTCTTCTTTACTTGTTACCAGGTAGGTTCTGGCGGAACGAATATATTCCACCGCTTCAGTATCGATATACTTGTCCAGGGAACTCAAAATTTCTTCATCGCTGTCAGATTCGATAAAATCTCCGGCAAAAGCCACTGGACGAATTTTAATTTTATGGCCCCGCTCTGTCAGCCCGGCCCAGGAAAATGAATATTCACCGATTTCGTGCAGAATGTCGCAGACATCCCGCAGTAACGTCTCCTCGTTACTGGCACGGACCAGGGCCTTGTTGCCAGCGCTGAGCGTTTTCAGAGCCCGGTTAAGTCGTTTTAATTCTATCTCCGCTTTTCTGCGTTCTGTGACATCACGGCTGACAACATGAATTCCTATTGGCCTTTTCTCACCATTTCTCAAGAAGGTTGCTTTGTTTTCAACCCATATTTCTCTTCCGTCCTTGCTGCGGAGCGCAAGTTCCACGGTCCTGGCTCCATCGGAATTACTCTTACCGCTTCTCTCTTTGTCCAACTCCTCTTTTATTAGATGATCCATCACTTCTCGCCATGGATCACACAACAAATCATTAATTGAAAGCAACAGGATTTCATCGGAGGAATACCCCAGAAGCTGTTCCACAGACGGGCTCACATAGGTCGGTATTCCATTCAGATCAAAGGTCCATATGACGTCTGTTGTTGTTTCGGTAATCAGACGGTACTTCTGTTCGCTTTCCTTCAAGGCATTCTCGGTTTCAATCATCTGAGTAATATCTTTGTAGACGGCAACAATACCTTCCAGCTTGCCATCTATTTCGAACCCAGAGCCTGAACACAGCACATGCACTGGAGATCCGTCCTTACGATAGCGCACGGTCTCCTTGGCGATGACGCTCTCTCCGTCCAGAATCCTGTTCCCCATATCCCTGCATTCATCCCATATATTCTTTTTTGCAATTAAGCTGTCAATGTCACGTCCCAGTACTTCTTCCTTCGTATATTGGAACACCTCTTGAGACCCGGGATTCCAATCAATGACCTGATGGTCCTTGTTCAAGGCCACTATTGCGATGGGAGCGTTTTCCAGGACCGACTCAAAATGCAGTTTTTGTTTCTCCAGCTGGAGTTGCAGCTCTTTACGTTCGCTGACATCCTCAACGATTCCATCATAAAAGAGAAAGCGGCCTGAACTGTTTCTGATGGCAATAGCGGTAATGCTGCACCAAAGCAGCTCTCCACTCTTTTTCTTCATTAATACGGCGTCTACTTTTACCTCACCACTGCGGCGCAGTCGTTTATCAAGGTCAAAAAGAACTCCATCTTCTTTAAACAAATCCAGGGATCTAACGGTGAACAGTTCCTCCTTATTGGTGAATCCAAACATGTCGAGGAAGGCCTGGTTGGCTTCGAGCAGGGTCCCTTCACGTCCCGCCCTGAAAATACCGGCTTTAACGTTGTCTGCCAACTTGAAATATTCGACATTGCGTTCCTCAAGTATTTTGGTAAGGGAGGCTTGGCGTGAAAGCAGAGTGGTCCGCTCCTTTAACAAGCCGAGAATATAGATGCCGAAAAGGATCACTATGAGAATCGGCAGCAGCCGGAACCATACGGACATTGGGTCGGGAGAAATAAAGCGGATAAAAACAGTTCCCTTATGGAACACCCAGGCATCCCGAACCGATTCCAACAGCCAGTAAAGCAAACTGAATCCAGCCGAGAGGATCATTACTTCTCTGACTCCCGGTGTTCCTTTTCCTTTATCATTCTGTCGCGTATAAATACGGCAGAGGCGCTGAGCGATTACTCCAAAGAGTATAAGGATACAGACAACGAGAAAACGCATCCAAAATTCTCTAAAGCTGGGCAAGAAAACAACCGAGAAGATCGAGCGATTCCCCTGAACGATCAGATCCCGGATGGATTCAAATAACCAGTAGATAACCCCAAAAAGGGCTCCCGCCCTAACCAGTTCCGCGGATTGCCGAATTCTATCTTGACTTGCGTCCATGTAGTCGTTTCCCCTCCCTAGAAGTCCGATGTATTTACGCTATCTGATCCGTTCTCTCTCGTAATCTGCAGGGCTCTTCCGTACTGTAATTATGCTGGAAAACTGAAAGCACCTCACTGCACCGTGTCTCATTGTGCTTTATCAAGAGACTTGTCCAAAGATTTATCAAGGGATTTATCAAGGATTCCTTCATCAATTATTTTCTTCGTCTTGACGCCCTTTTCCTCTGAGCCGGCGGCCTGCTCTTCTTTGCCTGCATCTTCAAGCTTCAGGGTTCCGCCATCTCGGAGGATCTGGATTTTACGTTTGCGCGGCAACACCCGAACAGCGGTTGTCAGCTTGTCTCCCGGGTTGAGAATAAGCTCCTCGTTCTTTAATTCAACAAAATGATATGCGGGGAGATTATCGGAGATCACTCGTAAATGCCATTTCCCAGGGCGAAGGTCGGTAAAGCTAAAGTTGCCATAAGAGTCGGTAATGCGACGTTGCTTCTCATCCTGTCGTTCCAATTCGACAATAATACCGGACAATCCCTTCAGGAGCCGATATTCATCCGAATTCACCTTGCTGGACGAATCCGGTTCTGTTTTACTCTTCCCATTAAAAATATATCTTTCCGGGCTTGCTGTATCTGCCGCAAAGTCGTATAAGGTAACACGACCCTGCAATTTGGCGCTGTGTACAACATGAAGATCAATTGTAAGCTTTTCTCCTCTTTTTACCTCGATAAGTTTAGGCAGTTTTTCCATGCAGACCATATTGAGACCGATATTGCTCTGATCAATATTCAAATAATACCGCCCGGAAAGCAGATAGGGGAAAATGTAGGCTCCATGGTTATCCGAAACAGCCGTTGATCCATTAATACGGATCAGCACATCGCGGAGAGGCTGGGAAGTTTGTACATCGAAAATATTCCCCTTTACGGCTCCGAAATCCATTTTACGGCTGATTGGTATTCCCAATGGTATAGAGTATTCCAAAATGGCAGCCACGTCTTTATCGGAGGAAGAATTCCGCAGAAGAGTTTCCCTCGCCTTGAAGGTGATACGGTGTGTTCCGAAGACATACTGCCAGAAACGGAATTCAAACAGGTTACGATTCTGATAGTAGGTTTCCGGGGAATAATAGTTTTGATATCTGATATTAACGTTGGTGGATGGAGTAATATTCCACCCGAGTTCACCGCCGCTGGTCAGCCGTTTTTTAAGAACATTGGAATAACGGCCGTTTTCGGTGTATTCGAGAAAGGCTTGCAGAGTAAATTTCCTGCTTGGACGGAAAAAAATCGAGGTGGAAATCCTTTTTGAGGGGAAGTTTGTATCTTCCAGTTCATTCCGAGTTTCTCCCAGCTCGGCCTCGACTTGAAGTGAGTACCTTTCTTTATAATAAGAAAAAGTCAGCCGGTTGCTGGTTTCACGATAATTGAAATTCGGCTGCTCCATCCTGTCTTCCCGGCTCATGAGAATCCTATCCAGTGAGAGAGAAATATTGCGGCCCAGCCGGTAATGTAATCCCAGCTGTGAGTAGGTGGAAAGGGGTGCCTGGATACGGGTAGTATCCATAGCGAAATTCTGCTGGTCCCGGCGGATATTTATCCTGGCTCGCAAATTGGGAATAATTTCCACTCCCATATTTCCGGAATAAAACTTTGTGTCCCGGTAATATCCGGGAAAATTTTTGCTGGCATTGATGATATTAAAGAAATAATGCCATTTTTGATGTTCGCCTGAAAATCGGACCTGGTAGGCCGATTCTGTCTGCTCATCTACTTTTGCGGCCGCATACTCAGATTCCATTTTGTCACGAGCGGATATGGATATACCGTCCGCCAGACTGAACATGGTACCTTCACCGTCACCGCCCTGCTTGTTGAGAACATTTACCCGGACAAAGTGCTCGCCTGGAAAAGTATAGGAAAGATATCCTGCCTGCTGTTTCAGCTCATCAACCCGCCAGAGCGATGTGAAAAAGAAACCGCCCGCCTGAAATCCCCCCAGGTTTATCCGGGCTTCGGTTCCCCTGCCATAACGGCTTCTTTCCGTAAGCATTGATAACGAGTAGGGCCGATCACCTATCTGCAACCCGAATCGGTCAGATTCATATCCTGCCAAGATTCGATTTCGTTCAGCGTATATTGACATGCCGTAGATATCAGGGCCGCGCAATTCTAAATTAATCCGGTGTTTACCGGCCTGATCCAGCGAGCCTTCCGCCTTAAATTCACCTTGGAAAGCACTCTTGAGGCCATCATCGTTATAGACAACACCCCGCCCCGTCAGTTGAGCCGGCAATCGGTGGTAAACATCCAATTTCTCAGTCACCCGGGGAACAACGGTCATGATATAGGAAGCGGCAGCCGATACTGAAGCATCATGTTCCAGGGTCGCGCGTATCTGAATCACATGCTGCTTCTCTTTGTGTTCCCCGGCATCTGTTTTAATTGTAACATCGACCTGAGTCTTGTTTCCCCTGGCGAGATTAAAGTTATTGGGAGTGATCCCTGTCACAACTCCATGCATGGTTGTCGCTGAAATGGTGACTATATCATCGACATTGCTTTCATTAGAAACGAGAAGTGATATTTTCTGCGATTCTCCGGCAATGACATATTCATCCGCACGTATAATCGACATCGTCAAACTGCGTCTTTCCAGAACTGTGACCTCAATCGTGTATTCATCACTATAGGAAAGATATTCCCGTCCCTGTACCCTGTAGCTGAGATGATATGAGCCCGGCCTTGTCTTCAGAGGGACAAAAAAGCTTACCAGCTGAAGCTCACTCTCTTTACTGTCCAAGGTAAAAGGAAAATCCTGGGTTACCGCCTTCCAGCCTTCCGGCAGGGACAGTATAGGACCGAGATCAAGGTTGATGCTGGAAAGGTTCGTAATCCGGAAGGCGGTGGTCACTATCTGTCCCGGCATCGATTCCATCGCCTCATTCTGTGCCGGACGGACCTGTACCCTGTCTTCCTGACCCTTCAGAGAAGTGGAAAAGGTAAGAGAAATAAAGAGAATTTTGACTAGTACATTTCTCATTGAATTATATTAAGATTATACCTCGAACCCACCATAGCGTTTTCTCCACCGTCAGCCACTACCAGGGCCTGATAGTTACCCGCCCGGACAGAGCTTAAATCAATTCTATACCTTACCGAGGTTTCCGGATAGATACGCATCTCCCGGCTTTCTCTGCGACCCACTGCTTTGGCATTGCTGTCCACGAGATCAACCCAGACCTTGGGTCGGGTCAGAAGGGTACCCTTATTGATGATATCCACCTGCAGATAGGGCCCGCTTTCTCCCCTGAGAAGCTTGACATCCTGAAACTGCAAGTTGGGCTCGCCCGTCCCTTTGATATTCGTTACCATCTGAATGCCGTACCGGATGACAGTGTTGATACCAACGGTGTTTTGGGACAAAGGATTTTCCGGAGAATTCTTGGGAATCGGTTCGACCATCAACATACTCCAATAGGTGCCGAAAAGACTCTGATCCTCGGGTACCGTAATACGATAGGTTACCGCCATTTGTCCCTGCGGCGGCACTGAAAGCCGGCTGGGGCTGAATTCGATCCAGATGGCATTGGACCGTTCCAGGGTGCCGGCATCCCCGTATTCGGTGGTTCCGTTCGAATAGAAGAAGTAATCGGTTTGAAAAATCTTTACCTCCTCCAGATCATCGCCATCGTTCTTCACGTAAATCGTCCCTGTATAGGTCTGACCGGGGATCGCCTCTTTCTCATGGGACAATTCTCCAAAAATGGTAATCCCCGCCCGCAAAGGTACTCCGATCACCAGGCATGATACAATGATCCCGACGATTTGCTGAATCCTTGCCTTACTCATTGTCCTTTTTCCTTCCACTTTTGATTGCTACTATCCATCTATTACAACTCAGTGACGGTATAGTAGACAACCGTACTGTAATTACCGGGAGGTACCTCCACCGACATTCCCTGAAGTTGCAGCTGCAAAGGGATCCAGTAGCGGCGTCCGTTGCCGCTGAAAAAGGTCCGATCACTGCTGGTGATTTGTTGATAGGAGGTACCTCCCGATATGGAGCCGAATCCAAATCCTCCTGATGTACGTCGCACGTACAGCTCCATATCACTGTGCCAGTTCACGTCCTGTTTGTTCACGTCGACTCTCCAGTTATATGAGAGAAACCAATCCCAGAAATTACCGCTTACCACTTTATCGATATCTACCGAAATCTGGTCTGTATTGCTCTCGTAACTCGATGTGAAATCGCTTCCCGCTCCCGCGGTTAAATCAGCCGAGGTGATGGTGAGCGACCAGCTCCCGCTGATATCGATGGTAACCTGCTGCCCCATCAGAGCCGCGGCCGGCAATATTCCTGCTATCAGGATCGAGATAGTTCGTATTTTTAGGGACTCTTTCATAAGTACCTGCCGGCGGATCCTGAGACCCGCCGGCAGCCTGTTCATTAAGAACCTGCAGTAAGTGTGTAAGTTACGGTACGTGATTCACTGGTGATGACACCAGCCGTGACCGAAGCCGAGGCCCGATAGGTAATTGAGCTGGTTGCATAGGCCTTGTCGATGCCGGTAATCAGATCCGCGTCCGATGTAGTGACTTCCGTATAACTGCCAGCGGGAGTGCCCATAGCAGTACCACCGCCGGAAGGAGCTCCGGCCTGGACTTCCAGGGTGATACCCGTAGAATAAGCGGCACTGAGAGCGACCGTAATTTTCCGACTGGCGTTATTGGTCGTCCAGGAAAGAGTGCTGGTATTATCGGTCGCTGCGTCAAGATCACTGCCGGCTGTGGCCGAATTAATCGTCAACGTTACAGCCGCGTCCGAGATATCGATCTCGTCGACCGCGCTGACAGCGACGGACACAGTGTGGTTGTCATTAGTCTGCGCCATTCCTGCAACCGTGAAGCCGAGGAACAAGGCGACGATAAAAAGAGCCGTGATAAAACGTTTCATGCTTACCTCCTTGCGATTGAGTGGATTGTTTTTCATGAAGTTGAAATGCACCTTACTCACCTCCTTTCTCAGGGATGATTATAGTGTTTCGAGTCCCATCCTGTTATTGCAGGATTTATCGATTTTCCTTTAATCAAATAACATGCCACCATTTAAAAAAATAAATAACCGGTCATTGCTCTCCGCGCTATAGAGGAAAAGTTTTCCGAGTTGAAACAAGTATCAGAAAACAAATCATTTAATACTCAGCATACCATATCCCGCTGTATCTCAGCGGATAATGTAAATGAGGTTATCTGTATTTTTTACAGACTGTTATAAACTTTACTGGAAACTTATTGAGAAGTTATGTCAAGGAGAAACTTGTAAAAACGAAGCAAAACAGAAACCGGGATTAATAAAATAATTATTTCAATTGATTATAAAAAAATTACCGGCTGATACACAGCCGGCGAATTCCTTGCATTTTGAAGGGCAATTTCATTCTGAAAAAACGAAGGTTACCCCACTATGAGCCTGAGTGATCTCAACTGCTCGTTCGGCTCCAGCCCCTGGGTGAGACGCTTATTTGCCTGGTTTGCCACGGTTCGATAAGTCTGGAAAAGCCGAATTGGAAAGATGTCACTGGCCAGAGGGAAAACGGAGTTATTGTGCAGCAGGGGATCTGTGTCCGCTGAAATTAATCCATAATCAACGGCTTCTTGCCAGCAGGCTGTACCGGGAATGGGTGAGAACGATGCCAGGTGTACCCGTATACCCAGGCGAAGGACAAACTCCATCTTCTTTAAACAAATCCAGGGATCTAACGGTGAACAGTTCCTCCTTATTGGTGAATCCAAACATGTCGAGGAAGGCCTGGTTGGCTTCGAGCAGGGTCCCTTCACGTCCCGCCCTGAAAATACCGGCTTTAACGTTGTCTGCCAACTTGAAATATTCGACATTGCGTTCCTCAAGTATTTTGGTAAGGGAGGCTTGGCGTGAAAGCAGAGTGGTCCGCTCCTTTAACAAGCCGAGAATATAGATGCCGAAAAGGATCACTATGAGAATCGGCAGCAGCCGGAACCATACGGACATTGGGTCGGGAGAAATAAAGCGGATAAAAACAGTTCCCTTATGGAACACCCAGGCATCCCGAACCGATTCCAACAGCCAGTAAAGCAAACTGAATCCAGCCGAGAGGATCATTACTTCTCTGACTCCCGGTGTTCCTTTTCCTTTATCATTCTGTCGCGTATAAATACGGCAGAGGCGCTGAGCGATTACTCCAAAGAGTATAAGGATACAGACAACGAGAAAACGCATCCAAAATTCTCTAAAGCTGGGCAAGAAAACAACCGAGAAGATCGAGCGATTCCCCTGAACGATCAGATCCCGGATGGATTCAAATAACCAGTAGATAACCCCAAAAAGGGCTCCCGCCCTAACCAGTTCCGCGGATTGCCGAATTCTATCTTGACTTGCGTCCATGTAGTCGTTTCCCCTCCCTAGAAGTCCGATGTATTTACGCTATCTGATCCGTTCTCTCTCGTAATCTGCAGGGCTCTTCCGTACTGTAATTATGCTGGAAAACTGAAAGCACCTCACTGCACCGTGTCTCATTGTGCTTTATCAAGAGACTTGTCCAAAGATTTATCAAGGGATTTATCAAGGATTCCTTCATCAATTATTTTCTTCGTCTTGACGCCCTTTTCCTCTGAGCCGGCGGCCTGCTCTTCTTTGCCTGCATCTTCAAGCTTCAGGGTTCCGCCATCTCGGAGGATCTGGATTTTACGTTTGCGCGGCAACACCCGAACAGCGGTTGTCAGCTTGTCTCCCGGGTTGAGAATAAGCTCCTCGTTCTTTAATTCAACAAAATGATATGCGGGGAGATTATCGGAGATCACTCGTAAATGCCATTTCCCAGGGCGAAGGTCGGTAAAGCTAAAGTTGCCATAAGAGTCGGTAATGCGACGTTGCTTCTCATCCTGTCGTTCCAATTCGACAATAATACCGGACAATCCCTTCAGGAGCCGATATTCATCCGAATTCACCTTGCTGGACGAATCCGGTTCTGTTTTACTCTTCCCATTAAAAATATATCTTTCCGGGCTTGCTGTATCTGCCGCAAAGTCGTATAAGGTAACACGACCCTGCAATTTGGCGCTGTGTACAACATGAAGATCAATTGTAAGCTTTTCTCCTCTTTTTACCTCGATAAGTTTAGGCAGTTTTTCCATGCAGACCATATTGAGACCGATATTGCTCTGATCAATATTCAAATAATACCGCCCGGAAAGCAGATAGGGGAAAATGTAGGCTCCATGGTTATCCGAAACAGCCGTTGATCCATTAATACGGATCAGCACATCGCGGAGAGGCTGGGAAGTTTGTACATCGAAAATATTCCCCTTTACGGCTCCGAAATCCATTTTACGGCTGATTGGTATTCCCAATGGTATAGAGTATTCCAAAATGGCAGCCACGTCTTTATCGGAGGAAGAATTCCGCAGAAGAGTTTCCCTCGCCTTGAAGGTGATACGGTGTGTTCCGAAGACATACTGCCAGAAACGGAATTCAAACAGGTTACGATTCTGATAGTAGGTTTCCGGGGAATAATAGTTTTGATATCTGATATTAACGTTGGTGGATGGAGTAATATTCCACCCGAGTTCACCGCCGCTGGTCAGCCGTTTTTTAAGAACATTGGAATAACGGCCGTTTTCGGTGTATTCGAGAAAGGCTTGCAGAGTAAATTTCCTGCTTGGACGGAAAAAAATCGAGGTGGAAATCCTTTTTGAGGGGAAGTTTGTATCTTCCAGTTCATTCCGAGTTTCTCCCAGCTCGGCCTCGACTTGAAGTGAGTACCTTTCTTTATAATAAGAAAAAGTCAGCCGGTTGCTGGTTTCACGATAATTGAAATTCGGCTGCTCCATCCTGTCTTCCCGGCTCATGAGAATCCTATCCAGTGAGAGAGAAATATTGCGGCCCAGCCGGTAATGTAATCCCAGCTGTGAGTAGGTGGAAAGGGGTGCCTGGATACGGGTAGTATCCATAGCGAAATTCTGCTGGTCCCGGCGGATATTTATCCTGGCTCGCAAATTGGGAATAATTTCCACTCCCATATTTCCGGAATAAAACTTTGTGTCCCGGTAATATCCGGGAAAATTTTTGCTGGCATTGATGATATTAAAGAAATAATGCCATTTTTGATGTTCGCCTGAAAATCGGACCTGGTAGGCCGATTCTGTCTGCTCATCTACTTTTGCGGCCGCATACTCAGATTCCATTTTGTCACGAGCGGATATGGATATACCGTCCGCCAGACTGAACATGGTACCTTCACCGTCACCGCCCTGCTTGTTGAGAACATTTACCCGGACAAAGTGCTCGCCTGGAAAAGTATAGGAAAGATATCCTGCCTGCTGTTTCAGCTCATCAACCCGCCAGAGCGATGTGAAAAAGAAACCGCCCGCCTGAAATCCCCCCAGGTTTATCCGGGCTTCGGTTCCCCTGCCATAACGGCTTCTTTCCGTAAGCATTGATAACGAGTAGGGCCGATCACCTATCTGCAACCCGAATCGGTCAGATTCATATCCTGCCAAGATTCGATTTCGTTCAGCGTATATTGACATGCCGTAGATATCAGGGCCGCGCAATTCTAAATTAATCCGGTGTTTACCGGCCTGATCCAGCGAGCCTTCCGCCTTAAATTCACCTTGGAAAGCACTCTTGAGGCCATCATCGTTATAGACAACACCCCGCCCCGTCAGTTGAGCCGGCAATCGGTGGTAAACATCCAATTTCTCAGTCACCCGGGGAACAACGGTCATGATATAGGAAGCGGCAGCCGATACTGAAGCATCATGTTCCAGGGTCGCGCGTATCTGAATCACATGCTGCTTCTCTTTGTGTTCCCCGGCATCTGTTTTAATTGTAACATCGACCTGAGTCTTGTTTCCCCTGGCGAGATTAAAGTTATTGGGAGTGATCCCTGTCACAACTCCATGCATGGTTGTCGCTGAAATGGTGACTATATCATCGACATTGCTTTCATTAGAAACGAGAAGTGATATTTTCTGCGATTCTCCGGCAATGACATATTCATCCGCACGTATAATCGACATCGTCAAACTGCGTCTTTCCAGAACTGTGACCTCAATCGTGTATTCATCACTATAGGAAAGATATTCCCGTCCCTGTACCCTGTAGCTGAGATGATATGAGCCCGGCCTTGTCTTCAGAGGGACAAAAAAGCTTACCAGCTGAAGCTCACTCTCTTTACTGTCCAAGGTAAAAGGAAAATCCTGGGTTACCGCCTTCCAGCCTTCCGGCAGGGACAGTATAGGACCGAGATCAAGGTTGATGCTGGAAAGGTTCGTAATCCGGAAGGCGGTGGTCACTATCTGTCCCGGCATCGATTCCATCGCCTCATTCTGTGCCGGACGGACCTGTACCCTGTCTTCCTGACCCTTCAGAGAAGTGGAAAAGGTAAGAGAAATAAAGAGAATTTTGACTAGTACATTTCTCATTGAATTATATTAAGATTATACCTCGAACCCACCATAGCGTTTTCTCCACCGTCAGCCACTACCAGGGCCTGATAGTTACCCGCCCGGACAGAGCTTAAATCAATTCTATACCTTACCGAGGTTTCCGGATAGATACGCATCTCCCGGCTTTCTCTGCGACCCACTGCTTTGGCATTGCTGTCCACGAGATCAACCCAGACCTTGGGTCGGGTCAGAAGGGTACCCTTATTGATGATATCCACCTGCAGATAGGGCCCGCTTTCTCCCCTGAGAAGCTTGACATCCTGAAACTGCAAGTTGGGCTCGCCCGTCCCTTTGATATTCGTTACCATCTGAATGCCGTACCGGATGACAGTGTTGATACCAACGGTGTTTTGGGACAAAGGATTTTCCGGAGAATTCTTGGGAATCGGTTCGACCATCAACATACTCCAATAGGTGCCGAAAAGACTCTGATCCTCGGGTACCGTAATACGATAGGTTACCGCCATTTGTCCCTGCGGCGGCACTGAAAGCCGGCTGGGGCTGAATTCGATCCAGATGGCATTGGACCGTTCCAGGGTGCCGGCATCCCCGTATTCGGTGGTTCCGTTCGAATAGAAGAAGTAATCGGTTTGAAAAATCTTTACCTCCTCCAGATCATCGCCATCGTTCTTCACGTAAATCGTCCCTGTATAGGTCTGACCGGGGATCGCCTCTTTCTCATGGGACAATTCTCCAAAAATGGTAATCCCCGCCCGCAAAGGTACTCCGATCACCAGGCATGATACAATGATCCCGACGATTTGCTGAATCCTTGCCTTACTCATTGTCCTTTTTCCTTCCACTTTTGATTGCTACTATCCATCTATTACAACTCAGTGACGGTATAGTAGACAACCGTACTGTAATTACCGGGAGGTACCTCCACCGACATTCCCTGAAGTTGCAGCTGCAAAGGGATCCAGTAGCGGCGTCCGTTGCCGCTGAAAAAGGTCCGATCACTGCTGGTGATTTGTTGATAGGAGGTACCTCCCGATATGGAGCCGAATCCAAATCCTCCTGATGTACGTCGCACGTACAGCTCCATATCACTGTGCCAGTTCACGTCCTGTTTGTTCACGTCGACTCTCCAGTTATATGAGAGAAACCAATCCCAGAAATTACCGCTTACCACTTTATCGATATCTACCGAAATCTGGTCTGTATTGCTCTCGTAACTCGATGTGAAATCGCTTCCCGCTCCCGCGGTTAAATCAGCCGAGGTGATGGTGAGCGACCAGCTCCCGCTGATATCGATGGTAACCTGCTGCCCCATCAGAGCCGCGGCCGGCAATATTCCTGCTATCAGGATCGAGATAGTTCGTATTTTTAGGGACTCTTTCATAAGTACCTGCCGGCGGATCCTGAGACCCGCCGGCAGCCTGTTCATTAAGAACCTGCAGTAAGTGTGTAAGTTACGGTACGTGATTCACTGGTGATGACACCAGCCGTGACCGAAGCCGAGGCCCGATAGGTAATTGAGCTGGTTGCATAGGCCTTGTCGATGCCGGTAATCAGATCCGCGTCCGATGTAGTGACTTCCGTATAACTGCCAGCGGGAGTGCCCATAGCAGTACCACCGCCGGAAGGAGCTCCGGCCTGGACTTCCAGGGTGATACCCGTAGAATAAGCGGCACTGAGAGCGACCGTAATTTTCCGACTGGCGTTATTGGTCGTCCAGGAAAGAGTGCTGGTATTATCGGTCGCTGCGTCAAGATCACTGCCGGCTGTGGCCGAATTAATCGTCAACGTTACAGCCGCGTCCGAGATATCGATCTCGTCGACCGCGCTGACAGCGACGGACACAGTGTGGTTGTCATTAGTCTGCGCCATTCCTGCAACCGTGAAGCCGAGGAACAAGGCGACGATAAAAAGAGCCGTGATAAAACGTTTCATGCTTACCTCCTTGCGATTGAGTGGATTGTTTTTCATGAAGTTGAAATGCACCTTACTCACCTCCTTTCTCAGGGATGATTATAGTGTTTCGAGTCCCATCCTGTTATTGCAGGATTTATCGATTTTCCTTTAATCAAATAACATGCCACCATTTAAAAAAATAAATAACCGGTCATTGCTCTCCGCGCTATAGAGGAAAAGTTTTCCGAGTTGAAACAAGTATCAGAAAACAAATCATTTAATACTCAGCATACCATATCCCGCTGTATCTCAGCGGATAATGTAAATGAGGTTATCTGTATTTTTTACAGACTGTTATAAACTTTACTGGAAACTTATTGAGAAGTTATGTCAAGGAGAAACTTGTAAAAACGAAGCAAAACAGAAACCGGGATTAATAAAATAATTATTTCAATTGATTATAAAAAAATTACCGGCTGATACACAGCCGGCGAATTCCTTGCATTTTGAAGGGCAATTTCATTCTGAAAAAACGAAGGTTACCCCACTATGAGCCTGAGTGATCTCAACTGCTCGTTCGGCTCCAGCCCCTGGGTGAGACGCTTATTTGCCTGGTTTGCCACGGTTCGATAAGTCTGGAAAAGCCGAATTGGAAAGATGTCACTGGCCAGAGGGAAAACGGAGTTATTGTGCAGCAGGGGATCTGTGTCCGCTGAAATTAATCCATAATCAACGGCTTCTTGCCAGCAGGCTGTACCGGGAATGGGTGAGAACGATGCCAGGTGTACCCGTATACCCAGGCGAAGGACAAACTCCATGCTGGCTGCCGTCTCCTCTGCTTCTTGGCCCGGCAGGCCCATGAGGACATATGCTCCGATCTGTTCTGGTGCGAATCCAGCGCTAAGTAAATGATTAACAGCCCGGGTCAGATCCGCGTCACTCACCTTATGCCCCATGTCGGCCTGTCGTCTCTGGTTGCTGCTCTCATAACTCAGACGGATAGTATCAAATCCGGCCCGTTTCATAAGGTGCGCAGTCTCACGGTCGATAGCCTTTGGTTCCAGCCCGTTTGGGGTATGAAAAGACAGCGGTAAATTCAGTTTGATGACCTCTTCAAGCAAAGTAAGGAAATATTTTTCCTTCTGATAAAGAAGAGCATCATCGAAAAAAGCGAATTGGGTCACTCCCTGGCGGGAATACAACCGCTCAATATCGTCACAGACTTCGGCGGGATCGCGCTGGATAACAGCCGGGAAAAGAAGACCGGACGCGCACCATTTGCAGCTGCGGGGACAGCCTAGGGAAGTGATGAGCGCGACACTTGCCAAACGCGGATATAATTCGTAAAAAGGTGACGGCAGGCGTGACGGTGCCGGGATGGAAAGACCGGTAATAGACCCAAGAGGTCCGGAAAGAGTTACCAGGCCTGATCCCGGGAGCACGATGTCGGCTCCGCTGACTCTGCGGGCGTGTTCATGGCAGAGCGTAGCATAGGTTCCCCCCAGTATTACCGGAACATCCGGGAAGGACTGTTTAATCAGTCCGATCATCTCCTTGACTCCGGGGTACCAGTAGGTCATCCCCGAAGTGATTAAAATGGCTTGGGGAGGAGTGGTTTGTGAAAGTCTTTTACGGACTAGGGGAAGGGGCCAGCCGTAGCGGCCGTAACGGCGGGGCACGTGTGCCAGGACCGCAGGTTTCTCGATAATCGTTTTAAGAAAGGCACCCCTGCCATCCGGGAGGGTCTGCAGCTTCTTGTTTCGTACATATGGCATTAAAAGAGGATTGAACCGGTCAAGGCAGTCCAGCAAATCCAGACTGCAGCCGCACTGCTTCAGATGGGAGGCGATCATCAGCAGACCCAGCGGCTTCATCCAGAAATCGTAGGCGGCAAAATCCGTTATCCAGGGATTTACCAGCAGAATTCTGGGACCGGCTTCTTTTATGGCGGACAGAACAGTCCTCCCGGCGTCTACTCCGTATCCTGTTCAGGATGGGTTTCATTGTAGTGACGCGTAAGAAGATAAATCCCTCCGGCTATGGCCAGCACAGCCAGCCAGGGGACATCTGCGTAGAACCAGCCTAAATTATTACCCAGCCAGATTGTGCCCACAGAGATGAAAACAATCCCCCAGAAAATACCGCTTCCTTTATATCTGCCGGTGCTGTTCTTCTTGGATTCTGCCAGCTGCTGTTCCAGCTCCCTGATCCGTTTCTCCAGCACCTTTTCTTTATCGCTTCTTTCAGCTTCTGCCATCATAACTCCCTAATCAATGTTTCTCAAATTATTACTAAACAGAATATTTTCTCCGGACTTCTTCCGGTATTCTAGTCGGTTTCCCTCCAGCTATATCTATGAGGACGAAGCAGGCTGTTCCCTGGGCGGCCATTTTTTTTGTCTCTTCTGACTCGACCTCGAATGCCACATCAACTGTCACCTTGCCGATCTTTTCGATCCAGGTTCTTACCACAGCACTGTCGTTTAATTCTATTCCGCTCCTGAATTCGATGGTATATCTCCGTGCGAACCAAGTAAGACCGAGATCAAGGAAATCTTCCATGGACATTTTATAGCACCGCTCCATCTGATCATACCGGGCGGCCAGCAGATAATCAAGATATATCGAATGGTGCACATGCCCGTTTATGTCTATATCTCTTGGTTGTACTTTTATCACGGATTCAAATTTCTTTCTGATAATTTCATGTTTTTCTGCTGATGATGACATCAAGTATTCCAATGCTATATAATTATTTTGATTGAATTTAATTCCCTATCATTAATCACGCAAAACCAGGAATCTCAATAGGATGAAAAGTGAGTGAGATCCCTGGTTTTATTTAATCATTTCTGTCTTTCTCAGACTTTATATTTCAGAACATTCTTTGGACATTGCCGCAGGCATCTGCCACAACTGAAACAATCAGGACGAATACGCTTCCCCTTCAAAACAGCAGGGACAGCGGGGCAGTAAGTCGATGTATCGCATCGGTCGCAGGATATACAGTCGCCATCTCTTTTAACCCGGAAAATCGAAATCTGTTCCAGCACCCAGGTGACCAGTCCCAAAGGACAGAGGAAATAGCAGAAGGGACGGAAAATGAAGAGAGATGCTATCATGGTAACAGCCAGGGTCAGCACGCTCCAGATCACCCAGCGGAACTGGAAGAATTCAAAAGGATTGGTATATCCATAGATGCTGATATTGGCTGATACCAGGACAATGAGAAAAAGTGCGAAAACAAGAATGCGTACCGAATTGGTCAGGATAAAAGGAAGCCTGATTTTTACTTTTCGTGACAAGGGAATTTCGTTGATCAGCTCCTGCAGGGCGCCCACCGGACAGACCCAACCACAGAATAGCTTGTTGCCGATAATGGTAAGAATGGCCACGGAAGTGAGTAATGCTAAAAAGCGCAGCGGCACTCGGCCCTGATCGAGGAGGAAAATAATAGACTTCTCAACCAGACACATTGGGCTGGGATGCATCCCCAGACCTTGGGCGAAACTTCCGGAAAAGAGGGGTGTAAACAACCCGAAAAAGAAAAGAGCTAATAGCAGTGACAGGATACGGACTCCCTTGCTGACCAAAGAACGGGACAAAAGAACCATACCGCCGATTCCGAAGATAAACCCAAGCCAGACCCGTGACAGAGTAAAATAATCCCAGAAACCCATTCTATTTTGCATTCCTCCTTGCACCGCACAGGCGGACTCGAGAGCAAAAAGCAGAATCAGCAAGATTCCGGCGATCAAATATTTTTTCTTCATCATCACCCCTCTTTTCTGTTACTTTACCAGTGCCTCCGGGAGCAGGCGTGTATACTTCCCGCGGCCCCAGAAACGGTGAAATCCGGACGCATGCACCATGCAGCTGATCTTGTTATTCTCAAAAACCACCCAAACATTTCCATAGCGGCAGCGCATATGTCCTTGGTACCAACATATTGTTTCATCAGGTTTCCCTGCTGTAATCAGGCACTCCTGCCAGGTCATCCCTGCGGCAAGACGCTCGAGTCGCGGTGAAAGTGTTACCGATGGAAAATGTATCTGCCTCGGATTACCGTTCTCTCGAATAATAGCATCTTTCTTCTGTTGCTTACTGTATATCTTATGGAGTGAATCCGAACGATCCATATATTTGCTATCATCCTCTTTCTTTTCTCCTTCCACTTCCGGCTGAGACGGCACCACATCCAGAGTTTCGCTTACAATGGTCACACGACCTTGCCTGCCTTTAACTCGTGGCGGTACCAGCTCCTGCTCTATCGCTTCCAGAACCCCCAGATTCTTTTTATTCATTAAGAACCTCTCTGGTAAACATTTCATAATCCTTAGCACCCCGGGAATTGGGTGCGTACTCGAATACTGTCTTGTGTTTCACTCTGGCCTCTGCCAGCGCAATATTCTTATGTATCACGGTATGGAACAGATGCCGGCTCCATTTCTCCTTAACAACATCTTTGATTTCACGGTTAATAACGGGACTGTTGTCATAGGCGTTCAGCAATACTCCCAACAGCTCTACAGTTCTCCGGCGCCGCAAGGCATACTCCAGGGCTACATCGATAAATCGCTTGGCTCCTAATATTGCTTCAAACACCGGACTGACAGGAACAAGCAGCATATCACATAATAGAAGCACGGAACGATTCAACAATGTTTCCGAGGGAGCCAGATCATAGAAAAAATAATCATACTCCTGTTCTCGGGTGAAAGATAAAGCAGCCCTGCAGGATTCCTCTCCATTTTCAGTTCGGGAAAGGGAACATTGAGCCTCATACAACCTCTCCTGTCCGGAAACAATGATATCCAGATTTTCTCTTACTCCGATAAGGACATCCGTTTTATTATTTAGGAGCAGGTCCGGCAAAGAGTGATCTGAATCGATATTAAAATAACCGCCCACATTTCCCTGGGCATCGCAGTCTATCAGGAGCACCTTTTTGCCTTTTCTGGCCAATCCGGCTCCCAGATTTACCGCTACCGTTGTCTTTCCTACTCCGCCCTTGAGGGAGCCCACCGCAATGTGCAGACCACTGCTCATCAATCCCCCTTGTTACTGGATTCGTTCTTATCCAGTTCCTTCAGTACTTCCAAGATCTGCTGACGCACCTCCTCGTTATCCGTGCTCTGGAGCAACCCTTCCAAGTACATTCTGGTTAATTGACTACGGTTCAAATTGGAGGAAATGCCGGCCAGTAATCTTCCCACAAATAAAGGACACTCTGGTTTATCCACCGCTTTGAGCATCAAAGAATAGGCTTTGCGCACATCTCCCTTATACATCCAGTCGATCCAGGCCAGGTAAAAAGGGAAATGCCAGTCATCAGGATTGTTGCTGTACCCCTTTTCCAGGAGTGAATAGGACTTATCCACTTCACCGGTATCCATGAGTACATACACTCCGCCGAATATATACGGCAGGATAAAATGGGGATCCAGATCCGTCACCCGGTCAAGCATGGGATAGACGTAGTTGACGAGTCCGCGGCTTTCCATCCGAAACAGCACTTTTTTCAGGCTTTCATCAAGTGCCAGGACCGTATCACTGTTAAAAGTCTGGGGAACAGCGCTCAGTTCTTCCTGAAGTGTCCCTTTGTCCCTGCTGTAGGTAAAATAAGGATTATCTTCATCTATTACCCGCCGGCCGTAATAGAGCACCGTCTTCATCCAGAACCAGTCAGCCATTAAACCACGGTACCCCATACTCAGCCACTTCAATGTCTGCCCCCGAGGCAGAAACTGAGGGGATTGGTTCACGAAATGAATCTCGCGGTTTCGATCGATGACCTGCTGGCTCAGATGCACTATAGCCGCCAGACCCGCCAGGGTCAGAAACAGGATACCCTTTTTCCCGATAAATCTGAGCATTTTATTTGAAGTCCCTCCTGCTGAAAATCAGGCAGGTTATAATAATCAGCAGTGATATATAGGATACGCCATAAATAAGACCGTACAGCAGACTGTGGGGAGGTCTGGACAGATGCTCCACCACTGCCATCTTTAAATTCAGTTTTTCCAGATTCGGTGCTGTATAATAGATGGCTTTGAACAGCCAGTGAAATCCTTTGTCCGGATAGAGTTTTACAAAGTCCTGCAAGAATCCGCTCAGATGTCCCACAACGAAAACGCACAGTGTCAGGATCGCACCGAGGGTAGCAGACATAAAAGATGAGAAAAACAGCGCAAAGGCGACTATGAGCTGGATTTCGACATAGATGAGTATTATTGCCGGAATCAGTCCCCAGTCTATGCTCCCCTCCATTACGACATCGGCGACCCAGAGAGCCGCGCTCATAAGAATGACATTGACCGCGAGTGTTACGGACAGGCCCAGATACTTCCCCAGGACGATCTCCCAGCGCTTTATCGGTTTTGAGGCTATGATATATATCGTTCTTCCTTCCATTTCCTGGACGATGAGACGCATGCCAATGAAAATGGCGATGAGCAGACCGAAGAAGGACATGGCTGCCAAACCGAAGTCTTTGATAACTTTGGCCTGCTGACCCAGAGACCAGTCACCGATCACGAGGGAAAGAAGGATAAGGCCAATTGCGAAAATGAGGATATTTATTAATATCCGGTTACGTATAGTTTCCTTGAAGGTGTTCTCGAGGACGGCCAGGACTCGCATTACTTCCCCCTTACTTCTGCCATGAATATTTCTTCGAGACTCCTGCGTACGGGTGTGACCGACGTTATGCTCCCTCCCAAAGAGTAAACGCTGGAGACAAACTCCGGCAGTGTCGATCCATTCTCGAGACGCACCAAAGCCTGATCTCCCTGAATCCGTACAGATCCCGCCGGGACCGATAAATTCTTCTGCTTCTCAGCGGCCAGAGTGAACGAGACTTCCAAAGATTCACTCCCACCCTGGGTCAATTCCGTGAGGGAGGCCAGCCGTACCATCCTCCCCTGGGTCAGGATCCCCACCCGTTCGGCGATCATCTCGGCGTCGGAAAGGATATGGGAGCTGAAAAATATGGTGGTTCCGCGTTCTTTCAGGGATAGGATAAAATCCCGGAAATCCTTGCGACCCACCGGATCGAGACTGGCCATGGGTTCATCCAGGATAAGAAGTTCCGGATCGTTCATCAGAGCCTGAGCCAGTCCAAGCCGTTGCATCATCCCTCTGGAATACCCCCTGATAAGCTCATCGCCTCTCGTGCCCAATCCCACCTGCTCCAGCAGTTTTAGGGTACGTTTCGCATTTTCCTCCCGGCTCAGTCCGAATAATCTGCCGATAAAATGCAGAAATTCCCTGCCGGAGAGATATTCATACATGCGCGGTTGTTCCGGCAGATACCCCACTTGTTTCATTGCATGTATTGAGGTATTAGCTTCTCCGCATATTCTGACCCACCCCGCAGTGGGAAATATAAGCCTCAAAAGCAGTTTGATAGTGGTTGTCTTTCCCGCTCCATTGGGCCCGATGAAGGCGAATACCTCCCCCCGCCGGACCTCCAGATCGAGGTTGTCCAGAGCTAGAACGCTCTTTTCCCTCAATTCTCCCTTGTAAACTTTCCTCAGCTTTCCTGTTTGAATGGCATATTCTTCCATTAAAGTATCCAACGTATAAATTGTATTCTTCTTATAAGTAATTTAAGGCGCGTCGACCAGCCGCAAGGCTTCTGTGACAGCTCCCGGTCCATCCTTTGCGAATCCGTCCGCTCCGATTTCTTTGCTGTACTGTTTGGTAATGACCGCACCCCCGACCAATATCCGGGCCGCACAGCCGCCCTCTCTGAGCATCTGAATTACCTTGGGCATCTCGACCATGGTGGTCGTCATGAGCGCCGATAAAGCGACAATATCGGCACTGGAGTCCAGGGCTTGCCGCAGTATTGTTTCGGCGCTCATATCCTTTCCCAGGTCGATTACCGAGAAACCGTTATTCTTCAGAAACAGTCCTACAATATTCTTGCCAATATCGTGAACATCTCCTTTCACGGTGCAGAGAACTACGGTCCCTTTTGTTGACCTGTTATCTCCCTTGAAATACGGCTTCAGCACCTCGAATCCGGCCTGCATGGTCTCGGCCGCCAAAATCATTTGCGGCAGAAATATTTCCTTGCGGTCGTAACGCCCGCCCACCTCCTGAATAGCGGGGATGAGGATCTCGGTATTGATCTTTTCATGGGATTCCCCCGCGGTGAGGGCCTTTTCAACCAGAGCGGCAATATCCTTTCGGTTGCCGTTCAAAACAGCCTGGAAGATGGCATTATCGGAGCTTTGCTCTTGAGCCGCAACGGAAGTTTTGGATTTTTTCTTTCTCTGATGTGATGCCACAAAAGCCTGTGAGTCTTTATCACGCACTGTCAGTACCGAAGCGGCTCTTACCGTTTCCATCATCTTCCGGTCGGATGGATTCATGATCGCCGCGTCCAGTCCGGCGCCCATGGCCATGCTGAGAAATACGGAGTTTATCAGACTGCGCTCAGGCAATCCATAGGATATGTTAGACACCCCCAGAACCGTGGGCAGTCCCAGTTCACGGTGCACCATTCGGACGGCTTCCAGGGTGGCCTCAACTCTTTTTTGCTGGGCTGACACCGTCAATGTGAGGCAGTCACAAATTAGGTTGTTACGGGGAATCCCGGCTTCTTCGGCGCCTCGGACAATTTTCTTAATCACCGCAAGCCGTTCTGCGGCTGTCTTCGGAATTCCTGCCTTGTCCACGGCAAGGCAGAGAAGAGCCGCGCCATGTCTCCGGGCCAGGGGCAGCATCGCTTCGAGACTATCCTCACTTCCGTTCACGGAATTTATCAGTGGCTTACCGGCGCAGGAACGCAGCGCCGCCTCAATCGCTCCGGGATTGGTACAGTCAAGGCAGAGCGGCAGGACTACTGAGCCCTCGATACCCTCAACGACGGCCGGCAGTATTTCAGTTTCGTCGATTCCAGGCACTCCGACATTGACATCAAGGAGCATGGCACCTTCAGATGCCTGCTGCTGCGCTTCCCGGATTACTGCTCCCACCCGCCCGCTGCGCAACGCTTCAGCCAGATCTTCGCGGTTAGTCGGATTTATTCTCTCTCCGATGACCGCAAACGGCAGGCCGGCGCCCACGGCGACACTGCGGTTACGGCTGGCCAGGTAAAAAACGGATTCGTTCTGTCTGGAAACAGGCCGAAATCCCTTCACGGTCGCTGCAATGGCTCGGGTGTACTCCGGAGTGCTGCCGCAGCAGCTGCCCACGATATTGGCACCCAGCTGTACATATTTGCCGGCATGTTCGGCCATAACCTCCGGTGTTACCAGATAGGAGGTTTTCTTGCCTTCCCGTCGCGGCAGACCGGCATTGGGTTCTACAAAGACAGGCTTTTCCGTTATCCGGGTATACCGTCCTACTACTTCCAGCATCGGTTCCGGGCCGGTGGAACAATTCACTCCGATCCCATCCGCCCCCAGTGAAGAAAGAAGTACTGCCGCTGTCTCTGGATCAGTGCCCGTAAAAGAAGTGAACCCTTCCTCGAATGTCATTGCCGCCAGGACCGGAAGAGAAGTGTTTTCTCTGGCTGCCATGATGGCGATCTTCACTTCCTTCAAATCGCCAAAAGTCTCCAGGAGCAGCAAATCCGCCCCGCCTGACTCCAGCGCCATAGCCTGCTCCCGAAAGGCCTCATAAGCCTCATCGAAAGAGAGGTCTCCCAGAGGTGTGATGATCCTCCCGGTGGGCCCCACGCTGCCCGCTATCAGTGTTTCTGAGGAAACGGCCTCCCGGGCCAAAGCGGCCGCTCTTTTGTTGATTTCGCCAGCCTGCGCTTCCAGACCATAGTTGGCAAGTTTAATACGATTGCCCCCGAACGTGTTACTGGAAACAATATCAGCGCCGGCTTCATCATAGGCCTTGTGAATCTCCCTCAGTATTTCAGGATGACTGCGGGCCACATCTTCCAGACAGGCCTGGTGACCCACTCTGTTCATCAGCAGGGATCCCATAGCGCCGTCGAGGATCAGGATCTCATGGCTCAGTCTTTTACGTAACTCCTCTCTTGTCATGCAACTCCTTTTACAGTGCCGGATTCCAGCAGTATCCTCGGCGTGATCTTTTCCCAGTACAGGGGCATCAGGTGGATTCCCTGCAGCCCTTCGATATTTCTGAGCTGATGTATGGTTTCAACTGCCAGGTGAACACCCTCATCCTCTTCATCTGAGGCAGCGGCCATACGTTCAAGCAACCGCGGATGAACCCGCATCCCCGGAACTTCTTTCTGCATGTAGGATAGAGCTTTTAAAGATTTCACAGGCATGACGCCCGCCAGGATGGCTGCCCTTCTGTGCAGGCCGGCGTTACGCACGCCTTCCATCCATTGCGCAAAAACTTCAATATCGAAAACCGGCTGGGTCTGAATAAAACGAGCGCCTGCTTCGATCTTCTTGGCTAAACGGGTTATTCTGAATGCATGGGGTGGCGCAAACGGATTGGCTGCCGCCCCGATATAAAAATTTGTCGGACTTTTCATTTCCCGCCCGGAAAGGAGAAACCCCTTGTTCAAATTAGCCACCGTGGCGATCAGCTGGACTGAATCCAGGTCGAATACCGGCCGGGCTTCCGGGTGGTCGCCGAAAGACACGAAATCCCCGCTCAAACAGAGAACGTTTTTTATTCCTAAAGCTGCGGCACCCAGTAAATCGCTCTGCAGGGCAATACGATTGCGATCCCGGCAGGTAACCTGAATAATCGGGGTAATGGCCTCTTCCAGAAGTATTCGCGCCGCGGCAATACTGGAAAGGCGTACAATAGCCGTCTGATTGTCAGTTATGTTTACTGCTGCCACTCCACTTCGGAAGTAGGCCGCTTTTTTTTGCACCACTTCTCCCCGGCAGCTGGCCGGAGGGCCAAGTTCGGCGGTGACGACAAATTCTTTGGAACGGATTCTTTCCTCTAATGTCATCTCAGCGGGCGCCTCCAGGGAAAGATATCCATTGACCTGATACGTTTGGTTAAAACATTAAGCCACGCCGATGTCTTCTCCAGCCGCCAGTTATGAGCCGGTTCCATCAAAACAATCATACCCGGTCTTTTTAGATATTCGGCTCTCCTGACGATACGCTGCCAGACACAGCGACGCTCGGGGAAGACTTCACAGCTGCCATCAGCACTCGTCCCTCCACAGGGGCCGTTACGCAACCGCTTGGGACAGTGCTGGCTGCAAATAAATGCAGTATGACTCAGGATGCATTCACCACAACGTTGGCACCCGAAGATTGGTATCTTCACGCAATCTTCAACCAGGAGGAGCAGACGGGAGGTCCATCGTTCCACTCGCTCCATTTCGCCTCTGTCTTTGGTGATAATTCCGTTCGTAGCCTACTCCTTTGATCGAGGTTAAGGTATTAAATCTACATAAAATATATTATCAACGGCGTTGAATTGCAAGGAGATTCTAAGAGTGGGGAAGCGAAATATTATAAAAAATATCCTGTTGGCTCAATTGTTGCTCTTGATACTGAGACACACCCTGAAGTTAATAATTTTTCAAAATGGAAGAGAAATAATTAATCAGGATGGAAAAATGAAATTATCGGGGGGAATCTCCGGTTTTATACAGGATGAGCAAGGCTTCACCGCTATAGAACTCATCACCGTGATATTAATCATTGGCATTCTCTTAGCTTCTGTCTTCGCCAAGTATCATGATGTTAAAATTGGAGTTTCCACTACCGTTTGTCATACCAATCAACTGGCATTGGAAAAGGCTGAAACGCTTTACTATACCAATTGTGTGCTACAGAGAACTACAGGGCACTATGCCACGGAAATTATCGATTTGGTTCCCTATCTTGTTGACAGGGCTATTCCGCATTGCCCGGAAGATGGCACCTACATACTTCAGGAAGACGGCCACGCCATCTGTTCCCTGCCGGCCCACCAGCGCTGACCGCTCCTCATCAGATCTTTCTTATCACAATCATGGTAATATCATCCTGTTGAGAAAGGCCTTCGGCGTGAGCCTGAACTTCCGTTGATATCGTCTCCAGCAGTCCTTCGGCATCGAGCTGCGGATTGGCTGAAACGATGTTCTTAACGCGCTCTTCACCAAACTCCTCATACTTCTCATCCATGGCTTCGGTGATCCCATCGGTGTAAAAAACCAGACGATCACCCGCTCTTATGGTGATCCTGCCCGTCTCATACTGGCTTTCCGGCATCATGCCCAAAATAAGCCCGCCCTCGGTCAACTCCTTAACCTTCCCCTGCCTGCTTACCAGAAAGGGAGGATTATGGCCGGCATTACAGTACTGAAAAATCCCTGATCGGGTATCGAGTTCTCCGTAAAAGAAAGTGATAAACTTATCTATTGAAGTATTATGGTGGATCAGCAAATTTACTCGATGCACCATTTCGGCTAATCCGATCGTCCCAGGTAAAAGAGCCCTTAGTCCCGCCTGCAGGTTGGACATGAGCATGGCCGCACCCGCCCCTTTACCTGATACGTCGGCGATTGCGATTCCCCAATGATCTCCTTCCAGGTGGATGACATCATAATAATCACCCCCTACTTCACGGCTGGAAAGATTTATAGCGGCAATCTGGTACCCTTTCCACTCCGGCAGGATTGAAGGGAGCAGCCCTTTCTGAATATTCCTGGCCAGATTCAGTTCTTCCTCCATCCGCTGCATCTCAAGGGCGGCTTCAAAAAGTCTGGTATTTTCGATGGAGGTAATAGCCTGATTGCCCAGAATTGTAAGAAATTCCAAATCGAGCGCCTCAAATTTCTCGCCGGAAATTTTTGGTCCCAAAGCCAGAATACCCTTAATATCATCTTGTAATTTCAGAGGAACGAATAATGAGAGGCCTGCCTCACGATAACCGGAGTAGGACTGGGTTTCCTCTAAAAGCAGAGGAGTTGAAATACCACTGAGACTGTTATCCTCATCCGGGAGACTGCACCCTCCTTTATTAAGGACAAGGAGCATGCTATTCTTCTCCAGCAGATAGACAGCACATCGATTCACCAGGAGCTCTCCCATGACAGCGTAGGCAAGCAAACTTACCATCATCCCCCTATCAAGTGTGGTATTGAGTTCCTGGTTAATATCAAAGATGGTATTGAGTTGTTGGAGTTTTTGATCCAGAGTACGGTTGACTTTCTGGATCTCTTCGACATTCAGACTGTTGGACACGGCCGTTGCGGCAATATTGGAAATTGAATCCAGAAATTCTACTTCCGATTGCGTGAAAGGTATCCCGGTTATCTTATCTCCGTAAGCAACGAGACCGATACAGGTCTGAGAAGCGCAAAGAGGAATGATCAAGCCGAGAGAGAGATCACTGAAAAAAGCGAGAGGTCCCTTGGTTTGCTTTTCTTCCAGAAGAACCGTCTGAGCCAGAAAGGAATCCAGTCGGAGAGTCTTACCCAAGATATTTCGCGGCATCCCTTTCACTTCAGCAACCGAATAATCCGAGCTGTTCCCTTGCCTCAGCATGACCAGCCCTCGACTGATAAGAAAATGCCCCATGGGAATACGCAGTATATTTCCCAAAACGGCCCGTATGTTCAGTGACGAGGTCAGGGAGCGGCTTATCTCAAAGAGGGCGGCAAGTTCCAGCAGTCGTTCATCAAGCTGTCTGTTAATATTTTTATCAGACGCCTTGGATTTATTTGCCATAATCAATCCTTTAGATGGCGGTAGTATTAATTACTCTGTTCTTACAGGAAGGGATATAGATTGAAAAGTTAAACTACTCGTAACGGCTCTGCCATGGCAATTCTATTTCTCTTCAACCTTTTGTAAAGAGTTATCATCTTTCAGATAATATTTAACCATCTTTACTTCATTTTCACCTGTTGAAGTGGTTCGATAGCTGACATCGTCCATTAACGTCTTCATTAGATAAATTCCCAGCCCACCAACCCGCAGCTCCGCAAGATACTTGTCCATATCCGGTATCTTGATTCTATCAAAATCAAAACTCTTGCCATGATCGGTAAGCAGAATTGTCAGTTTATAATAATCCAGGCGGAGAATTATCCCAATATCTCCTTTATTTTCAATTCCATAGGCGTGTTTAATTATATTAGTGCAGGCTTCATCGACAGCCAGTTCTATCTTATTGGCCTCTTCCCGGCTGAACCCGGCTCTCCTTGCCACGCTGGAGATAAAGTCTCGTATTATCTCAAGATTTTCCAAATGACTTGGGATTTTTAGGGTGTACCTAGCTGTTTTCATCTGTGCGACCCCTTAATTCGCTTCATTCAGGCTCCGTTTTTAAGAAGCGTTGAGGTGTTTCTCTATAGCCTCATTCTCACTGGAAAAAATTTCATAAAGGACTGGAAATCCGAGAAGATCAAAAACCCGGAACACCTTCTCGGTCGGTTCCGCAAGCTTGATATCACCCTTTTTTCTACGTACATCCTCGATGAATCCCATGAAGACTCCCAGGCCGGCGCTGCTGATATAGGCAAGGTCAGCCAGGTTAACGACAATCTTTACCCTGTTTTCATCAACGAGCTGCTGGAGCGACTTTTCAAAATCAGGTGCAGTATGTGCATCCAGGTATCCTTTTAAATAGATGATGGATACCTCTCCCGCATCCTTCCGGGCTACTTCGAAATCACTCATCAATCTCTCCTTCACTTTTTCGGTTCTCAGAGCACTTTCAGCGACAGGAGGGTCACGTCGTCATGACGGGGTACTCCATTCATGAAATCGGTCATACTCTGCCGAATGGAGGACGCCATCTCCTCAGCGCCACAATCCAAGCAGCGAATCACCGCCTCGGTCAACCCCTCTTCACCAAATTCCTTCCCCTCCTGGTTTCTCGCTTCCAAGAGGCCATCAGTTAAAAAAATAACCCTGTCGCCGGAGCTCAATCGCAGCTTCGTCGTCTTAAGTGTACGCCGAAGCGACTCGTTAGTTGCAAGTCCCAATCCCAATCCACCTGTTTCGATCAAGGAGACCTTATCGTCATGAAGGTGAAGAAAGGGCGGGTGTCCGGCCCTGGCCACCAGTAATTTCTTCTGCTTGCAGAAGTATATTGAGTAGATCATTGTAACAAACGTATCCGGCTCGAAATTTTTACGGATAAATCCATTGATATCCGCCAGAATATCCTCGGGAGTGTCATGATGCCGCGATAGAGCTTCGATTAACCCCTTCAATTCAGCCATATAGAAGGCTGCCGAGGCACCTATTCCGGAAACATCTCCGATAATGAAATCAACCCGATCATCCGATAGTGGCAGTACGTAATAGAAATCACCGCCTATTTCATTAGCCGTGTCGCAGAAGCCAGCCAGTTCCATTCCCGTTACTTGAGGCATCTGTTGCGGAAGCAATCGCATTTGCGCATCATGTGCCAGCCGCAACTCCTCTCTGTAGACTTGCTGCTGGATGGTTATCTGCATGAGGTTGCTATTTTGCAGGGCGACTCCAACCATATCAGTAAACGCTTTGAACAGGCCCCTGTTTTCCTCAGAGAAAGCAAATCTATTCCGTTTCAGTGCGTAAAGATACCCGAGAGTGGTCCGGGAATGGGTAATAGCTGCAGCCAGGAGGGATCCGCCGCGCAAGGGCGCATCTGCCAGAACACGGCAAAGTGAATTTTTATTGCAATCGTTCACTAAAAGCGCTGAGGGATTATCGTCCAGGTTTTCTCTCAACGCAGAGGTTCTCGTATTATCGAGAGCGGCAAGTTTTTCAGCTTCCTTTCCAGCTGACCAGGCCAATACGAGCTCATCATTCGCTGTCAGTTCGATCCAGACAAGATCAGCATTTACCATTTGTATCGTCAAATCCGCACAGGTTGCCAACAATTGATCTTTTTCCAGTACTGATCCCAGCTTGGCTCCCAGGTCCTGCAGATAACGAATTTGACGCATTCGCCGGTCCATAATGCCTGCAGATGGCAGCTGAAAGAGCAATCCCAAGAGAGCCATACTGCTGTAGATAATGAAAAACAAGTGGATATCTGAAACAAAGACGCTTCCTGCCTGAGTGACATTCTCGATGCACTCTTTACACTGCGGCCCGAGAAAAATGAACCAACCACTTAAAAAGACTCCGATGAAAAATATGCCCATCTTCTGTCTTCGGTTAAGGTAGTGAATCCATTTGCAGCGGAATCCGTTGATTATTGAAAAAACCCACAGGAGAACCAGTACGATATTGGCGGGAATTACTGTTGTGTTTAACCTGAACACTGACAATAGCAGACCATCCTTATCCAGATCCGCCAGATCAACGATGATGTGCAGCAGGATTATTGCAATAACAATAGTGAAATTTATTGCTGTCTTTTTCCCCCGTTCGATAAAAATGCATTTCCCCAGCTCCATGAGAATTATAACAGAGAGGAATAATCCGGCAACTGCCAAGACCGTCGTCAGCATATCACTTTTATGGGGCACATTTAAAAGGGTTTGATTCGCATGATGCGCTTTCAGAATAGTCAAGATAATAACATAAGTAAGTGCGGTCAGTCCAAGCCAGCGTAAATTACGCAAAAGGGAGTAGCTCCGTCTTTTCTGTGCTCGTGCTATCAGAAAGATAAGCATCAGGATAATGACCAGTACTGATATTTCTCTTGACCATTTCATTGAAACGTCAGCCGCCATACGGGAGATTGGCATCAATAAGGCCAGCAGTACAACAGCAGCGACACCGATAAATATATTCCCAATATCTTTCTTCATCCGTTACTCATTATTCGATTTTTACCAGCACGGCGGTAATGTCATCGTGCTGAGGTGTTCCTGTAACAAAATTTTCTATCTCTATTTGAATTTTTACTAAGAGTTCAGATGCAGCCAACCGATAATTGGACTCGATAAAGTGCATGAGCCTCTCTTCGCCGAACTCGTCCTTGGTACCGTTTTGCGCTTCACTGATTCCATCAGTATAAAAGAAGAAAATATCACCCGGCATGTATTCGATGGTCCGTTCCTCTATGGTTTTATTGAAAAGTAATCCGGCATCCAATCCTAACGCCATTCCGGGAACGGATATTTCCTTGGCCAACCCTTCACTGACGCGGTGCAAGATCACCGGATTGTGTCCGGCCCGGGCAAACGTCAAGGTCATTTCTCTCAGGTTAAAAATACCTATTATCATGCTGATGAACATTCCGCGTTCCGCGTTTTCGTAAAATAATTTGTTCATATGGATAAGAATATCGCGGGGAGAAGTGTGGAACTCTGTCTGGGATTTGAGAAAGCCCTTTGTCATAGTCATATAAAAGGCCGCAGGGATTCCCTTTCCAGACACATCTCCAATGATTACTCCCAGACGGTCCTGGTCTATTAAAAAATCATAATAGTCACCCCCCACTTCCCGGGCCGGCAAACAAATGGTTGCAATATCCAAACCGGCAATAGCAGGATTTTCCCTCGGCAGAAAAGTAAGCTGTACGTGACGGGCGATTTCCAGTTCCCGCTGAATCCTTTCACGTTCATAAATACGTTGCATGTATTCAGGTACATAGCGGCTCACCTCTTCCGCGGTGGTTTCACTATGATAGGCACGTAAGGCATAAACAGTAATAAATAACACAACTACAAGAATAATAAAGCCTTGAACCAATAATGTTCCGCCCAGAATAAATGAGATATAGCCGTAAAAAATAATGGGCAAGAAAAAGCTGCCGGCCAGCACCGAAAGAAAGTCAAACCGTAAAAAGATATGGATGAATAAAGCGCCAAGAAGCAGGCTGCCAATCGCTTTGAGCCAAAAGGGATGAACCTGTGGAATCGGGAAACTTGTCAGTGAAAGGATTATTAAAAGCGGCAAAACCAGCCAAATGCGTTTTTTAAACCAGCGGCGTAATAATGTAATTGTGAACAGTAAAAGGGCTGTGTTCAAATATATACTAATAAAAATGGATTCACCAAGTATGAACAAGCTGGAAAAAGGCAATGAAAGAAATCGCAAAGCCACCGGTCGGATTGGAACATACCCGCCAGCGTATTTGGTGCCTAGATATATTAACAAACTGTTGATTCCAAGAGCGATAAAGGCGACCAGGATGCCTCGCAACAGTGCCAGTCCAGTCTGGGGGAATAAAATCCTTCTCCTTATTGTATCTATGGTGAGCAGTTTTTCGGACCATTCCTCCCGAACCAGGGAATCAGCGACACTGTAAAGCATCCAAATCCCTCCGATGATAAAGGGAGTGAAAATCAGTGTCGGAATCAGCAAAGAGGATAGCGACAATCCTTCCAGGAAAATGAGCCCCCAGAACCAGCCCAGCCATGCCAGCCCGGTTAAAAAAGCTGGCAGAGCTCCGTTCTTCAGTTCCAGCAAATCACCCCGGAGTCTGCGGACGAAATAAACAATCATGATAATAAAAAGTATCAGAAAAAAGACCAGAAGAATAAGAGTATACCACTCATTTTCCGGTTGGGGCAGAGAATACTCCTTGGGGATAGTATAGCTTCGCTGGAAACGGACGACGCGTCCTCCGGCTATATCGACGCTTAATTCAACAGTTTGCCCCGCCACAGTCCCGGTCCGACTCCAGGTAAAGCGGTGAACCGGAATATCTCCTCCCCCTCTTTCTACAGCGTTGTAAAACACCCATTTCCCCTCATCATAACGAAAGAGGTTTTGTGCCACCAACGTTGCAAAAGAGCTGTCCTTCTCAATGGTTGTTGTTTGTGATGTCTCAGAATAACGCCGCACCGAATTAAAAACAAGCGGCAGACCCTTAAAATCAAGGGTGAGGATGTTCTTGACCGATCTCTCTGACTGGTTCTGTCCGATAGACACTGATATCGTGTCTCTCCCCGCTTCTTGCGGCTTCCAGCTGATCTCCCACCGATAAATCGGGATAGAATCGCGCGCCAGAGTCAGAGCCCGTTCGACGCCAAACTGCTCATACAGGTAGCGCAGCTGTTCATTATCACTCACAAGTCTAAGCTGTAAATCCTGTTGGGGTATCTCGTACCCCATTTCCTTAATCAGGATTTTTGCCTTATGGCGTATATCATCCGTTCCCAGACGTTTGCTCCCAGCCGTCTCCGGATAGAGCCGGGAAGCGGTATAGGTGAAGACCGCCAATCCTGCCAGAGCCAACACGGCTAAGATTACATCATATCTGCCGAATACTCTTCTCATTTCCTCTCCTTGGCCCAGACCATAGTTCACTCTTTAATAACGTGCCAGGGAGCTTGAAATCCCGTAAATTCACCGGTAATTGCTCCCCTCCTATCCAGCCTTATCACTCTTCCTCTATCAGCCTCAGCTACCATGCACCCACCTGAAAAATCATCGGCAGCAATGGAACGGACTCCCATGAAGCCGGAAATCCTGACCAGGACCGTTCCGGCGCTGTCTATTTTAACAACTGTGCTGCCGGATCCGTCCCCCTCCCGAACCACCATCCAGCAATCGGCTTTGTTTTGGTGCGCAGCCACATCGATAATACTGCCTTGATCCTTATAGCTCAGTAATTCACTGCCCTGTGACTGAAGGAGCCTAAGTATATCGCCGTCCCCTACCCATATCCACCCTTCTCTTCGATAACAATCCACCGTTACCGGCCTTGATAGCGGCTTTGTGATAACCATCCGTTCCGCTCCTTGACAATCCAAGAGGAACACAGCATCGGTTGTTGAATCAGCCAGCCAGAATCCCGCTTCAGGACCGCTGGGTCGCAAACAGGTCAACCCGGAAAATTGGGTGAGGCTCGTAATCTTCACACCGCTTGTATCGAAAATTGAAAGAGCATCGCCGTCTTCCTCAATTACCCAAATGTTACCCGTTTCCGGGCAAAGGGCAACTGCCCGAGGCCAATGGACCACCGGAAACCAGGACACCCCACCGGAATAGGGATTAAGCTTAACCAAGTACCCTGTCCAGTCAATGAGC
>CAZUMH010000030.1:0-33468 GCA_964621645.1 uncultured bacterium
AGAGGCCCCATTTCGGTGTACTCCCTGCGGCAAAGTGATTTGCCTTCACTGATGGCGGGCCCTCCCAGTTTATACAACAGTCTGGTGAGCATAAGCCAGACCAACGGCAGGAAAACCATTACTATCGGAATCCCGATTCCCATCCAGCGCACAAAACTCACTTCAATACCGGCATGTTCCTTTAAAAAAGATACCAGAAAAAGATTCGGTGGTGTGCCGATGATAGTCCCCATGCCGCCGATGGAAGCAGAGTAAGCCACTGCAAGAAGCAACGCCGGCGCGAAGGAAACCGTGCTGCCATTCTCTTTAGTCTCGATCCAGCCGATAACACTCAACGCGATGGGCAGCATCATCATGGTAGTTGCCGTGTTGGAAACCCACATACTGAGAAAGGCCGTGACCCCCATAAATCCTGCAATGATGAAGGACGGCCTGGTGCCCACCCGCTGGAGCGCCAGGAGAGCGAGGCGCCGGTGCAGGTTCCATCTCTCCAGAGAACGGGCGATGATGAATCCTCCAAGAAAGAGATAGATAAGATGGTGTCCATAAGGAGCCGCCGCGGCACTGGCATTGGCCACGCCGGTCAGGGGGAAGAGGACCAGGGGCAGCAACGCGGTGGCGTAGATGGGAATCGCCTCCGTCATCCACCATACCGCCATCCATACACCGGCGGCCGCGGTAGCCCGGCCCGCGGCGCCCAGATCTACAACCACCCCTTCTGCATTTACATAATGGACCGGCAGGATAAAATAGACTGCCGCAGCCAGGACCGGACCAAGGATGAGCCCGATGAGGGACAAGGGAAACTTCTTGGTTTGCATAGGCATATAAGCTCCGGATTCTGAAGAATCGATGGATTACTGAGTCTCTTTGTCTGTATCCACTGCCGGAAGCACCGGACCTGCATCACTGTATTTGCACCGGTGGAAATCAGCGCACCACGATTTCGTCTGCGAATATCCAGGACTTGCCGCCACTGCCGGGGTGCCAGGCGGGGCAGGTCCCGATGTTTTCGGCCCGCACTCGTACAAAACGAGTCTCCGTTTCCTTTAACTGGCAGCTAAATTCTCTGATCTCGCTCTTGCGGCTGGGATCGCTTGAAGACGTAAATGACTTTACAGGCGTAAAGACGTTCCCGTCATCGGACAGGGCAAACTCAACCGTGGCAGGCAGAAAAATCCAGGATATCTGGTTTTGCAGGAAAGAGCAGCGCACCTGACTGATTTTCTCCCGCCGTCCCAGATCCACAACCGCTTCCAGATTATCACCTTCAAATCCCTGCCAGTACCCGTCGGCAAAGTCGAGACTCCCCCGATAGCCGTCAGTAAAAGGATTGGGATTTTCCGGCGGGTACTTGCTGCTGGCCGGCAGGGTCAGGATCACCGGCTTGCCCACCGCCTTATGGGATATCCGTTTTTGCTTTTCCCTTCCTCTCCTTCCGGGCGGACGTACTTCCGTGCCCTTGCGGCCCTGCAGCCGGTCTCCCAGCTGTTCACGCATGGCTTCCGCCATTCCTTCGAGTTCGTTCACGATCTCGGGATGTTCGGCAGCGACATTGGTTGTCTCTCCTATGTCATCCTTCAGGTTGTACAGCTCCAGGCCGGTGGTAACAGAAGCGTAGGGTCCCGGCAGGCCGCCCTCACCCGGCTTTACTCCCTGATAGGAGCGGGAAGTGTGGGGAAAAATAAGTTTCCAGTCTCCTTTGCGTACGGCCCGCAGGCCGCCGCCGTAATAATAGAAGTAGCTGTCCCGCGGGACTGCTCCCTCCTCTCCGAGCAGAAGGGGAAGGATGTTCACTCCGTCTATCTTTTTTTTGGGGAGCGGCGCTCCGCTGATTGCCGCCAGAGTCGGGAGAATGTCGATCGTGGCAGCCATTTTCCGGCAGACCGTTCCTGCAGGTATCTTTCCGGGCCAGCGCATGATGCATGGTTCCCTGACACCTCCTTCAAATGCTGTCCCCTTGCCCTCCCGCAGGGGCCGGGCTGAGCCGCCCCATTTGCCGAAATTAAGCCAGGGGCCGTTGTCGCTGGTGAATATCACCAGTGTATTGTCAGCCACCCCGCAGCGTTCCAGAGCCTGCAGGATCTGGCCGACAGACCAGTCTATTTCCATAATCACGTCACCGTACGGTCCCTGTTCGCTCTTGCCGCTGAATTTTTCGGATACCGCCAGCGGCGTGTGCGGCATTGAGTGGGGCAGATAAAGGAAGAAAGGCTTGTGGTAATTGCGTTCGATGAATGAGACAGCCCTTTGCGTATAGCGAGTAGTCAGACGGGATTGATCCTCGAGACTGGTAATTTCCTCCACCTTCTTATCTTCTTCTATGAGGAATAGAGGGGGATATTCTGATTTCCATCCCGACGTCAAGGGCTTACCGTCGTATCCATAACGCCACATATCATTGGAGTACGGCAGGCCGAAATATTCATCGAAGCCCTGCTTCAAAGGCAGGAACTCCGGATAATGTCCCAGGTGCCATTTGCCGAAGACGCCGCAGGTATATCCCCTTTTTGAGAGCATATCGGCAATTGTATCTTCATCGGGATTGAGGCCCGTCTGGGAATTGCCGCTCAAAGCGCCCAGCACGCTGACCCGCTCAGAATAACAGCCGGTGAGCAGTGAGGCCCGGGAAGCGCTGCATACCGCCTGGGATACATAGAAATTGGTAAAGCGCATCCCTTCAGAGGCGAGGCGATCCAGGTTGGGCGTGGTGAATCTCCTGGCTCCATACACTCCCACATCCGAGTATCCCTGGTCGTCGGTATAAATAATGACAATGTTGGGACGTTCCCCGGTTCGCCGGCAGGACAGACCGGGGATAGTGAGCAGCGCAGCAGTCAGCGCCGTATCATATAAAAATTCACGTCGTTTCACCTTATCTCCCGGAGGATGTTTGAAGGAATTTTGGATCAGCGTGATAAAACCCCAGTTCAGCCAAGGCAGGCCAATCCCGATACTGTTCCAGGCAAAGACGGAAATGGCTGCTGGTAATGGTCTTGAAACGGATCAGGCGCTTGTACCCAATCGTCGTCCCCTGAGCCACGGTTACCCATTTGCGACCGACTCTGGCATCCAGCCGGAATTTCTCCACCCGCTGGCCCAGCTCGATTGCCTCCTGAAGCGATAGTATGTTCACGGTTCGCTTTTCCGGAAGGAAAATCTCCAGGAGAGGATTCATTGTCCCTTCGTTGCAGAGCCAGTGTGTATCCAGCTTGCCGTCCAGCAAGTGCAGTGGAGGCCGCCCCAAGGCGAAACTGCTGGCGACGATATTAGCATCCGCAGCCAGATTGCTGCCGAACATTTCGTCCAGCCTCTTCCGGAACCCAGCCAGAGCCGCAGCGTCATTTTCGTGAATCAATCCCCGCCGATCCGGTGGAACATTGAGCAGCAGCACCGAATTACGACCGACGGAACTGAAATAAATATCCAGTAGTTTTTCCGGAGTTTTTACTGCCTCGTCCTGGGAGGCATGATAGAACCAGCCGGGACGGATGGAGACATCCACTTCAGAGGGATACCAGAAAAGGGCCGTAGACTGCAGAATCTTCTCGCCGCCCCCCAGGTCATATTGGGTTCGGTCTTTCTGGATAAAGGCCCCATCCAGCATTTCCTGGGTGAAGGGGACTGTCTGCTGCAAGGGGGGAGGCTCCAGTGGAATCACGCTCCATTCGGTTTCACGGCCGTAGCCTGTTTCCGTTCCCACCCAGCGAACATCCGGCCCCATAATAGCAATCACCGCCTGCGGCTGCAGCCGTCGTACCAGCTGGTAGTAGGCTTTCCAGTCATATATCTGGCGCTTACCATTCGGGCCTTCGGCACAGGCTCCATCGAACCAGACCTCGTCAATAGGACCGTACTGGGTTAACAGTTCCCGCAGCTGATTGAGGAAAAAACGGTTATAGGTGGGGGAGTCTCCGTAAAACGGCTCATATCTGTCCCAGGGGGACAGATATACTCCGAATCCCAGTCCCTGCTTTTGGCAAGCCTCGGCTACCTCACGCACCACATCTCCCCGTCCCTCTTTCCATGGGCTGGAAGCCACGCTGTGGTTCGTGTAGCGGGTGGGCCAGAGACAGAATCCATCGTGGTGCTTGGCAGTAAGGATAACCTGTTTGAATCCGGCTTTTTTGAGCGTTCCTACCCACTGATCTGCATTGAGCTCAGTGGGATTAAAAAGCGTCGGATCTTCACTTCCATCTCCCCACTCACGGTCGGTGAAGGTGTTCATGCCGAAATGGATGAAAGCGATCAGCTCAAGACGTTGCCAGCGCAGTTGTCGTTCCGACGGCCGCACCTGGGCCGCGCGCCGCAGGATTTCTTTCCGGTTTTGCTGCTTATCGATAAAAATGACCGCATTCCGTTTCTCTCTCCCGGCACAGGAAAAGAGAAGCAGAACAAGAAGGACGCTGAGATATCTCTTCTTCACATTACACCTCTCGCAATCAGGCTGTTCGATAGTAAAATAAATTAAAAAGTTTTTTATGTGGTTATAAGACCGGCCTCTTTAAATATAGGCACAGGGATTCAAATGTTCAACTTCAAAAAGATGGCTTGCGGCCAGCACACCGACACCGAGGGCTCCCGCCCTGCTTCCCAATTCGGAAACCTTGAATTCAAGTCCCTGGGCAAGATGGGGCAGCGAATACTTAAGCGCCGCTGCGGTGGCGATATTGAAAAAATGGGAAGAAGTGGAAATCCTGCCTCCGAAGATAATACGTTCCGGATTGAGCACATTAATCACCTGTGCCAGGCCGAACCCCATTTTTACGGCTGCTTCTTCCATAATTTCGATGGAGAAGTGGTCACCGGAAGTCGCGGCCTCGAGTACATCACGGGCCTGGATTCCAGCGGAGACCCCACCGTCAGCGTTAAGTAATATGCTGGGCTCACCATTTTTCAGTCTTTCCCGGGCCCTCTGGGCGATGGCGCCTCCCGAAGCATAGGCTTCCAGACAACCTCGTTTGCCGCAGGTACAGAGAACACCCTCAGGAACGATCTGCAGGTGGCCGAATTCTCCAGCAAATCCATCCCGTCCGTAATAGACACGTCCGTCCATGATGATCCCCAGACCAACTCCCCAGCCGGCATTAAGGCAAAGGACGTTTTTCCACCCCCGGGCGCCGCCAAACCACAGTTCTCCCAGAGCCATGGCTTTCACATCATGTTCGATGTTCACCGGTTTGCTCAGCCGCTCTTCCAAAAGACTGCGCAGAGGTTTCTCTGATTCATGAAGATAGGTCCGGCTGACCCCCTCCTCCCGCTGCACCACTCCAGGCAACGCAAGACCTATCCCTAAAATGGAATCCCATTTGATCCCGGCTTCTCCGGTGAACTCCTTTATCAGATTTTCAAGTTCGGACAAAGCCCGGGAATCTTCTTTCAGAAGGACGGATTCATATCTCTGATGCCATACCTGTTTCAAAGCAAGATCGAGGAGGATGAGATTGATACTCATTCTCCCCACGTCCAACCCCAGAATGTACCCGGCCGGACCGTTCAGAGCTACCAGGGCCGGTGGACGCCCCTGACCGGATCTCGGTGAGGCGGCATCAATGATCAGGTTGTCTTTCCTCAGTCGACCCAAGACCGAGGTAATCACCGGCAGGCTCATACCTGTCTCTGTCTTTAAATCGGAGAGAGACAAAGGGCCGTTTTCCAAAAGGGCCCGGAAGATCAGATTCCGCCTGATCAGATTCTTTTGGGATACTTTTCCCACAAATATTCCCTGTTGACCTCCGGAGTGAGGAACCGTTTCAGCCGGATTGTTCCAGTTCTGTTCCCTTGCTCGGACGCACGATATAGGCATTGCCGCCCGCCTTCTCGACCGCTTCCGCTACGGTTTCCGGATTTTCGGGTGCATAGGCAAACATACAGCCGCCTCCGCCGGAACCGTTGATCTTGCCTCCATAAGCGCCGGCGGCAATAGCCGCTTCCAGCATGGTGTCTATCTTTGTTGTGGAAATCCCCAATACGTCCCGCAGAATTGTCTGATGACGTGTCAGCAGCTCACCAATACGCTGATGGTCTAACACCTCTTCTTGCATGAGAAGTCTGGCCTGCCGGGTGATGTGATGGTTGACGACCGTCCCCCGCAGAAGCGCCATCTCCTCATCATTGAGAACCCGCTCGAACCGTTTCAGCTCGCCAGGAACCAGAAAGCGGAGGGAAAAATCCGAGTAGTGTTTCCCGAGCTTTTCCACTACTCCCACAACTCTGTTTTTTACTCTGGAAAGGATGGAAGTCGTTGCCTTGGGCTGAAGGGAATCCCCCAATACAAAGGAGGAAAGATGATCAGGCAGCGGTGTCAGGCTTATCACCGGATCAAAGTCGATATATGAGACACCTCCGACAGAGGTCGCGTAATGATCCATCATGCCGCCCGGTTCCCTGAATTCTAAAACCTCGGCCTCGTGGGCGAAGTTTGCCACCATCCGTTCTCCCGGATAAGGATAGGAATCCGTCATTTCCAGCAGAAAACGAATCCAGGCTACTGTCAAAGCGGAAGAGCTGGAAGTTCCGGAGTTTATCGGGATGGACCCCTGGATGCGGCAGTCGAAACCATGGCTGAATACAGCTCCCTTGCGTTGCAACACGTTCACGGCGCTGCGCAAATAATCACGTTTCTTGGTATAATTTATTCGTGGAGCGATGGTGAAAAACTCTTCACTCCCTATGTCCGGAAGATCTACTCGTACCAGATTATCCTTACGGGCTACCCCTTCTACTCGGATACGCAAAGAAATAGCACAGGGAATGACCGGAAGAGCGAGGTAATCCTGGTGTTCTCCAAAAAGGCAGATACGGCCAGGAGCAGAGGTACGGACCGTTGCATTATTGTTTATCATGCTCTATGTTTCCCGGATGAAATTCACTGAACCGCAGGAGGTTCACGCGGTTACGATACCCAGGGGCTCTCTTTTCTTGTAGAGTCCTCGGGTGAAATCCGGAAAATCGACCGGCTTATTCCCTTTTGCGATGGAGCGTTCACTCAACCCGACTACTGCGCTTATGGATACCGAATCGTATACGTCCAGGTCCGTGGGTGCTCCGGCTCTCAAGCATTGGATAAGCCGGTAGTCTTCGATGTAGTCCATACCGCCGTGCCCCACGCCGCCGGAGCGGTTCGCCAGGGTGTCATAGAGCGGATGTTCAAATTCGGGCAGATAATTGTCGGCGTCTTCCCAGCTGTGCCCGGGGGATCTTCCTTCGATATGGACTTTGGGATCGGGATATTTACGTACAAGACCCTTGGTACCCTGTACCAGGATATCCCGGCTGTAGGGTCTGGGGGTATTGGTGTCGTGGGTAACGACAATGGTCTTGCCTTTCTCCGTCTGGATAAGAGTAGTGACTACGTCACCCAGTTTAAAGGTTTCCCTGGCCTGGGAGCTGTCGGACCCGAAGGTCTTCTCCGCATACAGATGCAGTCCTCTTGTCGGGGAGCTCATTGAGACCAGCCTGGCAAAGCGGTCACCCCGGTTTATGTTCATATCCTGGGCCACCGGTCCCAGGCCGTGCGTTGGATAGAGATCTGCGTTGCGCTTTTTTGAGTATTCCCTGCGCCAGAGTCCTTCACCCTCACTGCTGAACTTGACTCCCCGCAGGTCATGCAGGTAACCACACTCGGCGTGTAACAGCTCTCCCAAGAGTCCCTCTCGAACCATACGCAAAATCATCAGCTCGATACGGTCGTAACAGCAGTTTTCCATCATGACACAATGTTTGTTGGTTTTCTCTGCCGTTTCCACCAACTGCCAGCATGCATCCAGCGTGATCGCGGCAGGCACTTCCGTGGCAGCATGTTTGCCGTTGGTCATGGCCGCAACACAGACCGGAACATGCCAGCGCCAGGGAGTGGCCGTGTAAACCAGATCCAGCTCTTCTTCGGCGCAAAGGCGCTCGAAATCCCGCTCTCCGCGGGTGTAGAGTTTCGGCGCCGGATGCCCCGCCTGCTGGATGATGCCGGCCGCCCGCTGGGCGTGTGCTTCTCTGATATCGCACACGGCGGTAATCTGCGCTCCCTGAATCCTTGCCAGGTTTTGTACATGAACAGTCCCCATACCTCCTGCGCCAACAAATCCGATGCGCACCTTCTCCATCGGTTCAGCAGTCATAATTTTCGGCGAGGTACTTAAATTTTTGCTGGGGCCGCAACTGCTGAGAGCGGCTCCTGCTGCCACCGCACCAAGTCCGGCCGCACTCAGCTGCATGAAATCCCGTCGGCTGACGCCTCGTACATCTTCCGAATCACGTTTTGCCATTGCTCATCCCTTTCACTAATTGGACTATCACGGCAGTGTGTCTGCCAATTGATCAGATAGGCTTCCCGGAAACGATCGAGATGATGGAAGTTGTTACCCGGGATTTTATTTTGAAGTATAGTCCTTAATACGGGGATTGTCAAGCTATTTTTTAATAATTTTTAAAAAACAAGGCTCTTTTTAGAATAAATATTCTTTTCTTGTCTGGATAAAAACGATCCAGCCTCGCGGGCTGGATCGTCATCCTGATAGCGGGGAGTAACTTACAACTCTTTAATGAAAATATTCTTGAAATAGACCGGAGAAATGCTGTCATGGTTCTGCAGTCCAACGTACCCTTCAGGGAATAAGTCCCTCACTTTCCCCCGCGGTTCCGCGCCCCAATCCAGCACCGTTACTCCGTTAAGTTCCACCTTTAAACGAGTACCTTTGAAGACAATCTTGAAATGATTCCAGTGACCGGGTTCAGTGAATGCCTTTGCCAGCGGCGCCTCAGCGTCATACGCCGCTCCTGTCTGATGGATACCGCTGCTGGCGTCATCGATCTGAACTTCCAGGGCATGATAAATATAATCATCACTCACCGGCACTTCCGGTACCCGTAGGAATACTCCGGAATTGGTGGTGATCCTGGAGCATTTGTAGTCGAGTTCCAGGACAAAATCCTTATACTTTTTCCTGAACCAGAATAACCCCATACCACCCTGGGATTTCAGAACGCCTGTCTCTGGATCGAGCTCGAAGTATCCCGGACCGTAATGATTCCAGCCCGTCTTACGATAGGCACCCCACTGGTAGGGAAGAATCTGTTCATAGCCGCTGAAGTAGGTCATCTTCTCCACATTTTTTAATCCTTCCTTTATGGGACCGGAAGGATCATCGGCGTCAGCCGGATTCTCGTGTTCTATGGAAATAAATCCATGGTAATCCTGCCGGGTAAGCTCCGCCAGGACATCATGTATCCTGCCTTTGCCTTCACCGAAGGGTACGTCCACCGCCTCTTTGTCCCCGAATTTGTCGAGATCTTTCATATGCAGGTGGATGATCCTTCCCTGGAGCAGGCGCAATGATTCCACCGGGTCGAATCCGCTGCGCATCCAGTGGCCCGTATCACAGCAGTCCCCGATACGGGGATCAAGTCCCTTGACGTGTTCCAATACTGTTTTTGGATTGGCATATTTGTTGGGTGTGGGGTGATTATGGATTGCAATCTTCAAATTATATTCTTCAGCCATCCTCTCTAACAGGGAATAGTCGTCATACTGGGGTTCCGTAACGACAACTCCAATACCCATGGTGCGGGCGAAGCTGAAGACTTTTTTCATCTCCTCTTCGGTGTTGCCGAATCCTACCACTCCGTAGGCAACCAGGGCAATGTTATGTTTCTTCAGCGCCTCTTTAACCATCTTGATATGGGTCGTATCCAGTGTGTGGTCGAAGACGAGATCCCCGTCTTCTTTACTGAACCGCTGCCCCGGATAAGCTTCCAGATAATGGATTCCCAGAGCTTCCACCTTATTCAGGGTTTCCATAAACGTGAATTTGCGGAAAGTCCAGCACTGTACTGAAAAATTAAAGGGCCTTATCCGCACAGTTTCATAGGTCCCCTCCGCTCTGTCCCGTCCGGTACAAACGAAAAAGAACAGAGCCATGAGGAGCAATAAGTTGCGTTTCATCTTTTTTCTCCTGGATTGAGTCATTGTTTGCGGGGATTCCATTTCCCCCTGGCCACGGCTGGTACGAACGATTCAATTCCCTCAAACGGGAAGGTGATCGTCCGGCCTTCTTCGGCGCTTTTATACGCCGTCATCAGGAGTTCGGTTACTCCCAGACCGTCTTCGAAATTCTCAGCCGGGCGTTTTCCGGCAAGAAAGGCATTCACCATGTGCCTGTTCTCTTCGGTATAGCCGTATTCGGCGCTCTCGTCGTTTACAACCGGCATCAGTCCCATTTCGGCGTTTTGTTTCTCCACCAGGTCCTCTCCGATTTTACCCGTCACCCGGCGGCTGAAGAAAACCTTGAGGTTGGTATCCAGGGAATTGACACTCAGGGAATATTCCGGACCCAGTAACTCCATGCTGAGACGCAGACCCGCACCCACAAAGGCCCAGGAAGTGGTCGTCTCCACGACCAGTTGATTCCCCTTGCTGTCTTCATATTCGACAAGGGAACGGGCGAAGTCCTCCGCAGGACGATTGCAGTAATCCAGTTTGCCGCCACTGTTCTTTTTAAGTATATCCGCATACTGGGGACGCTGCCATTTCAGGCAGTTGGTATAGGCGTTTACCTTAACCGGCGTCAGTTCACTTCGGGGAGCCCCTGGCGGGGTGAGCAGGAAGCGGGCAGTCTCGACCGAATGGCACATCATGTCGTTCAGGACGCCCCCTCCCTGCAATTCACCTTCCCAGAACCAGGGCATATGGGGACCGGAATGCTCCTCGGCGGCTCGGGCCAGATAGGGCCGGCCCGTCAGTGCGGCTCCCCGGCTCCAGATAATATCCTTGCCCCGCACCACCGAAGGGCTGAAAAGCTGGTTTTCAAGATAGCCGTCCAGAATACCGGCCTCCTTGACCAATTCCACCATGCGGCGGGCTTCTTTGACATTCCGCGCCAGAGGTTTTTCGCAGGCTACCCCGACAAGTTCTCCTTTGCCGCTCTTGACCGCCCGGGTAATCTCCTCCATTATTTCCAGTCTGGCAAAATTGGGTGCGCAGATCCAAATCGCATCAACAGCTGGATCGGCAACCATATCCGTTATGGAAGCATATACGGTCGGGTCGCCTACTCCCAGTTCCTTCGCCAGGGCGGCGGCTTTTTCGGATTCTTTTGTATCTTTGCTGACAATAGCCGTCACGTCAGCCTGCCTCACCCCCAGCCAGGAACGGATATGAAATTGCGCCACAAACCCCGCTCCAATAAAACCAACCCCTAATCGTTTTACTGTCATTCTCATACTTCCTTTCTATAAATATTATCTATTCTTTTTTAACTTTATCATTGAAGAAGATCGCGAAGATCACCATGATTACCGCCGCGAACACGGCCGGCATCCACCAGAAATTCTGCCACTGGCTCAAAGCAGCAGCTCCGCTCTCGGTGACAACGGAGTTGAAAATCCAACCACTCACCTGAGCGCCGATCAGCATACCGATTCCGTAAGTGACAAGCACGATAAATCCCTGCGCCTGGCCCCGGATGGCCGGGGTGGCTTTCTTGTCGACATAGATCTGGCCGGTCACGAAAAAGAAGTCGTAGCAGATGCCGTGCAGGATAATTCCGGCGTAGATCATCCAGACAACACTGTCGGGGGCTCCCAGACTGAACAGCAGGTAGCGCAGGGCCCAGGCCAGCATGCCGATCAAAAGTGTCCACTTTACTCCCAGTTTGCGGAAGAAAAAGGGCAGGAGCAGGATAAAAATCGCTTCAGACATCTGACCAAAGGAAAGGCTGAATCCGGGACGAGAGAATCCGGCGTTTTCGATAAACATCTGGGCGTAGGAATAATAAGCCGCCAGGGGGATACAGAGCAGGAGGGAACTTAAAATAAAAACGTTGAAGGGGCGGCTGCTCAGTTTTTTCAGGGCGTCAACCCCGATTATCTCCCGGAAGGTCACCTTCTGGCCGGCGGCCGGAGGCGGAGTATGCGGCAGAGTGAAGCTGAAAAGACCCAGCAGTATACCCGCGATCCCGGCCACCCGCAGGGGGATGTCAGTCTTGTCGGCGCCCAGAATACCGCTCACGAATATACCGGCAACAATCCAGCCGATGGTGCCAAAAACCCGGATGACCGGAAATTCCCTCTCTTGGTTGGTGATATTATGAAAGGCGAGGGTGTTGGCCAACCCTATGGTGGGCTGATAGGCCAGCATGTGAAGCAGCAGCCCCAGAATGAAGAGAACCGGTGAAAATGACAGAAAGGGGGCACAGAACATGGCCACTCCGCCGATGAGGTGCATCACTCCCAGAACCTTCTGGGTCGGGAAGAAGCGGTCCGCCACCATTCCTAAAAAGAAAGGAGAGATGATGGCAGCGATGGGCCCAACAGTAAACGCCCAGTAAACATAATTCTTCATGCCAATTTCGCCCATATAATTGGACACCGTTACATACCAGGCGCCCCAGACGAAAAACTCTAAAAACATCATAATGCTCAGTTGAGAAAAAACCTTTCTCTTCATACCTCCCTCCTGTATTTTTTCCAGAATTCTTTTTACCCGTTCACTATTGTGTCTCATCAGTGACAGTAAACCCGACACGGATCGTTCTCACCACCGGGCCGGATATCATGAGCGGGAGTTCCTCTGAGCTGGTGATCCCAGGACCGGCATAAAAAAACCAGCTTTTGGTTACTGAAAAAGTAGCCAGACTGGTTCTTCGCGGCAAATGATAGCGATTGTTCCCGCATGCTTTCCTCTTCACGGGTGAATCAGGCTTGTAAAAGCCTATACTGATGAGACCGGCTTTAAATTAATTTTGCATGCAAACAAGAAATAGACACACAATACTTCACATCATAAATATAAGGCATTCCTGAATAGGGATGCAAGGTCTTTTGGGCTTACTCGCCAGCTCCTTTCTGGAAAACACAATCCGAATGAAGCCGGCCTTTCAGCTGCCTAATGAACGATTATTTCATCCGCGAATACCCAGGCCTTGCCGCCGGCGCCCGGATGCTCCGGTGGGCAGATGCCCCGGTTAACCGCCTGTATCCTGATGAAACAGGCCAGCTCATCCTGCAGTGGAAAGGTAACTGTGACCTTCTCGGCGATATCACTGTCCGTTTGTCGTAGAGCGGCCTGTGTGGCAATTTTTCGCCAGACACTGCCGTCATCGGAAATAGACAGGGACACCGAAAGCGGCAGGAATATCCAGTCCCGTTCCAGACTCAGGAAGCCCGCCTTGATTTCCCGAATAACTTTCTTCTCTCCCAAATCTATTGTCGCCGCCAGATCATTGCCTTCAAATCCCTGCCAGAGCTTGAGGTCAACCGGTTCCCGTATCAGGAAGGGTGCTGTTTCCCCGTTCGTGAGGCCGTTCGGCCCACCGCCAGGATATCTGGCCGCGTAAGGCCATTGGAGAGAAACAGCGCAGCCGCGGGCCAGATGATCCACCTGTACCGACTGCTGGGGAAGGAATCGGGTCACATCCGTGTCATGATACTGTTCCCGCAGTTTCTGCAGTTCTTTTTTCAGCCTTTCCACTATCTTTGTATAAGCAGGATCATCGTACACATTCCTCAGTTCGTGAGGATCTTTTTGTAAATCATACAGTTCCCAGTAATCCACATCATAATAAAAGTGAATGAGCTTGTAATGGTGGGTGCGGATACCGTAATGCCGCTTCACCCCGTGCACCGCCGGATATTCGAAATAGTGATAATAAATGGACTGGCGCCAATCCGCTGGAGTGCTGCCCTTAAGAATCGATCGCAGGGAACGACCCTGCATGTCCGCGGGGACGGGAGCGCCGGCGTAGTCCAGGAACGTGGGAGCCATATCGAGGTTGAGCACCATGTCATTCCGATTAATCGCTGGCTTGATCTCGGCCGGGTAGCGCACTAGGAGAGGCCACCGTAAAGATTCTTCATACATGAAGCGTTTGTCAAACCAGCCATGTTCACCCAGGTAAAAACCTTGATCGGAGGAATAAATAACCAGGGTGTTCTCCTTCAGTCCCGCCTTTTCCAGATAATCGAGCACCCGGCCGACATTCTCATCGACTGCGGTAATACAGCGCAGGTAATCCTTCATATACTCCTGATATTTCCAGCGGGCCAGCTCTCTTCCCTTGGGGTTTTCGCGGTAGAAATCCCGGTTACGGGGTCCGTAAGCCTGCTCCCAGGCGTGTCTCTCTTCGTTGCTGAGACGGCTGGTGAGCTGCTTCCAGTCTTTTCCTGAGAATTCCCCGGGAGGAACATATTTTAAATCATAGGCCATGGTCATATTGTCGGCCACTCTCATCTCCTGCTCCCGGGCTGCTACACCGCGGGTCTCATAGTCATCGAAATACGTCTCGGGCAGGGGGAACTCCCGATTCCGGAAGAGATCAAGGTGACGCGGTGCCGGCATCCAGTTGCGGTGGGGCGCCTTATGGTGCAGCATGAGACAAAAGGGTTTATCCTTTGGGGTTCTTTTGAGCCAGCCTAAAGCGAAATTGGTAATCAGGTCCGTTACATACCCCTGATGCTGATTCTTTTCACCCATTTCGATGAAATCAGGATTATAGTAATGCCCCTGTCCTGGCAGGATATTCCAGTAATCAAATCCGGTGGGATCACTCTTCAGGTGCCATTTGCCGATAATGGCTGTCTCATACCCCACAATCCGCAATATTTTGGGAAAGGTTTCCTGTGTCCCGTCAAAAACAACGCGGTTGTCTATAACTCCGTTCTCATGACTGTATTTGCCGGTAAGCAGCACGGCCCGGCTGGGGGCGCAAATCGAATTGGTGCAGAATCCCGAGTCAAAGCGTACTCCCTCCTGAGCCAACCGGTCGATGTGGGGGGTATTGATGAGGCTCCTGTCATAGGCTGAGATGGCACGGCAGGCATGGTCATCACTCATGATGAAGAGGATGTTGGGCTTTTTCCCGCTTCCGGTACAGTAGCCGGTCAGCCAGGGCAGGGTGAGTACTGCGGCCCCGGCACCCGCTTCCCGCAGGAAACTGCGGCGGTCAATGGATGAAGGTTTCATGGACGGGATCCCCCTGTATTCGTTTTCATCCTGGTGTAAAAGTCACGCCGGGCCGCTATTCCCCCGCTTTCGCCAAAAATCGAAGGAACGGCCCGGAACGAAAATATCCAGCCCGATGGCGGACTCGGAAAGTGGATTAGTGACCACATGTTCTTCACCGGGACTAACATAGACCGCATCTCCCTCACCCGCCTCCACCAGGGAGGAATCGGTTTCAACTGTTATCCTTCCCTTGAGCACGACCAGCACCTGGGTGTTCTGGTGATGATGACTGGGCGAGGCATGGCCCGGCGGCTTAACAAAATGTTCAATGGATATCTCTTTCTCCGCCATCAGGCTTGCTCTCTTCCAGCCCTTCTGGGGTTGGTAGGATTCAGCCTCGTTAAAACGGATCAGTTTGAGCATACTTCCCCTTGATTTATTGTGCTTTCGGTTTTAAAGAAATGGATCCGGATTTCTGCCGCGAGAGACCCTAATCAAAGATAGAAAATATCTTAAAAAGTACAAGCGGTTTTGTCTTTAATATTCCCGAAACCGGGCTTTCATAATAGGTATTACTATGATAAGGACTGCCGCCGTATCGCACCTAAAACCTGAGAGAAAGACAGCTCAGCCCCCCGTCCACCTTGCGGAATTCAGACATATCGACTGTTTTTACTTTGAAGCCGCCGTCTTCAATTAATCGCTTTGTTCCGGGAAAACCGGCGGGCAGCAGAACATAGTCATTCATCCTGATACAATTGGCCGCATACTCCTCTCCCGCTGGAGGGACAATTTTCCGGAAACCGTCGAAGACCTCCTGTTCCAGCAGTTCACCCGCCAGGACAAGCACTCCCGATCCCAGTGAGGAGACTGCTGTCTTCAGGTGGAGCAGTTTGGTGAGAGGGACGATCGAAGCCGTAAACCCCATATCTCTGAGATACGAAGAGAGCTGATCGACTCCCGATTGGTTGGTTCTGGCGGAAAGTCCGATGAAAAAATCATTCTCCACCTGCAGTACGTCTCCCCCGTCCAGCGTACCGGGGGCTTTAATCCGTTCCACATAGGGGAAATACCTGCCCAGAACCTCCGCCGTCAGCTCCTCTTCCCCCCGCCGGCTGGGAGCCCCGGGCCGGGTGATGATGGCACCCTTGAAGGTGACAATCGCCGTGTCTTCGACGAAGGTCCCGTCAGGATAGCGGTGATCCGGCTCCAGCACCTCCACTTCCAGACCGCATTCTGAGAGAGCGTTCCGGTAGGCCTGATGCTGTGCCAGGGCCAGATCCGGATCCGGTCTTCCCAGATCGGCGCTTGTCAATCCATTGACAATCTCTCTGCCCGGCTTTCGTGTGATCGCTTTTTTAAAAATCATAGTAATTCCCATGCCTCGTCTTGAGTTCCCTGTTTCAGTTGATCCGATCCCGTTATTTCCTCATAAGATACATACTGCTCTCCTGCGGTGCCAGTCCATTGTTGCCCGTCCTCCCCATACCGGGCATTGACATTTTAATTTTTTCACCCTATATTCATCCGTCAAATTATATAAATCAACAGGCTTGAAAATGAGTAGAAAAATAATAAAAGATCTGAGCCAGGAAATTGAAATCCTGCGGGAAACCGGACTGTATAAAAAAGAACGCATCCTTACTACTCCTCAGGGTCCGGTGATTTCGACCACCCGGCGTGGAGAAATCTTCAACTTCTGTGCCAACAACTACCTGGGGCTGGCTTCCAACGCCAGTGTCATAGAAGCGGCGCAAAAGACCTTAAAAGAATGGGGATTCGGTCTCTCTTCCGTCCGTTTCATCTGTGGTACCCAGTCAATTCATAAGGAGTTGGAAGAAAAAGTTTCCCGCTTCCTTGGTACCGAGGATACTATTCTCTACGCAGCCTGTTTCGACGCCAACGGCGGAGTATTCGAACCGTTCATGCATAAAGGCTCCGCTATCATCACCGACGCCCTTAACCATGCTTCTCTTATTGACGGTATCCGGCTGACCAAAGCGCAGCGCCTCATCTACAGCCATGCTGATATGGAGGACCTGGAAGACGCCCTCCGCCAGACCGAGCGGGCCACATACCGGATGATCGTCACGGACGGTGTTTTCTCCATGGATGGTGATATCGCCAAACTTGACCATATCTGCAATCTGGCTGATACGTATGATGCCCTGGTGTTGGTTGACGACAGTCACGCCACCGGCGTTGTCGGGCGGACGGGCCGCGGCACTCCCGAATACTGCGGCGTACAGGACCGGATCGATCTGATTACTACTACCTTCGGCAAAGCGCTGGGAGGAGGCTCCGGCGGCTGTGTCTCCGGCAAAAAAACGTTGATCGAATATCTGCGCCAGAAGAGCAGGCCCTATCTCTTTTCCAACACTCTGGCCCCGGCTATCGTGGGTGCCACACTGCGGGTGCTGGAGATTATTTCCGGAAGTAATGCACTTATTGAAAAACTGCGGCGCAACACCAGACTTTTCCGTGAGTTGATCACAGAAAATGGATTCGACATCAAGCCCGGAGAACATCCCATCGTGCCTATCATGCTTCGCGATGATAAACTCGCCGTGCGTATGTCCGAACAGCTCCTGGAAGAAGGAATCTATGTGATCGGTTTTACCTTCCCCGTGGTGCCCCGGGGTGAAGCGCGTATCCGGGTTCAGATATCAGCCGCCCATGACGAGAGCCATATCAAAAAGGCGGCGGCGGCCTTCAGCAAAGTGGGCCGTGAACTGGGCGTTATTTAATCGTGTCCGGGCTTAAAAACGCTCACTCCCGGACAGCTCGTCAGGACGTGATTTTCAGCACCCAGGCATAGCGGCAGGGCGGGTGTTCCACCAACTCCCCAGGCAGGTGCACGAATACCGACTCCCCTTCTTTTTTCCAATTCAGCCGGGCCCGGCTGCCCAGCATGGTGATCTGCGCTTTATCCGGCAGAGAAAGACCGGTGATCCTGATATCAGCCGGAGGATGCTCCTCCTTCTCACCGGCCAGATAAATGGCATAGACGTTCCCGTTCTCAGCAAGAGTAAACCGGATTTTGTCCTCTTGATAAGGCGGTTCCGGACTGCTCCCGTAAATCGCCTCGCTATTTATGTTCATCCAGGCGCCGATCTCCTGAAGTCTCTCGTAGGCTTCCGGGTGCCACTCTCCGTCCGGGCCGGGACCGATATTCAAAAGCAGGTTCCCTCCCTTGGCTACGATATCCACCAACAGGTGAATGAGCTGCCGGGCCGGCTTGTAACGGTCATGAGGTACGTAGGACCAGGAAGTGGCCATAGTCATACAGGTTTCCCAGGCGTAGGGCAGGGGCTTATCGGGCACCTGCTGTTCCGGGGTACGGTAATTTTCATAAGGACCGTGCACGGTCCTGTCCACAATGAGCAGGCCCGGCTGAAGCGAACGGGCCACGGTTGCGATGCTGTCCATGCTGATATCCTGTTCGTAGGGGCTCTTGCACCAGGAGGCCACTTCCTCGGTGATGGTGGAATCGGGCCGTACCCAGCCCCCGTCCAGCCAGAGGATATCGATGGCGCCGTATCCGCTCATCAGCTCCTTAATCTGATTATAAGTAAATTCCCGGAACTGCTGCCAGCGGGCCGGATATTTTCGGGGATTGTAATTAACATTGCGGTCCGGAGTGGCGAAATAGGGCCACCAGTAGTACTCGCTATGCCAGTCAGGTTTGGAGAAATAGACGCCGACACCGAATCCCCGGTTGCGGAAGGCCCGGAAGATTTCTTTGGTGACATCGGCTTTGGGATTGGTATGGAAGGGACAGTCCGTGTCGGTAATCTTGTAATCGGTCTCCTTGGTATCGAACATACAGAATCCGTCATGGTGCTTGGTGGTGAAGATGACATACCGCATGCCCGCCTCGGCTGCGGCCTCGGCCCAGCGATCAGGATTGAAACGGACCGGATTGAAGGTCGTTTTCAGCTGTTCGTAGCGTCGTTTGTATTCGGTGTAATCGTCCAGATTCCTGCGGCACCAGGGCTCATCTTCTGAGCATATGGACCAGGATTCCACCATCCCCCATTGGCTGTATGGTCCCCAGTGCATCAGCAGTCCGAATTTAATCTCTTTGAACCAATCAAGTTTCCTGCTTACCTGGGGATCGAGCTTCTCCTGAGCCGTCAGAAGCGGAGAAACCAGTAAAATAAAAAAAAGCGGAATCGGAATCGATTTATCTCTTTTCATATCAATCTCCCAGCGCTGTTAATTTAAACCGCTCCACCGGTGAAGGGTGGTGCTGCTCTGACATAATTTGTTCGATCTCCCCGATAACCTCGGGATAGAGGGAGGAAATATCATTTTCCTCCCTGATATCCGATTCGAGATCATAGAGCTCGATCGTCATATTGCTCTTTCGGATATCCCGGCGGATCCCCTTCCACTTTCCCAGGCGTACGGCCTGCTGACCGCCATATTCGGGAAACTCCCAATAGAGGAATTTATGCTCTTTGCTCCCTCGCCGATTGAGAAGAGCCGGGAGAAAGCTAAGACCGTCCGTGTCTGTGGGCGGTGTAATAGAGGCCGCCTCGCAGAAGGTTGGCATAACGTCCCAGAAAGCGGAGATTCGATCCGATTCGCTGCCGGCCGTGATGTGTCCGGGCCAAACGGCGATCATGGGAACCCGGATGCCGCCCTCGTAGGTAAAGCCCTTGGTGCGGCCGTAGCCGTTTTGAAATGGTCCGGCACTGTTGAAGAAATCGGTATCGACACCTCCAGTGTACGTCGGACCGTTATCGCTGGTGAAAATAAAGAGGGTATTATCGTAAATTTCATGTTTTTTCAACCTAGCCACAATTTGACCCACCTGATCGTCGAGATAGGATATCATGGCGGCATAGGTGGCCCTGGGATAACGGCAGGGGAAATATCCTTTGCCGGTGTAGGGCTCTTCCTCACCGAAAATCTTATGATAGCGCTCCACATATTCCGGCGGAGCCTGCAGCGCCAAATGAGGCAGGGTGGTGGAAAAATAGAGGAAGAAAGGATTGTTCCTGTTCTCATCGATAAAGCGCAGGGCCTCCCGGCCCATGAATTCAGGCGCATAGTCGGTCTGGGTATATTCCCGGTAGCTCTCTGGATCGAGGGGATCGGCTCCTTGCGGCAGCGGGGTATTGTGGGGAATCACCAATTTATTACTCAGCTTTATCTTCCCGCTGTTTCGCCAGAGGTGGTGAGGATAGTAGGTATGGGCCTGGCGCTGGCAATTATAGCCGAAGAAAAGATCGAATCCCTGCCGGGTGGGATCTCCTTCGCTGCCCGGCCATCCCAGTCCCCATTTTCCGATGCAGGCGGTCCGGTAACCGGCCCGTTTCAAAATACCGGGGAGAGTGACGGTTCCCTGAGGCAAAGGACGCTGCCCTTCCAGATAGGGATTCTTTTCCATCTCGGTGAAATCCCACACGTTTCCCCGGCTGCCCACTTCATCGTTTCCCCTGATGCAGGCATGACCGGTATGTTTTCCCGTCAGCAGAGTGCAGCGGGAAGGAGCGCATACCGGGCTGCCGCTGTAATGCTGGCTGAAACGCATCCCTTCAGCCGCCAGCCGGTCGATATTGGGGGTCTTTATCTTTTCCTGTCCATAACAGCCCAGCTCACCATATCCCAGATCATCTGCCAGGATGTAAACGATATTGGGCTTTCTTTGCGTTCCGGGCAGGGAACAGGAAGCCAAAACGGCGGCGCCGGCAGCGGTGGTTTTTAAAAATGTTCTTCTGGATTGTCTTTGTTCAGCCATCTGTACATACTCCTCTCATCCATGATTCACCATTCACTCTTCTCATTCATTGTTGCCGGATGATTTCCACACCGTCGGAAACTGCTGACTGGCCAGTTCGGCCGGATCTTCTTCGCCGGTCCGGAAGGGCCGTAACCGGTAGCTGTATTCATAAAAAGAGGGGAACAGCCGATAGCGGACCAGCGGCCGGGCTCCCCAGGCGTTATCGCCGCCTATCCCCATCTGGCGGTAATCCACCCGCAGGGTGACCAGATCTCCCGCTATTACATCACTCCCGTGCCGCTGACTATTCGGAACCCAGTAAAGCTCCTCTTTGGCAAAGGGCAGGGCCGACAGGTTGACCAGGGGCATCCCGCAAATCAGGAATCCATTCCCGTCACCGGAATAGAGCGCGGCCCAGCGGACATCGGTCTTATTCCCCGTCTCCTGAGGACGCACATAGGGAAAATTCTGATCCAATACCGCCCCCCGGTATCGGCCGACCGCCGCGCCGCTCTTGCGGTCCTGATAGCTCTCCTGGGGTCCGCGGCCGTACCACTCCAGAGTGTCGAAGCGGGCGGGCAGGGTCATGACCATCCCCACCCGGGGGATTTCCGGCAGCGGGGTGTCGCCGGGAGAAAGTAGGAACTGGACGATGACATCGCCGCTGGTAAATACCCGGAAGGTGATTCTGCCGCCGCAATCCACCTTGTCCATGCGGGTGAAGAAAGTGATCTGGACCTGCTGACCGTCCGGCTGAAAGATATTCATGGAACGCACCTTCTGAGAAGCCCCCGCTTCTTTCCAGACCGCGCAGCGCCGGGGCATTTCATTGCCTTGGGCGACATCGCTGTCCGTACCGCCCCGCCAGAAGTCAGGAAGCGGACCCTGCCGCAGTAACTCTTTGCCGCGGCAGCGCCAGGACCCGATGGTGCCCGTATCGGCATCGAAGATGAGAGTGAAAGAGGGCCCCTGCACGCTCACGCTTGTACCGGACCTTACTACTGTCAGGCTGTCTTCAGCATCCAGACTTATGGGACGGTGGTGTTCCTGACGCAACGGCAGCTGTCCCCAGGCGGTCAGGTGACCGGCCGGCAGCCCAGGCCGGCTGACATGTCTTCTGGCCTCGATACGGACAAGGCATTCCCCCTCCGGCAGTATATTTTCGGGCGGCAGCTCGAGAACCAGCCTGGCCTCCTCTCCCGGACCCGTGGCGGGAACCTGCAACAACCCTTGCCGGAAGGGCAGGCCATTCACATCCAGACTCCAGGTGAAGTCATATTCGGAAAGATCCAGAAAGTCCTGTTTATTGCGGATAATGATACTGTGCCGTCGCTCATCGGCCCAGCTGATGGAAAGCGGCTGGTAAACCTTTTTCACCTCCCAGATATGGGGCTTCAGACTGCGGTCCCCCTGTACCAGCCCGTTGGCGCAGAAGGAAGAATCGTTGGGCAGATCCGCGTCACCCATGTCGCCGCCGTATCCCCAATAAGGAGTGCCGTCCTCCCGATGCAGCAGGAAAGTCTGATCGACCCAGTCCCAGATGAATCCACCCTGCAGCTGTGGATAGCTGTCGATCACCTCCCAGTAGTCCCGCAGGTCCCCTTCCGCGTTCCCCATGGCATGGGCATACTCACAGAGGATAAGGGGCCGCTCAGGATCCCGGTTGTGGTTCTCCCTCAGCCATTCAATGTTCTTGTACATAGGACAGATGATGTCTGTGTGGTCCTTCCACCAGGCCGGCTGGTACTGGACCGGACGCGAGGTATCCCGCTTCTTGATCCAATGGTAGTTGTTCACGAAATTGGAGCCGTCTCCGGCCTCGTTGCCCAGGGACCAGATGATCACCGAGGGGTGGTTCTTGTCCCGTTCCACCATGCGCCGGGCCCGGTCGAGATAGGCCTCCTTCCATTCCGGATTGTCGCTGAGATAGCTGATCCCCCGGGGGTGGTGGCTCATACCGTGGGTCTCGATGTTCGTCTCATCCACGACGTAGAGGCCGTAGTAATCACATAAGTCATACCAGCGGGGATCATTGGGATAGTGACTGGTGCGCACCGCGTTGATATTGAACTGTTTCATCAGTTCGATATCCTGCCGCATTAGCTCCAGGGTCATCGTCCGCCCCAGAAGCGGATTGGTTTCACAGCGGTTTACTCCCCGGATAGTGACGGGACGGCCGTTTACCAGGAGCCGGCCTTTCCGGATTTCCACGCTGCGGAATCCGATCCGGGCCGAAAGAGACTCCAGGATCTTTCCATCCCGATCCTCCAGAGTGATGAGAAGTGTATAGAGATTCGGGTCCTCCGCCGACCAGAGAGCCGGATGGACAACTTCTTTCCTGAAATGGAGGATTGTCGCCTTACCAGCCGGAATCGTGTATTTTTCCTCCTGCCCGAGGATCACGTTCCCGTCCCGCCGGAGACTCATCCGCAGGGTTCCGTTTGCGGACCGGGAAAGACGGTTGACGAGTTCCACCTCCAGGGCCACGGCACCATTCCGGGAATCCTCCGTAAGGCGGGAGTGAACAAAGAAATCGCGAATAGAGCACTGCGGCACCGCCCGCAGGCTGACATCTCTCTCGATGCCGCTGATGCGCCAGGTATCCTGCCCCTCCAGATAACTGCCGTCGCTGAAGCGGTACACCTCCACGGCCAGGACATTCTCCCCCGTCCTTGTCATTCCGGTGATATCAAACTCCGCCGGTGTCTTGCTTCCCTGACTGTAGCCCACGAACGTACCATTGACCCAGACATACATAGCCGAGCGTACTCCGTCAAAATGCAGCAGCAGACGATGATCCTGCCATTCCGGCGGTATGGTAAACGAGCGCCGGTAGGATCCCACCGGATTGTTGTCGGGATCGACAAAGGGCGGATTCGGTGTAAAAAGATACTCTTCATCCAGATATCGTGGGATTCCGAATCCCTGCAGTTCCCAGTTACCCGGAACCTGAATTGGATCCCAGACGCTTACATCGTAGGAGGGGAGATAAAACCGTTGGGGCCGGTCAGCCGGCCTTTTGACCCAATGGAAACGCCAGGTTCCGTTCAGGGGAATGATCAGATCGGATTCTTTCGGATCGGCCCTCACAGCGGCCTCCTCCGACTGGTAGGGGATCCAGTCTGCGTGCGGGGCTTCTCTGTTTATCTGCAGCACCTTGAGATTCTGCCAGTTAGGCTGTTGACCCGAGGCCCCTCCCGCAAAAAGGACTATCAGGAATACTGGTAATAATCGACGTAACAATGACATCTCGCTCTCCTGTCAACTGTAACAGCTGAAAATAAGGACGCGGGGAAAAGGAGGCCGCTATATTTCAGGCTCAGGGTAGGAGTATTCCCTGCCCTGGAAATTTTTAACGATGATTTCTTTCGTCGTTCGCCCGATGACGTAATTCGGTGAGATCGGCACCTTGCCCCCGCCCCCGGGCAGGTCGATGACCAGAGCGGGCACCGCCAGGCCGGATATGTGCCCCCGCATCGCGCCTATTATGTCCAGGCCAGTCTGCACCCTGGTGCGGAAATGGTCCGTGCCCTTGGTCAAATCTCCCTGAAGAATATAATAGGGTCGCACCCGGTTTTTCAACAGTTTTCTCATGAGTTTTATCATGGTTTCGGCAGAATCGTTCACCTGCCGTAAAAGGACCGTCTGGCTGCCCAGCACCAGACCGGCCGCGGCCAGCCGATCCAGAGCCCGGACGGCTTCATCCGTTATCTCGGCCGGATGGTTAACGTGAAGATTGAGATAGAGGGGGTGATGCCGGGCCAGCATGCGGCAGAGAGATTCCGTAATCCGCTGGGGCAGAGCTGTGGGAACACGGCTGCCGATTCGGATAATCTCCACATGACCGATATGCTCCAGCCGGGAGAGGAGCCAGTCGAGAAAATCATCCTCATGCAGGAGAGGATCGCCGCCTGAGAGGAGGATATCCCTGATATCTTTATTCCGGCTGATGTATTGCAGTCCCGGCTCCAGGTCATCCCGGGTTACCGGCTTCATATGACCCACAAGGCGCTTGCGGGTGCAAAAGCGGCAGTGTACGGCACAGCGGGAAGAGACCAGGAAGAGGACCCGGTCCGGATAGCGTCGCGTAAGCAAAGGCGCGGGACTGTCCCGCTCTTCGGCTAGCGGATCTTCCAGTCCGGTATGATCTTCCAGTTCAGCCGGATCAGGGACCACCTGTTTCTGCAAAGCCGGCCCCTCCTCGAGCATCAGGCGGAGAAAGTAGGGATTGATCATCATGGGATAGCGGGCCACGACAGGAGAGACTGCTGACACGTCAATTCCCATATGGGAAACAAGGTCCTCGCACCGGGTTATACTCCGGTTCAGGAGAGCATGCCATTCATTAGTCATAATGGATAAAGAATAGGTCAGTTCATGAAGCCGTGGTTCTACCGTACCGGATCACTTCTTTTCATCACGGGTGATCTCGGTCTCTTCACGATTCTTGATTGTTCGCAGCTCTCTCTGCAGTTTCTGCGCTTTGGCGAGCGCCTGCAGCAGCTGATCTTCAGTGGCCTCATCCCGGGGCCGTATCTCCCAGGCTTTCAGCAGAGCCGCGTAGGTCTGATTCGCCTTCTCCTGTAAAAACCTGATTATCTCGCTTTTAGACGGCACCCGTGTCTTCAGCATTATCCGGGGCCCGCCCACCAAACCGAGTTCCTTCAGCTGTTTCGGGCTGGTCACCCAGTCGACCTCTTCATCGTTATTGAGGATATCTGTCTCAAACACGCGTACCCTGGAGTCGGCACGCAACAGGGCCAGAAGCTGCCTTTCGCTGGGTACATCCACACTTCCTTCCGCCAGTTTCTCTTTCAGCCAATCCAGGGTAACCAGAAAGCTGTCCGATTCTTCCAAAAGCGTGATAATCTTTTCTACGATTCTATCCATGAAATCCTCTCCGCAGGATCCGGTTCCGTCTCATACGATCTGATGATAAAAAGAAACAACAACCCTTCCCTGGGATTCCTTCATTAATTCAAATACATCCCGTACTGATTCCTCCTCCTGAATCATGGAGGTGATGTCTTCGACCTCATGGTCAGTCAGTATCACCTGGAGAAAACGGTGAGTATGGTTGGCATCCCGAAAAAGTGAAACCGTGATCCCTTTCTCATCCCAGAAGGTCCGTAACTTCTCCAAAGCGTTCACAAAGAGAGACTGTTCATCGGGGACGACATCGAATGCGAAGGTAATTAAATTCATTTATCCGGTTCTATTGTACTAAATATTTTATTAAAAATCAAAGAGAATTATAAGAGAAAACCGGCCTTATTCTTCATGCCTGGGCCGTCATCCGCAAAACAGCCGCTCGTGCCTCTCTGAGGGCTTCTTCCAGGCCATGCGGATCCGGCCCGCTGAGCTGTGCCGATAACTCGTTCCCGCCGCCGCGCCAGCCAAGACTGTTTTTCAGCTCCTGTACCAGTCCGGGGAGGTCAAATGCGATCCTCTGAGACTTGCCCAGCAGCAGCAAAGCCTGCTCCTGCCGGACACCCAGAATAACCAAAACAGATCCTGCGGCCGTAATCTCCTTCACCAATCCGGAAATTTCCTTGGGAGTACGGTCCTGTATCTCAGTCGTCACGAGACGGATATCCCTGACATCCTCTCCCTCACGTAAAAGCTCCGCTGCCTGATATCTGTCCAGTTCCCGGCTGATCCTGCGCTGATTTATTTTCTGTTCGGCCAGCTCTTCCTGCAGTTTCGCAAGCCGATGCAGCAGCTCATCCTGTCCGACGGTCAGACTGCGGCAGGCTGTATCCAATGTCAGAAACCGTGAACGATAATCGGAAAGAGCCCTGCCGCCGCACAAAAAGGTTATCCTTCGGCCACCCTTATAGGATTCATTGGCAATAATCTTGATCAGGCCGATCTCACCGCTTTTCCTTACATGAGTACCGCAGCAGGCGATACGGTCGAACTCTCCTATACTGACTATTCTCAGGGATTCTCGTTCCGGCGGAGGCTTCCGCAAATCAAAATGTCCGCTGTCGGAGGAAGGGACAACATCGATGCGTACGGGCAGGTTGGCGAATACGGTTCGGTTTGCAAGGTCCTCGATCTGAAGGATCTCATTATCATCGATTTCAGGCCGGGCCAGGTCAATGGTAGAAACCGAACTTCCGAGATGAAATCCAATGGTGCGGGCCCTGAGTAACCGGTCTGAGGCAGCCGAAAGGATATGCTGCCCGGAGTGCTGCTGCATATGGTCGAAGCGTCGTTCCCAGTAGATCTCTCCCGGAACAGCTTTATTCGAGGCCGGAAGAGACGTCATCACGTGAATGATCTGTCCGTCTTCCTCCCGTGCCAGGAGGACGGGCACACCTCCGAGGTTCCCGGTATCCGAGGGCTGTCCTCCACCTTCGGGATAGAAAAGTGTTCGATCGAGAATGACCCGGAAGTGATCTCCTTCCGGCTTGCTGGAGATGATATCAGCCTGAAAATGAGTAGCGTAAGGATCTTCTTCGTAGAGTCTTCTCGTCTCCATCCTACTCCTTCGCCAGTCCGGCCAGGATAGCCCGGATCTTTTCCGGCGGCTGAAATCCGGTGAAGCGGGAAAGTTCTTTTCCGGAGGGAGCGAGGATTATTACCGTGGGAAGACCGACAACACCGTACTGTTTCTGCATGCTTTTATCTTCCCGGCTGTTCCTGGTCTGATCCAATTTTACAAAGATAAATTTTTCCAGCTCTCTGGACACGGCCGGATCCGGCCAAGTTTTCTCATCGAGCTCATGGCAGGCAGCACACCAGTCGGCCCAGAAATCGATGATAAGCGGCTGGCCGCTGCGCCGGGCTTGTTCCAATCCTTCTTCCAAAGACAGGCTATGCTCTGCAGCAGACATTATTTCCTGGCCCTCAGCTGGGCTGCTGAAGGTATGGGATACATAACCGGAGTACCCCGCAACACCTGTGAAAATTAAACTGCCCCCCACGATGAGAGCCAGAATACCCGCCGCCTTGCCCAGCTTTCGCAGGGAAGTACTTTCTCCGCCGAGCGGGTCAAACGCTCCCGCAAACACGGCGAAGATGACAAGTCCCGCCGCCCAGGCGAATTGATAGACAGCCGGGCTCAGCATAGGTCTTAAAAATACCAATGCCAGAGCCACCAAGAGAAGGCCGAACGCCCGCTCCACCAGCTCCATCCAGCCGCCCGACTTGGGCAGGTTTTTAAGAATGCCCGAAAAGGTCCCGATCAGAATAAAAAGAACACCCAGTCCCAGAGCAAAGCTAAAGAGAAGGCCAATGCCCATAACCAGGGATCCACTTTTAGCCACCCAGGCCAGGATGACCACCAGCAGGGGACTAATACAGGGCGATACCACCAGCCCGGCGATCAATCCCGTCAGAAAAGCGCCCAGGAATCCTTTCCTATTTCTTTTACCTTGAAGCCGGGTGGAAATTGACGAGGGCATCTGCACGGTGAAGACACCCAGCATAGACAATCCCATGAGAAAGAAAATAAGGCTGATGACGATGAGAGCAGCAGGGTGCTGAGCCAGAGAACCAAAAAGAGTGCCTGTCTTGGCGGCAATGACTCCCAGGCTGGTAAAGGTAACTGCCAGACCCAGGACATAGAAAAGTGAAAGGATAAACCCTTTAAGCTTGCCTCCTTCCGCCTGAGCTCCAATTACCGCAATGGTAATGGGAATCATGGGGTAGACGCAGGGAGTAAGGCTGGTGAGCACCCCTCCCAGAAAAACGATGAGAAAAGCAAGAATGGAACCCCTCTCAAGCGTGCTGCTGAGCCGGCCTGCGAGACCGTTTCCATTATTCTCAAGTTCGGGATTCGCCGCCGATTGCTCCTCTCCGTCGATCTGCAGACTGAAAGAAGTGGTGACACTGGTGGGAGGATAACAAACTCCGGCTTCAGAACAGGATTGATAACTGACCTCCAGTGAAATGCGCTTCTTCCCCGTTTGGGCCTTTTCACCGATATGGTAAGGGATCTCTATGTTCGTCCCATCAGTATAGTATGATCCATATTCGTCTTGCTCCCCTTCCGGGTAGCTGATTTCACCGAAGCTGATACCATTCATCCTGGGCATGATAATTTCGAAAAATCCCGCCTTCCTGTCGCCGATATGATACCCATCCTTGATATTGAGGATCACCGTAACCGTTCCGGACTCACCCTGAGAAACAGCTGCCGGGAGATGTGAAACAATAGGAGAAAGAATATCATTTTCCTGTGCGAAGACAGAACCGCATAACATTACTATAACAACAAAAGGGGAGAAAAATCTCGACACTATTCGTCTCCTTTCGAGAATTTGGTTTACATCAGCATCCATTGCCGTTTAAAATTCCGCGCTCATAGTCAGGTATTGCACCGGATCCCCATCGGTGTGATAAAAATCCGTTCTCCAGGCAACATCATACTTGATGAGGAAAAATCCCAGATTCACCCGCATACCGAAACCAAAACCGGCCATGAGGTCGTTCAGTTTGGGGGTCCCCAAATCATCCGTCGTGACTGGTTTAAAGGATTTATCATTGCTCCAGGCCGAACCGGTATCCAAAAAGACGGCCCCGCGGATGTTCTGGAATCCGATAGGCAGGGGCCATCCAAGGATTAAATACCTGATAAGCGGAAAACGAAACTCGATATTGGCGAGGGCGTAGCGAGTCCCTACCATCTGATAGTAGAGAGCCCCCCTCATGGGAGTCACCAAAGTGGAAAAATAAAAGAGATCGTCTCCCCAGTATCCGTCCGGGATCTGAGCATATCCATAGTTGATCCACCCCAGCATGCCACCGAGGAGAAACCGCTGAGGCTGTTTTCCTCCCGATACACCGCCGCTGAAGCGCAACGCCAGCGTCAGATCCTTGTTTAACTTGAGATAGCGGCGCCAATCGGCGGTGACGGTCCAGAAATCTAATCCCTTGTCCTTGGAAATCAGGGGACTGTATTGAAAATTATAGGCCGACCGTCCGCCGTTAACGGGCCCGGTCCAGCCCCAGACAACGGTGTCGGTGCTGTAACCAATACTTGCCAGAAGCACTCTCCGTTCGAATAAATTTGCCTCCTCAGTCAAAAATTGACCGGTAAAACCGTAGGGGTCGATGGTCCCCCAGTCCCGATCGATGACGAAACCCGTCACGCTGGCATTGAGGCGTCGATAGCGATTGAAGGGATGAGAGGCGCTTAAAGCGAAGCCGTAGTTGCGGTCGCGCAGGTACGTGTAGTAGGAAAAAAACAAGTAGGAGTAATGAAACAGCGATATCCCTAAATCAGTCTGTTTAGGGAGGTAATAGTAAGAAACCAGGAAGTTTGAGTTTTTCAGGCTGTAGAATATGTCCGAGTATATTTCGATGCGGTGGTTTCCCAGTATATCGGAAAAAGCCAGGAGAGTGGATCCTTGCAATCCGAAGAACTGGCTGTAACCGGCGCCGCCGCTGACCATATCCGGAGTAAAATGAACCTTGTAGGATTTTGTTTTATACTCTCCACTATCATTCTTGTATTGCAGTGTATCAGGGAATTGCTCAGCCACCTCTTTCTTTTGCTGATCAATCCGTTTGTTGATATTCTGTCCAAAGACATAATTACGAAAGTTATCCGTGTGCTCCGGAACGATCGGTACTTTCTCAGGTTCCTTTTCGGTGACCTGTTCCTCTTCCTTTTTCTGAACAAACCGGGTATCGGCTACCGTCACCTCTCCGGGTTTAATCTCCAGAGGATTATTCAAGAGGAAAATGTCATAGCCGCCGCCATAAAATGACGAGAAGGCCATTCGAGAACCTTCCCGGGACCAGGATATCTGCGATACTCCCGTGAGCAGATTGGTTATGGGATAGACCGATCCTGTCGTCCTGTCCAGCATGTAGATATTTTTTATGCCGTGCTGATCAGAAATAAAGGCTATGTGATCACCCTGTGGTGAAAAGGCCGGTGACGTCTGATCAGCTTCGTCGGCTGTTTGCCGCGTTATGACGCCGCTTTTCACATCCAGGGTATATAGGTCGGTCTGTTTGTAATTGTAATTCTGCATTAAAAAAGCGGAATCAGGCACTACGTAATTATCCCTGCGGTCCGAAACAAAGGCAATCTCGTCACCCAGAGGGGACCAGACCGGGTCCATGTCACTGAACACATCATTGGTAAGCTGTCTCAATTCATCCGTGTTAAGATCATAGATATAGAGGTCGGACTGTCCGTGTTTCATCCCCATAAATACGATCAAATCTCCCGCAGGCGACCAATCAGGCGAAAAAATCCCCTCCAGGTCGAATTCCCTGCTGTCCAGCACTTCGCCGGTCCTGGCGTTGATAATATGCAAGGCATCCTTGCCCCCGGCCTTGGAGGCCATCACGATCTTCCTGCCATCCGGAGACCAGCCCATTCCGGGTCTCAGCCAGTGCAGTTCCTCAAACAGCTCGGAACGCTGACCGTTTACCAGACGCTTCACCTTCTTCTTGTCCATGGTGTTCATCAGGTAGAGATCGATGTAATCAGAACGATTGGAGAGAAAGACCAGTTTATCCCCCTGAGGGGAAAGTGACGGTGAGTTGTTGAGGAAATTTTCATCCTTGGTATGATCAGTGAGCTGCTTGGCGATGTCTTTAGGTTCCTGCCGACTGCTGATGTCAGGCCAATATATTCTTCGCAGATATTTCTGCCATCTGTCGGAAAGCTCCTTGGTATCCAGACCTATGGAGGCCTTGAGAGCCTCTTCCATGTTTCTCATAATGCGGATCTTGTTGAGCAGTTCCCCCAGTTTTTGCCGACCATAGGTCTCGGTGATAAAGTTCAGCACCGACTGACCGCCTTTGTATATGAGAAAACCGCTGAGCATATCAACCGGCGGAATATAGCCATTGATGGCAGCATCACGCATATAGAGATCGCTCTCAGTGTCCCACCCCAGACTTTCAAACTCAGCCAACCCTTCAGCCACCCAGAGAGGCACCTGAAATCTGGCCAACCCTGAAACCATCGATCCCATGGCCCGGCCATAAAGCATCTGGAACATGACGGCGTGGGTGAGCTCATGGGCGATAACATGGCGGAATTCTTCATAATTCCCCTGAAAGGGCAAGACCACCCGGTCTTTAAAAATTTCCGTAAATCCGCCTACCGATTCTTCAATGAGCGAATTGGTAACGTTAGTCTGTCCAAAGTCGTTATGGCTGTTATAGACTAAGATGGGGATTCGTTTGATTATTTTAAATTTCAAGTCATGTTGAATAGCGACATAACTGGATTCGGCCACATCCGCGGTGAACGCAGCAAGCCGCTTGCCGCCTTGATAATAATAAACATCAAAATGGGGAGACTGAATGAACTCCCATTCAAAGTCCCGGTATTGAACCTTGTTCTTCCCGAAGTACTGAGCAGATAGGAACGCGGGCCTGAACGCAAAAGCCAAAATGACAGTTAAAATAATACGAGAAGATGGTGATTTCATGGATGTTCCTCCGCTCTTACACTTCACCTCAACACAGCAGGATTAGCTGCCCACCGATTTGTTTAATACTCCAGGTGATGCCTTATTTGCTGTAAATCCGGTCTCGGAAAAACCTGGAATTACGGAGTTATCAATCGTAATGAACCGGTCACATCCGGTTTCTTTTTTGTGATGGATCCTTGCGAACCACCCATATACAGATTAGATATCGGATTCGTCTTTCCAGCGAGTGATACGCCAACGCCCATCACGACAATGTCTGAAGCTGAAGACGGCCCTCCCAGTGAGACTGTAATCACTATCTGCACCTGTCAGATTCAACTGGAATCCCTTACAGATTGTTCCGGTGGAATCATCTTGCCAGCCATAGATAGTGGCATTCCAGACAAGATCGATTACGTTGAAATGCCGAAACAGACGACCACTCGTTTTCAAATCATCATCCCTTCCCCAGGAGACAAATCTGCCCGAAGAGGTTTCGTCCGGATCATAATATACGAAAATAAATGCCGTATCCAAAAGGTCACTGTAAAGGAGAGAATCACGAAAAACATAAGCGGCCTGAAAATTGATAAGCACTTCCTCCGGAGATCGCTGATCGGTAATAATAAGATCTCCCGCTCCCAGATCATCCGAAATACGGGGTGCGAAAGGATTTAAACAGCCAACCAAAAACAAGGTTCCCGTCAACAATCCAAGGATTACTTTGATTCCGGCCGTCATGTTAATTCCCTTCGAACCGATAGGGCCTTCTAATCCATAAACCGGATTCATGCAGATTTTCAGTATAAGGTGCATACCTGCAGAGATAGGCAGCCCTGACCGCCGCTTTTCCCAGTCTGGCACTGCCGCTGGTGTTCTCGAGAACAATCACACTGTCAACCTTCCCGGATGAAGTTACCCGAATCGATAGAACCACTACCCCGGAAATGCCTTTATCCCGAAGGTCGTCGGGATATTCGGGGATGACTTCATATAAAGGACGGGGTCCGCCCCTGCGAGAACCGTAGGCATCGTCATCGCCGCCCTCTCCTTTTATAGCAGAGAGATCATTGATCATATCCAAATCGGTAAAATCAATCGTGACTTCATTGCTGATAAATTCGTCTTCTGAAGGGATGGGAATCTGTGGCATTGAGGGGGGTAAAGGCGAACCGCCTTTTTTAGTTGCCGGCGGTAGATCTGTATCCAGCAAGATGCCGCCGCTGCTGTAAGCGGGAAACTCCCTTATATGGATGGCACGCCGCCAGATCAGAAAAAAGCAGAGAACCAGGACGAGCGAGATTACCAGGGAGAGTTCCAACCGCGCCCGGTAACGTTGTTTTTCTCTTCCATGTTCACCTGTTGACAGGCTTCGAGCCGGGATAAATCGATGCCCTCTCTGCACAGTCCTG
>CAZUMH010000031.1:0-28065 GCA_964621645.1 uncultured bacterium
TTGTCAGGGTCACTATCCCCGCAGCCATGTCGGGAATTGTCGCTTCGGTGATGCTTGGTATGGGACGGGCTATCGGTGAAACCATGACCGTTTTGATGGCGTGCGGCAACGCGCCGGCTATGCCTGGAAGTTTTTTTGATTCGGTTCGAACGATGACGGCCACAATTGCCATAGAACTCGGAGAGACCGTACAGGGAGATATACATTACAAATCACTCTTTGTTATCGGTTTTGTCCTCTTCTTGATGACGTTTATCGTCAACCTTGTCGCAGATGTTGTGCTGGAGAAATATCAGCGGGTGCAAAGATGAAAAAAAAATGGAGAGATTTTGAACAACATCTGGGATTTTTTATGTTACGGTTTTCGGCGATTATCATTATTGCCGTTCTTCTTTTTATACTTTATGACATTTTCTCCAAAGGTATTGGAGTAGTCAACTGGCAATTCATCACTGATAAACCTCGAAAAGGTATGACGGAAGGGGGAATCTGGCCCGCCATTGTGGGAACCTTCTGGGTGAGTCTGGTGACGGTAATTATATCCGTCCCTATCGGGATGTTCACCGCCATTTATTTGAATGAGTATGCGAAACAGGGGAGGCTTATCCGCATTATTCGTCTCGCCATCAGAAACCTCTCGGGAGTACCGTCAATAGTATATGGTCTTTTCGGATTTGCGCTTTTTACATTAACGCTGAATCTTGGATTATCCGTAATCTCATCAGGTCTTACCCTTGGATTATTAACGCTGCCCTGGACGATTACCGCAAGTGAAGAAGCGCTGAAGACGGTTCCTATGACATACAGGGAAGGAGCCCTGGCCCTTGGCGCCACTAAGTGGCAGACAATACGAACCAACGTTCTGCCCTATGCAGTTCCGGGAATGCTTACTGGCACCATTCTCGGATTGGCTAGAGCAGCAGGCGAGACCGCGCCGATTTTGTTTACCGGAGTGGCTTTTTTTTGGCCTATTATGCCAAAATTCCCGGCAATGCTGAGTCAGCAGTTCATGGCGCTTCCCTATCATCTGTTTATCATGTCAACCCAGCATCATGAGATAGTAAAAGTGAGACCGTTGGCATATGGAACCGCCCTTGTTCTGATCACGCTTATCATTCTGATGAATTCAGTCGCGGTTTGGATCAGATACCGATTCAGAAAAAAGTATAAAAGAATCTGATGAAAAGAGAATTCGATGAATAAGATTAAAATGTATACGGAAAATTTCAATTTTTACTATGGAGATTTTCGCGCCTTGCAGAATATTACTATCTCAGTGGAAAAAAATAAAGTAATCGCTCTTATTGGTCCTTCCGGGTGTGGTAAATCAACATTCCTCCGATCGTTAAACCGTATGAATGATATTATTCCCGGAACCAGAGTGGATGGGAAGGCAATCTTCGATGACTTTGACATCTACGATAAGAATGTTGATGTTGTCGATCTTCGACGCAGAATCGGCATGGTGTTCCAGAAATCCAATCCGTTCCCTAAATCCATCTTCGATAATGTCGCCTACGGATTATACATTAACGGCGAAAGAAATAAATCGATTATTGCGGATAGAGTTGAAGAGAGCCTGACTGGAGCGGCACTCTGGGATGAAGTGAAGGATCGTCTCGATAAATCCGCCCTGGAACTCTCTGGCGGACAACAGCAGCGGCTTTGTATTGCCAGGGCCCTTGCAGTAAGACCGGAAATAATTTTGATGGATGAACCAGCTTCAGCACTTGATCCTATTGCCACTCAGAAAGTTGAAGATTTGATTTTTAAGCTGAAGAAAGATTATACGATCATCATCGTCACCCATAATATGCAGCAGGCAGCCAGGGTTTCCGATTACACAGCGTTTTTTTACCTGGGTGAATTAATTGAATTTGATGATACGGAAAGACTTTTTACCAACCCTAAGCTGAAAAAAACGGAAGATTATGTCACTGGTCGGTTTGGTTGAGGAACACCGCCGCTTTTCATTTTCCTTTTTGGCGAAGCGATATGGTAAAACTGCTCCCTTTGGAAGGACTGCTATCCACGCTGACACTGCCTCCCTGCGCCAACACAGCATGCTTGACAATCGCCAGCCCTAAACCGGTACCACCCTTTTTTCTGCTTCGTGATTTATCCACCCGGTAAAACCGTTCAAATATGCGCTCCTGATGTTCGGAGGGAATTCCTTCTCCGAAATCAGTGACGGTAATAGTAGTATAATCGCTTTCACTACGACAGGAGATGATCACTTTGCCGTCCTGGTGGCTGTATTTAATCGCATTGTCCAACAGGTTGATTAACGCTTTTTCCAGAGAAGGCGGATGAAGCATCGCCGTTATTTCCGCATCACAGTGTATTTTAAGTGAAATTCCTTTTTTCTCCGCCTTGGGACTGCTGATTGCGATCGCTTCATTGATAAACGGGAGCAGCGGCTTTGTTTCCAACTCTTGTTCAACATCGTTGGAAAAATTTTCCAGACGGGACACCTGAAGCAGATCTTTGACAATGTCGTATAGTCTGGCTGTCTGTTGTGAAATTATCGATAAAAACCGGGCACTATTTTTTTTGTCATTGACGGCACCGCCGATAAGCGTGTCGACTGCTGCCGATATAGCGGTGATCGGTGTTTTCAGTTCATGGGAAACATTTGCGACAAATTCTTTCCTGACATTTTCAAGCCGTTTCAGTCTGGTTATGTCACTGAGCACCAGAAGAATCTGTGAGTCATGATGTTTTCCTCCGGTGAGAATGCTTCCCCTGGCCTGAAGAAAGCGGTCTCCGGAAAAGCTGATAACTGCTTCATGGTGGTCGTCATAAGGGTTTCTCCGTATTGCAGAGATAAATCGCAATAAATCCATGTTTCTGACTATCTCTTCCAGATTCTTCCCGACTGCCGCTTCTTCAGATGTTTCGAACAGTATCGCTGCAGCTTTATTAAACCTGATGATTTGCCCTTCCGGTTCTATGGCGATCAATGCTTCAGACATGCCCGTGAGAACGCTTTTCATTTCCCGCTGTTGTTCGTCTATTGATGTTATCTTCTTTTCCAGTTCTGAGGCCATAGTGTTCATCGCTCTTCCCAGCACCATAAGCTCTTTGGGATCAGAGATATGTATACGATAGTCAAGCGCTCCCTTGCTGAAATGACGGGAGCCTTCGATAAGTGCGCTGATAGGTCGGCTTATCAGATTCGATATGAAATATGATATCAGCCCCGCACCAAGAATAACACAGATCAGCACCAGCGTCAATTGTAGATAAAGAGCGTTGAGGGTAGCGGTGAGTTTTGTCAACGGTAAGGAACTGCGGATTATCGCAATGATATCTCCATTCGCCATTTGTGGTACGGCCACATAAACCATAGAAAGTTTCAGGGTGTGGCTGAAACGAATGGACATCCCGCTGCCCTTTTCAATGGCATCGATGATTTCAGGTCTGTTTGCATGGTTCTCCATATTTGAGGGGGATTCATCAGAATCTCCCACAACGAGTCCATCAGGCAAAATAATGGTGAACCTGCCAGGCAGGATCGATCCAAGAGAATCGCACACTGATTCAATCCTGTCAAAATCACGCCGTATGAGATCAGTATAAATGATGCTGCCCACCAGTCTTGAACGGGCGGTAAGATTATCAGTAATGCCATCCAGGTATATGCTTCGGAGAGTCAAGGAGGCATAGATACCCAGTGTTGTCAGCGATACTAAAAGCAGCAGTACATGCCAGGGGAGGTAACGCCACAAAAAAGATATGGATTTTTTCATTTATTCATCCTTGAAACGATACCCGATGCCCCGTACTGTCTCAATCATCCTGCCTGCGGAACTGAGTTTTTTCCTGAGTCCGACAATTTGTACGTCAACGGAACGGTCGGTAACCGGATAATCACTTCCTTTTATGGCATCGATAATCTGGGATCGTGTAAATACCCATCCGGGACGATTAGCAAGAAAATTCAGGATATGAAATTCAGTAGCAGTAAGCGGTAGGGAGGCATCATCTACCTTTACGACAAACCGGACCGGATCGATAAAAAGATTTGCAAATCTCTTAGAATCGGATTCTTTATGAGGCGGAAGAGAATACCGCCGAAGAACGTTCCGCACTCTGGCAACGAGCACTTTCGGTCTGAATGGTTTGGTAACATAATCATCGGCTCCGAGTTCCAGTCCGGTGATAATATCACTTTCTTCACTTTTTGCAGTTATCATGATCACCGGAAGGGAAGAAGTCTCATGTTCGGTTTTTAATGTACGGCAAACATCAAAACCATCCATGCCGGGCAGCATAAGATCCAGTAAAATCAGGTTCGGATGCAGATCCACGGCTTTTTCAATAGCTTCTTCACCGGTGGCTGCCGCAGTGACCGTGAATCCTTCCTGTTCAAGATTATAGCGAATCACATCCACAATATCCGGTTCGTCCTCAACGACGAGAATATGTGCTTTTGCCATGAGTGATCCCCATATGCGGTTTTTTAAATATAGACATACAGTTCCTTTTAATCAAGCATTTGTCGGCTACAAATCATTATTTAATGGACTGCTAATCGAATCCTAATATAAAAATGGTATTTTTTAATCGAAATATGTCGTATATTTTTAAAAATACGGGAGCTGTCATGAGATACAGACTGCAAAAGGAAATTGATAAATTAAAGAAAAACATATTGACACTGGGAGCATTAGTTGAGGAACGGCTCAATAACGCCGTCAGTGCAGTGACTGAAAAAAACAGCACGCTCTCGAAGCAAATCATTGAAAGTGATTATGAAATAGATGATATGGAAGTCGATCTAGAGGAGGAGTGTCTAAAGCTCCTCGCATTGCATCAGCCTGTTGCTATCGATTTACGATTTTTAGTCGCAACCATGAAAATTAATAATGATCTTGAAAGGATCGGTGATCTCGTAGTCAATATTTGCGAGAGGGGTGCGGAGATAAATTCTTTCCCTAACACCAATGTTCCTTTCAACTTGTCTGTAATGTCACTGCAGGTGAAGAAGATGATGAAAATGAGTCTGGATTCACTGGTGAAACTTGATCCCAATTTGGCCCGGAAAGTATGCAGCATGGATGATACCGTCGATGAAATGAACAGAACCATGTTTCAGGTCGCAGAGACGGAACTTTCCAATTGCAAAGACCAGCGCAGGATTCATAATCTTCTAAATATGATGGCAATATCGCGACATCTGGAACGCATTGCCGATCTGACAACAAATATCTCTGAGGATGTAATCTACATGACTGAAGGGAGGATCGTTCGGCACAAACCGGAGGAATTTGCCAGTAAAGAATAACAATACCTTCTGAAAAAACGGGCCGTTTCCGACTTCTGGTCGTAAACGGCCTTTTTAATTAAACTTCTTGACATTCAAGTCATAAATGTTAACTTTTTATCGTATCCTTTCTGAACACTACAAGCGGGGTAGAGAGATGAAAGGGATCGTTGGTCTTTTTCTTGTGGCTATGATTTTCTTTGCCGATTATCCGGTGAAAGCCTCGGATCATACCTCTCACACGGTTACGATCAAAATAGTCGGGCACAACAGAATCAGGGTTCATAACAGAAATTTTAATCGGGTGAATGATTATCTGAGCTGGAATTTTTCAGCTTCGTTTAAAAAATTGACAATCCTCAACACTGCTTTAAGAAAACAGTGTGAATTTGACCTCCCAGCCACAGGGTCTATGGAAATCGGATCATATCTGTTTCATGGCGATTCCGGCAAACGAATTCTAACTGGACATTCATATTCAGAAGGTACTGATAAGCGTAGAACCAGTGAATATCAAAATCAGGTCGTGATCACTGCCACAGATTTATAATCAGCCTTTAAATTCCCCTCTTCGCATATGTCAGCCTGCGGAAAAATTCTTGCAAATAGTTTAATATTTATGTATTTTATACATCATCGGATCTAGTCCAGCTGCTTGAGAAAACGGGTATCAATGATCTTATATCTGGGAGTGTAGTAGTGCTATTTTCGAAATTTTCCCGCAAGTCTGAACCAGTCGAATCACCGCCTGAACCTCCGGAAGCTGACGCTCAGATCCTTCAGATAGAGAAGAAGATAGGACATACGCTCAAATCAATAAAAATAGAACATATTTCCCCGACCCAAAAAGATAAAATAGTACACTATTTTGCGGAAAATCCCGAGTGCAGTATCAAGATATATGAAGAGGACGATAACTTTGTTGTTCGCATATATCCGGTGGGAAGACTACGCAGACTTGCGGATGAGAAAGCGAGTGAGGTGGCAGCAAAAGGATATCAGACGGAACTGCCGCCTATGGGTTCTTACGAACGATTTATCATTCATGAGCATCTAAAAGATCGAGAAGAAATAACGACGCATAGCGTTGGAATATCTGGTCAAAATCGACGTGTTGTAATCGTCCCTCGTTTTGGGAGAAAACCGAGGAAAGTTACGAAACGCCGTTTGATGCGATAGAATCAAAAAATAGGGGAGAACATGAATAAGCGTGTTCTTGTGGTGGACGACGAGCCCACTGTTCAAAAAACTGTGGAGAAGATTCTTGAGTCTGGTGGTCTTGATGTCACTTCCGTCGGCAGTGGTGTTGAGTGCATCGAAGCCGTCAGGGCCGGCTTTAGGGGACTGATTCTGATGGACGTGCAGATGCCTGATATGGACGGCTGGCAGACTATCAAGAAATTAAAAAAGGAAAAGTTGACGGAAGGCATTCTTATCAGTATGTTGACCGGCAAGGAAATACCTGACGAAGAGATGAACAAATATAAAGAACTAGTTTTTGACTACATTACAAAACCTTTTGATCGTGATCAGCTGGTTCATATTGTGAAAACCCAATTATCTTTCCTCTAAGAATTTACTCGATCAGGAGCATCTATGCAGCCTGAACATCTGGTGATAATCGGTTCTTCAGCGGGAGGACCCCGCATATTAAGAGACATTTTTAAGGAATTACCCCGTTTAAACGCATCAATAATACTTGTCCAGCATATGCCCGAATTCATAAACAATTCTTTTTGCCGTAATCTCGATATGCTCACAGATATGCGTGTATCACTTGCAGAATCAGGGGAAAAAATACAAGCGGGCAATGTCTATGTGGCTCCCAGCGGGAAGCACCTGGTTTTAAAAGATAACAGGAGAATTGTTCTCAGTGAAGGTGAAAAGGTGAATTATGTCTGCCCTTCAGTGGATGTTACCATGCTGTCTCTGCAAAAACAGACCGATATTGATTATTATGGCGTCATCTTAACCGGTATGGGTTCAGATGGCATGGAGGGAATACAGCACATTAAGGATATAGGTGGCAAAACCATAGCCCAAGACGAAAGCACCTCCATAATATTCGGTATGCCACGTATGGCGATAGAAACAGGAAAAGTAGATTTTGTGCTGCCGGCTCAGGAAATTCCCCAGAAGCTGCGCTCTTTTGTGGGAATACTCCCAGGCTGATGAAAGATATTTCAACCACTTCCCTTATTTTTCCAAGATTATTGTTTAAAATTTTGCAATCATTTATTTCGGTCAAAAATGGAATTTTGCCCCTTTCCGGAAGGGTATTTCTGTATCTTCTTTTGGTAGGCAGCGGCGGCAGAGGGCAAATATTATTAGAAGATACGGTTATAGTGACCGCCTCCCGGCTCTCCAATCCGCTGGCTTCCGATATACGGGAGGTCCAGGTACTCAATCGTAAAGACCTGCAAATGCTTTCAATCGTATCAGTTTCTGATCTTTTAGATTGCGTTGCCGGACAGGATGCCAGAACCCGGGGTCCCGACGGCATTCAGTCCGATTTGAGTATTCGAGGAAGTTCCGGAGAACAGGTTGTCATTATGGTAAACGGAGTGAGGCTGAATGATCCACAGACAGGCCATCACAACTCAGATATCCCTGTCACTCTTGATGATATTGAAAGAATTGAGATCATGCCGGGCCACGCATCCTCACTCTATGGTCCCGATGCCTGGGGAGGAGTAATCAATATTATTACCCGTGCCCCTTTACAAAAAAAAACCAGGTTAGGCATTCAGGCGGGCAGTTTCAAAAGCCTGGGGGCGCGTCTGTCACATTCTTTCCATACAGGAGGAATCGGTACCCGCCTTAGTGCTGAATACCGTTCCTCGAAAGGATATAGGGAAGACTCCGACTATATTTTAGCTTCAGGCACTATGGAAACCGAGTATGAAAAGGGATCGTCATATGTAAATCTGCGGGCCGGCTTTGTACGGAAAGAATTTGGAGCCAACGGATTCTATGCTCCGTATCCCTCCAGAGAAAAGACAGCTGCTTATCTCGGCACCCTGAAATACATCTGGAACCCGAGCAGCAGAGCAACATTGAGCGCTACTCTTTACTCCCGCAGACATGATGATCATTTCATTCTGGACAGGGACAATCCATCCTGGTACAGCAATGCGCAGCAAACCGATGTATCAGGTATGGAAACAAACCTCACTATACGGTTTTCATCTTCCAGAGAATTGGTTCTGGGAAGCGATATGGTTACCGAGAGTCTGGAAAGCCCGGGGCTCGGTAATCATGACAGAGGGAGATATGCTTTCTTTATCGAGACGATTCAGCCGCTCTCTGACTGGTTGATACTTCATGGGGGTGTACGCGCCGACAACCAATATTCATGGGGAACCGTTATCAATCCGACTCTGGGCCTGCGGTTGACCATCAGCCCTTCTCTGGTGCTGCGGTTTTCCAGCGGCAGCGCTTTTCGTGCACCGACATTCACAGAACTTTATTACCAATCACCGGCAAATATCGGGGATGTCAATCTTGAACCGGAAAAAGCCTGGAGCAGTGAAGGTGGATTACACTTTCGTAAAGGGAATATAAATGCGGAATGGACCATATTCAGGCGTTCTGAGATAAACCGGATCGACTGGATCGCCGAAACCGCGGAAGATCCCTGGCGAGTGATGAATATCGGCTCACTCGACTTTACCGGATTCTCGACTCAGGTCCAAACAGGATATAAAATATTTGGGATGAGGGTGCAATACCAGTATATTGACTGTCAAATCCCCGATCTTCCGCCAGGAATTTCAAAGTATGCTTTACGGATTCTGCGTCACAAAGCCGCGGTTACAACAACGGCAAAGCTTCCTTATAACGTAAACATCGGTCTGTCAGCCTATTATATGGATAGAGAAGGCGAGAATCCTTATACCCTAATCAATCTGCGATGCATTCATAAGATTGGAAACGTTGCACTTACTGTCGATCTCAATAATCTGCTTGATTCTCGATACCAAGAAATTCAGGGGGTGGTTCAACCGGGGAGGTCCCTGCGGTTGAGTACCGACTGGTCGCTGTTATGAAAGAAATAATTAAATATAATCTCCTGATTTGTATCCTGTTACCCCTTATTGCTCTGTCCGCTCAAATAAATGATCAGCATGAGAGGGAGGATAGGGGCATCATCACGGTTGACGAATTGACTGAGATTTCAGGAGCCGTGGCCGGAAGGATTAATCCTTGTATTCTGTGGGTACACAATGATTCAGGGGCATTACCGATCCTGTATGCCCTGAATACGCAAAATGGAGCCTGTCAGGGCACCTATCGGCTCAGAGGCGTACGAAACCATGACTGGGAGGATATCGCCGCGGGACCGGGCCCTTTGACGGGAAAATCATACTTGTATATTGCGGATATCGGTGATAACCATAGAAACAGAGAAAAGATATACATAATCCGCCTTCTTGAACCAGATTCTTTGGGATTTGATATTTCCCTGCGAACTGCGGATGTATTCCCTCTCTGTTATCCTGACGGCAGACATGACGCTGAGACTATCCTGGTTGATCAAAGGACTGGAGATATTTTTATAGTCACCAAAGAGGCGGATGAAGCTTTAATTTATCAAATAAAACTTCCAGCTGAAGGGGGTGATACCCTCATGCTGAAAAAAATCGGCTCTTTGCGGATCCCATCCGTCACTGCTGGAGATATTTCGTCTTCCGGGAAAATAATCCTGCTGAAGAATTATTTCCAGATATATTGCTGGAAACGGCGGCCAGGACAGGGATTGGCAGAAGCTCTTCACGCCAAGCCCGTAACGCTGCCATACCTGCCGGAGCCTCAAGGGGAAGCGCTTGCCTGGTCAGTTAGCGGAAATGGATATTATACTCTGAGCGAAAAATTAAGATCATTACCAGTACACCTCTATTTTTATCCATATAACTCCAAAAATCAATGAGAGGAGGAGATTATATGATACGTATTCCTGCTGATGATATTCAAAAATTAGGTCCGAATACAATCCGCATGTTGGCCGTGGATGCGATAGAAAAAGCAAAATCAGGCCATCCCGGTTTGCCTATGGGTGCGGCAGATCTGGCCTGGGTGCTTTGGACCGAATTTCTCAATTATAATCCTCACGATCCCCATTGGCTGAACAGGGACCGTTTCATTCTGTCCGCGGGTCACGGCTCGATGCTTCTCTACGGCCTGCTTCATTTAGCAGGATTCGATATTTCAGTGGACGATTTAAAACATTTTCGGCAATGGGGGAGCAAGACACCAGGCCATCCGGAACACGAGCTCACCGTCGGGGTCGAAACAACCACCGGTCCTTTGGGACAGGGATTTGCAAATGGTATAGGAATGGCACTGGCGGCCCGGATGAGAGAGGCCCGTTACAATACAAAAGATCATACAGTTTTCAATCATTACCTGTACGGATTGGTGAGTGATGGTGATTTAATGGAAGGAGTCACCTCAGAAGCGGCCTCATTTGCAGGTCATTACAAGTTAGGTAATATCATCTATATCTATGATGATAACCGTATCACCATTGAGGGCAGTACATCTCTCACCTTTTCGGATGATACCGCTACCCGTTTCACCGCATACGGCTGGCAGGTCGAGAAAATAGACGGCTACGACCATAACGCGATCCGGAATGCAATTAAACATGCACAGCAGGAGAAAGAAAAGCCATCCCTGATCATCGCCAGAACCCACATAGGATACGGCAGTCCCAATAAACAGGACACTGCTGATGTACATGGAGCCCCACTCGGAGAAGAGGAAACAGCCTTGACAAAAGAAAAACTTGGATGGAGGTATAGCACTTTTACGGTTCCTCCGGAAGTGAAACAAGTTTTTCAAAAACATACAGAAGAATGCAGGATTACTTATGATAAATGGCAGCAGAATTTTACTGATTGGAAGAGAAAAAATCCGCCTCTGGCCAACGCATTGGAAAAAAGCCTCAGCGATAATGATTATCTCAATCTGGAAGATGCACTGATAGCCGTTGCAGAGACCGGAAAGGCGGCTGCTACTCGCTCAATCGGAGGACAGGTTCTTCAGAAAGCTGCCGAATTGTTTCCTCATCTTATAGGCGGATCAGCGGACCTGATGCCTTCCAATAAGACGAAGATCGTCGAGTCTAAATCGATCAAGCCCGGACAGTATAGCGGCCGGAATATCCATTTTGGCATCAGGGAACATGCCATGGCTTCCATCTGTAATGGAATTGCGTTATATGGCGGATTCATTCCATTTTGCTCCACATTCTTTGTTTTCTCCGATTATATGCGGCCAGCATTGCGGCTTAGCGCAATTATGAAAGTACAAGTAATTTACGTATTCACGCATGATAGCATATTTGTTGGTGAAGATGGCCCTACTCATCAGCCCATAGAGCATCTGGCCGCAATTAGAGCCATACCGGGGTTGGTTCTTTTCCGTCCAGCTGATGGAGTTGAGACCGCTTGTGCCTGGGCCTACGCCCTGAAACGACGGGAAGGGCCTACGGTTATTTGCCTGACCAGACAAAAAGTACCACCCCTCACTCGAAAGAGATCATTTCAAATTGATCAAGTGGGAAAAGGAGGGTATATACTGCAGAAGGAAACAAAATCACCGCCTGATGCGGTGCTTGTTGCGACAGGATCAGAAGTCTCACTTGCAGTAGACGTGTTAAAATTATTACAGGAAACGGGTCTCGATCTCCGAGTAGTTTCAATGCCGGCGTTTGAACTTTTCTTACGTCAAAGCGAGAGTTATCGGAAGAAAATTGTTCCTGAAAATACTATTCCGTTAATAGTGCTGGAAACTGGTGTCGAACAGGGATGGCATAGATTAAGCAGATCACCTCTCCTGTTTATCGGCATGGACCGATTCGGAGCCTCGGCACCTGCTGCTGTACTGGCCGAGAAATTTGGTTTCACCGCAGAGTCAGCGGCAGGCAAAATAAAAAAATGGTTGAAAAGCTTACAGTAAACTGTCGCGAGATGTTACAATATAAAAAGCGTCACACCAATGTAATCCATTCTCTAAACATAGAAGATTCCGTGCTTTAAGATATCTTTTCCATCAATTTTGAGGCTGGGATCGAGCAGTATGCCATCGAAATGACACTCCACTGAATTGTTGCCTCCAAATGAGATGTTATTCCCCAGGCCTATATGCATCGTCCCCATTACCTTCTCGTCTTCGAGAGTGATTCCAGTGAATTTAGCGCCTGGATTTGTTCCGATACTAACCTCACCGATTACTCGTGATTCTTTACCGTTACGGGAAAGCAGACGGCTGATCTGACGGGCTTCTTCACAACCGGTAATACGAATTACCCGGCCGTCCCTAACAAACATTTTTACAGGTTTCTTTAAAATGCCTATCCTGGCAAAAGAGCCATCCACTACCAGGACTCCGTTTGCCGACCTAGGAAGGGGAGCAGCTGACGCTTCTCCCGCAGGGATATTGGCAAAATTTCCAGCCTCGTGAATCAGGCCGGTATCTTTGTATCCTCGCCTGCCCTTTAATGAAAGCGTGAGGTTGGTCCCTGAGGAAGATTCAATAGAGACATTATGTGCTATTGTAAGAATATCTGCGAGTTTATTGCTCAGAGCGACTTGTTTGGATAAATCAGTTTTCATAGCCCTGATGAAGCACTCTTCAGTTATATTTGGCATGCTGGCTATACGTGCGCCGCTTCGACAGAGACGACGGCGGGATGGCGTGTGCGAAAGAGAGTCTTCGGTAAGCAGCAGGATGACGTGACAGCGGCTGAGAAATGGATTTAAAAACTTGAGTAAATCATCTTTACGTCGGGGAATTTTTGATACAATAACCAGACCGGTAGCAGCTGATGTATCTCTCGCGTACTCGTATAGTGCCGATGCCAACGATTTGTGTTTATCATCGGCAATGAAGCTAATGACTTCGCTGCTCTTAAGGTTAAGGTAATCGTGAAAAAGGGTTAGAGCCGCACTCTTGATAGGAAGCATTTGAAAACTTATTATTAGGTGATTTTTATCTAATGGGCGTATATTACTCGGTCGCCCTCGTTAGCCTTGCACAATAATGTAATGGGATAATTGAATGTAACGTAAATCAATTTACCTTTAATGTCAAGCTGTATTTACGAGAACATCAGGCCCAATTACCGGTTGACTTTTACCTGGCAAATTGCGTACATTTTTCTGTAATTACTATTGATACATATCCGAGCCTCGATTAGGCATGAATCGTACAAATATTACCATAGGACAGTACATCCCGCGTCAGTCCTTTCTTCATTCGCTTGATCCCAGAACCAAGATTTCAGCGTCAATAATACTCCTCTTGGCTCTGCTGCTGGCCAAAAGTACGGTGGTGATCCTGATATTTTTTTTTCTCGTCTGCTCTTTATTCTGGTGTGCAAAGTTAAATCCTTTACTGGCGTTACGAGGAATAAAGCCGTTTATCTTTCTTTTAATATTGACTGTTATGTTGAATGCATTTTCAGGAAGCGGGAAAGAGCTGATCAAGCTTCCGGTCATAGGATTGGCACTGACATATGAAGGATTAATCCGCGGATTTAGTTATGCAGTTCGGCTATTGAACATGATACTCCTGGCCAGTCTGCTTACATACACTACTCAGCCAATGTCATTGAGTGATGCAATAGAACGAATGTTACGCCCTTTTAAACGCGTCGGAGTCCCAGCTCACGAGGTCGGTATGATGATATCAATTTCTTTACGCTTCATACCGATTCTTTTAGAAGAGAGCGAGAGGATCAGACGCGCTCAAATGTCCCGAGGGGCTGACTGGAGCGGCAGCATCAAGTCACGGATAAGGAATATACTGCCTCTCCTCATACCGCTTTTTATATCCACTTTTCGACGTGCCAATGACCTTGCCTTGGCAATGGATTCTCGCTGTTACAGGGGAGGCGAGGGGCGTTCTAGCTATATCAAACTCTCATTCTCCACCAAAGACGGACTGGCATTGGCAGGTGCTGGCATTTTAGCACTACCGCTCATTCTTGCTTGGTAGACTGCAGAATCATGCGAACAATAATGTTAACTGTGGAATACGATGGGAGCGAGTTTGCCGGATGGCAAATACAACCAGAAGAACGAACTATACAGGGAGAATTGGAAAGAGCGTTAAAAGAACTTGATGGGAGCAGCACAGGAATCATTGCTTCCGGTCGAACTGACGCAGGGGTACACGCTCTGGGGCAGGTTTGTCATTTCAAAACGACTAAGACTTATTCGCCTGATATTTTCCAGAAGGCACTCAATACTCATCTTCCCAAGGATATAAGGATAATTAAATCCCGGGAAACCGATGATAGTTTTCATTCTCGTTACAGCGCCAAGCGCCGGACCTACCGGTATTATATAACATGTCACCATCGTGCTTTGGGGAGGCAATATTGCTGGTATGTACCGTATATTCTTGATATTGATATGATGCGGAAAGCAGCGGAATGTCTTACAGGCGAACATGATTTCGCGGCATTTGCAAAGGCACCCGATGAGAACGGTTCATACCGTTCCATTGTTTTCTCGGCGGAATGGAAGCAGAAAGACAATAATTTTATCTTTGAGATAGAGGCCATAAGATATTTTCATAACATGATCAGAATAATAGTTGGCACCATGGTAGAAGTAGGTCGGGGTAAGATGAGCCCGCTCCAGTTTAACAGTATTTTTAATTCCGGAGACAGAAGAAAGGCAGGCATGACCGCCCCAGCCCAAGGCCTCATTCTTGTTTCAGTTACCTATTAGGGAGGATTCATGAAATTTTTCATTGACACTGCAAATGTGGATGAGATTCGTCAGGCTGCAGAGCTGGGGGTTCTTGACGGGGTGACCACCAATCCCAGTCTCATGGCCAAGGAAGTAAAGCGGACCGGCCGTAAAACTAATGAAATATATAAGGATATTTGTGATATCGTCAAGGGTCCGGTAAGTGCCGAGGTACTGTCTCTTGAAGCCGATATCATGGTGCAGGAAGCAAGAAAACTGGCAAAAATTGATCAGCATATCGTGATCAAGGTCCCTATCGTGAAGGAAGGCCTTAAAGCGGTAAAGACACTTAACACGGAGGGAATAAAGACCAACGTAACACTCGTTTTCTCAGCCAACCAGGCTCTGCTGGCTGCGAAGGCCGGAGCGACGTACGTCAGTCCTTTCGTCGGAAGGTTGGATGATATAAGCCATGTAGGACTTGACCTCGTGGAAGAAATTGTGCAAATTTATCGCAATTTCAGCATTGGCACGGAGGTTATTGTCGCCAGTATCAGGAATCCTCTCCATGTTAAAGATGCTGCGTTGATAGGAGCTGATATTGCGACGATTCCCTTTACGGTTATCGATCAGCTGGTAAAGCATCCCCTGACTGATATCGGAATTACACGATTTTTGGCAGATTGGGAAAAAGTTAACAAATAGACAGCAGGAAAGCAGGCGGGAGTTAATGCAATGAAACAATCAAAAACGAATATGGTTGCAGCAATGCGCGTGATCGGTTTTATTTTATTGGCTGTTCTTACTTTGGCGAAATGCCGGGGCCAGGCGGATCCTGTCGCTCAGCCCGCACCAAAGAACACATTGACACAGCAGGAAGGCCAGCAAAACCGAAACATGCTCCAAGAGGATATCACCCAGTCACGCAGGAACGCTATCACGCAGGCAGTCAGTGAAGTCAGCCCTGCGGTGGTTGGTATCACCGTGAAACAGCTGCAAAGGGTTCGATCAGGTTCTTTTTTTGATGACCCCCTCTGGGATTATTTCTTCCCCAGGGAATACGAGCGGGAGGTGAAAAGTCTGGGATCGGGATTTCTCATTTCTCCGGAAGGGTACATATTGACCAATCAGCATGTAGTGGATGGAGCCACGGAAATAGTGGTAACAACCACGGGAGGAGAACATTATCAGGCGAAAATCGTGGGGCAGGATTCCCGGTATGATGTGGCACTTCTTAAGATCAAGGGTGAAAAATTCCCGTATATCCTTTTAGGGGACTCGAATGACACGATTACGGGTGAGTGGGTGATTGCGTTGGGAAATCCCTTCGGTCTTTTTGATATTAGCGCGAAACCAACCGTCACGGTGGGAGTTATCAGCGCCACTGGAATGGACTTCCGCAATGCATTTCAGGGGAAATCCTACGACAACATGATTCAGACTGATGCCTCGATAAACAGCGGTAACAGCGGCGGGCCTTTGGTCAATAGTATGGGGCAGTGCATAGGGATCAATGCCTTTATTTTTACCGGTGATAGTTACGCCCGTGGTTCCATCGGTCTCGGCTTCGCAATTCCTATAAATCGGGTAAAAGAAATCCTTCCCGATTTGAAGAAAGTGGGGTATATTGACAGATCATTCAGTACCGGATTACGGGTAGAGAATATCAGCAGAATGAACGCGTTGATGCTCGGGATATCAACTAATGACGGTGTTCTAGTCAGCAAAGTTGAAAAAAACAGTCCGGCTGAAAAAGCCGGAATTGAAGAGGGTGATGTCATCATTCAAATAGAAGGGATTAGAATACATTCCACAGCGGAAGTGAGAACGGTCATTGATCAATTCGATATAAAAGCGAAACGGATCATGGACGTAAAAATTTATCGAAAAGGCAAATTATTGGAAAAATCTCTTGAACTAAAGCCGGAAGATAAGGATACACCATCGTGATAAAACGATATACATTGCCGGAAATGGGTTCAATTTGGACCCTAAAAAACAAGTATCATACCTGGCTGGAAGTAGAACTTGCTGTCTGCGAGATTCAGGCTGAACGAGGTGAGATACCGATAGAAGCCTGGACGGTCATCAAGGAGAAAGCGGGCTTTGATGTCGACCGCATTGAGGAAATCGAAGCCGAAGTTCACCACGATGTTATCGCATTCCTCACCAGTGTGGCTGAATATATTGGACCTGAATCACGCTTTGTACATTTGGGAATGACATCTTCAGATGTCCTCGATACCGCGACATCCCTGCAGATCAAACAGGCCGGGACCATCATACGGAAAAAACTTGTAAGATTGCGACAGGTATTGGCGAAACGGGCCCTGGAATTCTCTGATACCGTGTGCATTGGTCGTTCTCATGGCATACACGCCGAACCCACTGTTTTCGGCCTCAAACTTGCTCTCTGGTACGACGAGACCGGCAGAAATCTGAACCGGTTTGATGAAGCACTCACCTCAGTATGTGTTGGGAAAATATCGGGCGCTGTGGGAACATTCGCCCATCTCGATCCAGAAATCGAAGAAGCCGTCTGTCGAAAACTGGGTTTGGGATTCGCTCCGGTTTCGACCCAAATTGTACAACGGGATCGGCACGCCCATTTTCTTTCAACCTTAGGGATATTAGGTGCGAGCCTGGAGAAAATTGCTCTCGAAATTAGACATCTTCAGCGTACCGAAGTTCTCGAAGCCGAGGAGTATTTCGCCAAGGGACAAAAGGGATCATCGTCCATGCCCCATAAAAGAAATCCCATTACCTGCGAACGCATTTGTGGGCTGGCCCGGTTACTGCGGTCCAACGCTCTGGCGGCCGTAGAGAATGTCGCTCTCTGGCATGAAAGAGATATTTCACACTCATCGGTTGAACGGGTAATTTTACCGGACAGCACTATTCTGACAGATTATCTACTGGAAAAGACGATAAATCTGATTGATAAGCTACTCGTCTATCCGGAAAATATGCTCCTCAATCTAGAGAAGACCAGGGGGCTTATTTTTTCCCAGGCGCTGTTATTGGCACTGGTTCGGAAAGGAATAACCAGAGAGGAAGCCTATTCCATGGTTCAGAAACCGGCCATGGAGGGGTGGAAAACTGGAGAAAGCTACAAGAACTTGGTTCTAAAAGATTCAGCAATAACAAAAATACTTGATGATAAGGAGATAGAGAACTGTTTTAACCTTGATGTGCAACTGCGCAACGTTAAAAAGATATATAAAAGAGTGGGATTGCTTTAAATGGGATTGTATGAGTCACGATGAGAAAATATTTCCAGGAGCGAAATCCCGGTAACATTTTCAATAAAAAGGTTATTTCACCGAACACAAAAAGGGAGGTTGAAATTGACTTTAAGAAAAGGAAAAATTGTACAGGAAAACCCCTATAAAAAATTGTACAGCACAAATGAACAGGACCGGGAACTGTTATGTTTCACTGACTCGTTCTTGTCAAAAAAAAGAAAAACACCAGTAGAGATAAAAGGGAAAGGGAAACAGAATTCCACTTTCACAGTATCACTGTACCGATATCTTGAGAGTTACAAGGTGCCGACCCATTTTATTGATCAATACAAAAATATTGAACTTTTAGTAAGACATACCGAGCCTGTTCCTGTCTATACAGAAATATGGAATGTTGCCTGCGGAGACATCTGCACCAAATACGGATTACGAGAAGGTGCTGAATTGCAGGCGCCTATTCTTGAATTTCACTATCTGAACAAAAAACTTAAGGATCCGTTGGTCACAAAAGATCACATTCTGGCTCTGGGGCTGCTTTCACAAGAAGAAACGGATTCATTGGACGGATTGGCAAGAAAAACAAATACTGTTATGCGGGCATATTTCGAGCGACGAAACTTTCGTCTTTGCAACCTCTTGCTTCAATTCGGCATAACTGAAGATGGTCCTATTATTTGCGGAGACATGTCATTTGAATCCATAAAGGTCTGGGATGTCAGTGAAGACGCAGGAAATATTTTTGCAATCTATTCACCTGCGGCGGACCCTGAATCTATCAGAGAATTTGGAGAGCGGATTTCATTATGATAGCAGTGGGCGAATGTTACTGGCTCTTAATCGCAGAGGCAGCCCTCATTATAGGAATAGTATTCATCGCAGCACGCTTCTCCCGGAAAAAAATCAGCCATTTTATTTTCGTCCCCTTGTTACTTTTTTTCTTTACTCTTTATTTCTTTCGTGATCCCTCCCGTTCCATAACTCCTGGAAATGATGGTATTATCTCTCCAGCTGACGGTAAAGTTATCCAGATTACCAATGCTGATATTCTTTCAATTTCTCATAAAACCTTTACCCGTATTGATATTTATCTTTCCGCTTTTGATGTTCATATTAACAGAATCCCGGCTTCAGGAATAATTTCTTATTATCGCTATAATCAAGGTTCTTTCTTGCCTGCTCTTAGCAAAGCTGCGGCTCAGGAAAACGAAAATTTGATCGTGGGGATATCAGGGGTACACGGTACCGTCTTCGTGAAACAAATCGCCGGAATATTTGCCCGCCGCATTGTCTGCCATATTAATACCGGAGATGAAGTTGTCAAGGGACAAAAATACGGTATGATAAAATTTGGTTCTCGTGTTCAAATCTATCTGCCGGAACCGTGCAGGGTACTGGTCACCGAAGGTGAAAAAGTGCGGGCGGGAATCACTGAGGTGGCTCGCTATGAATGAGAATAAGCGTGTACTTATCCCCAATATTTTTACCTGTCTCAACATCATTGGCGGAATATCGGCACTGTTCTGGATCTTGCTGGGACATACCAGCATCGCCGCCTGGCTGATAATAGCTGCGATCCTTTTCGATGCCCTCGACGGCAAGATAGCCCGTTCGCTTAATCAGGAAAGTGAATTCGGCTTCCAAATGGATTCACTGGCTGATATGGTGACTTCCGGCATCGCTCCGGCGGCACTGGCATTTCAGGCATCATATACTAGCAGTAAAACATTGGCCATGAGCTTTTCAATCCTCTATGCCTTAGCCGTTGGTTACCGGTTGGCCCGTTTCAACGTTCTGCACCGAAAGACAGGAGTAAGGGGGTATCTCGGTCTCCCGGCACCGATTGCGGGTTTTACTCTGGCGGGCTATTGGCTTTCCAATTACCGAATTGATACATTTTTCCCACAACTATGGTGGATTCTGTTGTTATTATTTAGTATATTAATGGTCACAGAAATCCACTATGACTGGCCCAGACTGGACTTCAGCACTCCGGCTAATCGTGTGGTTTCACTGCTAAAACTAGCGGCAACAGGTGCCATGATAATTTTCCCGGGGTGGTGTATTTTTTCTTTCTTCATTATCTATATTTTGAGAGGATTATTTCTGTATTGTTGGTCAATTCTTAGAAAGGTAGAATAGGAAATATGCCCACAAGCATCGGGTCGTCAGAATTACTCCTTATCATTTTGGTGATGTTGATCCTCTTCGGAGGGAAAGAGCTGCCAGGACTCATCAGAATGATGTCCAAAGGATGGCGAAAAATTCAGCAGGCCCGACGTCAGGTTGAAGATGAATTACACGATATCTTTGAGGATGATGAAGATCTGAAAGGATAGACGCGTCACACTGTTATTTAGGGAGGGAAAAATCGATGATAGGCTCATTGGGTCCCACAGAAATTCTTATCATATTGTTCATTGTACTGCTCATTTTCGGGGGTAAGAAATTACCAGAGTTGGCACGCGGGCTCGGTAAAGGCATCAGAGAATTTAAGGATGCCACCCACAAAGTTGATGAGGAAATCCGGGAACTTGATAAACCGGAAAGTAAAAGTGAGAAAACAGACGAATCAAAATAACATCACGGCGTATCATTTTTTAGCAGGTATATGAGTGAGAAATCATGACCGTTAAAGGATTTATCAAAAGAAATATATTGAAGTGAATAGTAGTGAGGAGAAACCGGTGGAATTGCATTCAATCCCCATTGAAAAGAATGAAGAGATAAATTTTATACTGGGTCAGGCGCATTTTATCAAGACAGTAGAAGATATACATGAATTTCTGGTCGGATCGATCCCGAATATTAAATTCGGGCTTGCTTTTTGTGAAGCTTCCGGTCCGCGCCTCATCCGCTATTCAGGAACGGATGATGATCTTATCAGTATGGCAAAGAAAAACGCCCTCACCATCGCTGCCGGTCACAGCTTTATAATTTTTCTGCGGGATGCCTATCCTATCAATATACTGCCTGGTTTAAAACGAATACCGGAAGTATGCTGTATTTTTTGCGCCACAGCCAACCCTACTCACGTGATCGTGGCTGAGAATGCCCAGGGAAGAGGTATATTAGGAGTAATTGACGGCCAGCCTCCCGTAAGAGTGGAGAATGATGAGGATATTGCCGTAAGAAAGGATTTCCTGCGAAAAATAGGATATAAATTAAGCTAAGATGTGAAATCAGCTGATCCATTTAATCGTAAAGAAGGCTGCCGATAACCGGTCAGCCTTCTTTTTTTTTACACTATTTCAGGTATTTATCGTCTGGGAATAAGGAATATCCATGATTTGTTTAGCTCATCCAGTAAAAAACTTTTACAATTGGAGAAAGGGAGCCCGTTAGAGTCATAGTTGATCACCCAGATCACAGCACCGGTACGGGCGTTAATAATTCGGACTGAAGCGTTGTGAACCAGGGTCTCTTCACCAAATTTTTTAAAAGAATACCGAATACTTGTTTCCACATAAGCGTCGAGGTTTTTTTGAGCAACCCCAGTTGCTACAATCTCGCTGTTAGTGATTTTCCCTTGAGACGAATTAGCGGTCTCAATCCTTAATGTATTCCAGTCGATTATCTTAAGATTATTATCAAGAAAAATTTCTTCCAGAAAAATATTGAGCTCTTGAAGGACGGGATCGCTGGTCTGAACAATAGAAATACTCTTCAGGGATTCAATCAGAGAATCCCTGGGAGCAGAAGAGATTTCATTGTTACTGAGAATTGATTGAGCTGTGTTAACCATGACCCGCTTTCCAAATGGGGGTGAAATAGAAAATGATATACCGGCGCCGGCTTGAAAATAATTATTATTTTTGGTAATATAAGAAAAGCCTCCTTCTAACATAAGCTTTGTTCTCGCGCTTATGGGTAATTTCACCCCTCCAAAAATTCTTGTCTCTGTAAAGAATCGGTTCCTCTCCCGATTATCAGAAGAACTATTATCTTTTTCGGTTTCATAGCGGTAGACATGTGCCACACCCAATCCAGGGCGAAGATAAAAATAATTTAAAAAAGTCAGATTAAATGATGGAATGACAGAAAATCTGGATTGCAGTACCGTTGACGATGGAGAAGGATGATAATAGCCAAATGTTCCGTCAATGGACAGAGAAGCGAAACGATGCGACAGAATTATCCCAGCCGCGGGAGAAAAATTCCAGTATCCGTTCCAGTTGTTATTATTACCACTTACGAGAACGGCAAAGCTTGTCTGTGAAAGGGCGCAATGAGAACCAATGATGATAAATAATAGTGTAAAGATCACTTTTCTCATCTTCTTTCTCCCTAATATGCAGATCAAAACACACGAGCAGTAATCAACTCAATCGAACATTCCGGATTTATATTGATTTTTAACCGCCTTGTAACACATCAATCGCAATATTCAGCATTTCTGCGGCGCTGCCGTATTTTGAAGAAACCGCCGGTGGTTCAGGATTCCACGCACCGGATGCCAGACTGTCGGCGGCGACAAGAAGTGAAGTAATTGAAACATTATGATAAGCGGCAACAGCGAATAAAGCAGCACTTTCCATATCAACACAAATGCAGCCTTCACGTACCAGACGGATCATTTTATTATGAGTCTCTCGATAAATACCATCACAGGTCCAGACGATGCCTTCTTTAAAGGGGATGTCATGGTTTATGAGATATTCTGTCATCTTCTTTCGCTCATGTTCGTCAGGAAATGTGTGGCGGCTCGGCTTGGCATAATGGAAAGACGTCCCTTCATCCCGTAGAGCTTTGCAAGGAACGAGGAGCTCATTCCTTTTTACGGAGGGAATAAGTGATCCGGCAGTACCGATCACGATGAATTCCCTGCCGCCCAAATCAATCATCAGCTCCAGAAACGCGGCCGAGAGAGGTGCACCAAAACCAGGAGATATAAAAGAAACATCAACAGTACCTGCGGTAAAGTTATAGATCGGATGACTGCGGTTGAGAAAATCAATGATTTCCGGTTTATAATTCCGTTTGATTGTATGATAGAGAGAGGGGAAAAAAGATAAAATAACCTGGTTATGAATAAGCGGTGGAGTCACTCCCTTTTTCTTAGATTGATAGGAAATAAAATCCCTTGCTTTAAAAACCGGCTTATCAGTAGTATCAAAACATATAAGTTCGACAGCATCCATGGGAGCAGAACCTCTTGTAATAATATAAGATAAGAGAATTCTGAACAATTAACAAGAGAATAATCGGATAATACTGGAGGGTATTTAATTTTAATGAATACAAAGAGCTGATCAAATAAAATCCGACTGGCCGGATACAAGCCAAAAATTCTTTCTTTCTAAATAATACCTTGTCGCTGAGTCAATCATAATATCCGTAAAAACAGTATGTTATAATCTATAATATTTGTATGGGGAAAATTTGGCAAGCTATTTGCTAAAATAAAACAAGAATCAGAATTAATTGAGTCCATTCCATGATCGTTCCGGCAAGAGGATGGTCATAAGAGTCATAAAGCCTTAGGGAGGAATTTGTGATGAAGCGATTCTTGCTGCCGTTAATACTACTCCTTTCGCTCATATGGGCGGCGGATCCGGCACATCCTCAAAGTTTAACCAGACCTTCTGAGATAGGGTTCGGGTTTGTGGCCACTCATCCGGATGGCATTGGAGAATCAACTTCCGCCGGACCCGGTGGAGAAATTTACATATCCTATAATCTCTCTGATAAATTCTATCTATCCCTTGGTACAGGACTGTACACAGCCATGGACGGAAACTTCAGCAAAAAGAATTTTCAACAGACTCTTTTCCCCTCTGCTGAGTTGATGGCTGGATTTAAAATCCTTGGCGAAGAGAATGTCAGCCCTTATCTTTTCGCAGGAGTACATGCCTTCGGGTGGAAAAATGTCGCTCCTGTAACAACACCCGTATACTATGATGGCAGCATCGTGGCAGGTGGAGGATTAAAATTCAAAATCAATGAGAAAACATTGTTCAATGTCAGCGGTGATTATCGATATGTCGTCACTTCTTCAGCTGCGGTTAAACCAAAATTCTGGACAGCAAAAGCAGGCATAAGTCTTAAGCTGGGATCACAAAGAAGGAGAAGGGGTGAGGAGATCGAATATCCTGTAAACGATAGCGACCTGGCCCTGGAAGAACTCTTCCGGCCTGATAGTACCGGCAACACTGGTGATGAAAGCCAGCAGACATTGGACGAACTTTTCGGTGTGAATCAGGCCGGCGATAACAAGCAAACAACCAAACCAACAGGGAATAAGGAGGAGCAGGACGCTCTGGCACTACTATTCAGTGATGAACAAGCTCCTGCAACGACATCTGTAAATGAATCTGAAAAATCTCCTTCTGAATATGACGAATCCGGTTCTGAAATAGGACAGCTTATGGCAAGAATTCAAAAGTTGCAGGAAGATATAACGACGAGAGATCAGGAAATTCAAAGCCTGCAGAACAAAGTTGTCGCTAATGAACGCGCTATCGCTAATCTTACCGGTGGAGTGGCTGGACAGTATGCTGGGGTAGGGGATGATTTCTTTAACAATATAAACGCGGCAAATTTCAAACAAGCGTATCAAACAGCTTTGCAAAAACATTACAATAAAAAATATAATGAAGCCATTAATGAATTTCAAATGCTGCTGCAGGCCTTTCCGAATCACCCTCTTGCCAGCAATTGCCAATACTGGATAGGAGAAAGTTACAATCAGATGGGACAATATCAAAAAGCTATCGCGGCCTTTAATTCAGTCCTGCATTATACGCGTTCCTATAAGCTTGATGATGCTTTGATCATGAATGGTATTATCCATTTAAAACTGGGCAATAAGACGATGGCAAGGGAAAACTTCCAGGAATTAATAAGCAAATATCCTGACAGTGAATATGCTTCAAAAGCAATGAGATATCTTGGAAGGTTGTAGTCCTATACTTAATGGAAAAAAGCCGGCTATGAAAGCCGGCTTTTTTTTATATCATTCCTCTTCGTTTCGTTCCTTCCGCCGACGGGCAGCCAAGATACTTGTCCAAATGCTTATTTCATAGAGGAACAGAAGCGGAAATGCCATCAGTAATTGACTGAGTGGATCAGGCGGAGTAAGAATAGCGGCGATGATAAAAACTATCACTATGCCATAGCGGCGATATTTCCGTAAAAAATGAGGGGAGAGAATGCCTACTCTGGCCAGCACGTATGAGATAATGGGAAGTTCAAAGACTATTCCGAAAACCAGTATTAGACGAAGAATAAAACTCATATATTCCGTAATGTTGATTTTTGGAGAAATACTCGCCGTCCCCAAATTAAACAGAAATGGCAACACATTGGGGATGAGTACAAAATAGCAGAATGAAGCGCCTCCGAGAAAACAGAGCGTGGTGAAGAGCAATCCTGGTAATAAATATTTCCGCTCGCTGGGGTAAAGTCCGGGCATAACGAACTGCCAAATCTGGTAGAAAATGATCGGCAGAGATACGATAACACCAACAGTGATCGCGATCTCTATGCGAACCATCAGCATTCCGGTGGGCTTGAGAAAAATCAATTCGGCAGGTTCTTTAAGATGGGCATTGGGCAGCGTTAATAAATTTAAAAGTTTTCCGGTAAATGGAAATGCCGCCATCATGGCTATCACTACTGAAGCGATGCTTTTAATGATACGCCACCGCAGTTCCTCCAAATGCTCGAGAAAGGGCATCTCTTTTATATCGGTTGATTTTTTCTTTTTAGATTCAGTCATTTCAGCCGATACTTAATCCGGAGAATCCAAGAAAGGCCAATGACATGCATCCTGCCATTATAAAGGCGATGGGGGCACCACGCATGACTTTGGGAAGATTAGCCAGTTCCAATTTTTCTCTTAACCCGGACATGAGAACTAGGGCGAGCGTGAATCCAAGACCGGAAGTGAATCCATTTACCAGACTCTGAATAAAAGTATACTGGGAATCGATATTTAATAGAGAAACACCCAGCACTGCGCAGTTAGTTGTAATCAGAGGCAGATAGATGCCGAGGGAACGGTACAAACCAGGGCTGACTTTCTGAATTACCATTTCGACAAATTGTACCAGTGCGGCGATTACCAAAATGAAAGAAATTGTCCTCAGGTAGGTTAAATCCGGTGGACTTCCGTGTCCCTTGAGGAAGAGAAGATAGAGAACATTACTTTCCGTAGGTGAAAGGAAATAGGTATATATGGTCCAGGTGACCACAGAGGCCATGCTCATGACAAAGATGACGGCCATGCCCATCCCCACCGCTGAATCCAGTTGTTTCGATACACCGATATACGGACATAGACCTAAAAAGCGGGATAGAACAAAATTGGAGACAAAGATGGCTCCGATGGCAATGATGAAAAGTGATTGAAAATCCATGTATATCCTCTCTGCCTGAGATTAATGAGCAGTTGCTTTTTTGTGTTCATACCAGTTCAGGAAACCCATAAGATAGCCGATTGTCAGAAACGCTCCCGGTGATAGAATGAAAAGAAGAATAGGATTGTATTTATCGCCAAGAAGAGGCATTCCCAGCCAGGTTCCATTTCCGAGTATTTCCCGAAAGGATGATATTGTGAGCATAGCCAGGAAGAAACCCAATCCCATACCCAGAGCGTCCACGATTGAACGTGTTGTTGTGTTCTTGCTGGCAAAGGCTTCGGCACGCCCCAAAATGATGCAGTTGACTACAATAAGAGAAATAAAATTTCCCAGCGATTTACTTAAGGCCGGGAAAAATCCTGCCATCACCATCTCAACGATGGTGACGAAAGTGGCGATGACGATGATATAGATAGGAATACGTATCTTGGGCGGTACCGCTTTGCGGATGAGCGAGACAACGATATTGGAACAGAGCAGCACAAATGTCGTCGCCGCGCTCATGCCGATGGCATTTTCCACCGAAGTTGAGGTGGCCAGGACCGGACAAAGCCCCAGCATAAGGCGCAGCACAGGATTCTCTTTATATAAGCCTTTAAGAAATTCTTTTTTCAGGGTCATGACAAAGCCTCCAGAGCAGTATCGGTCTGCTTACAATTTATCAGAAAAATTTAATTTGGCCTTCTCAATCTGATGGGAAATACCATCAGTTATGGCACGGGATGTTATCGTTGCCGCAGTGATGGATTGTATCGTCCCGCCATCCTTGTCAACAGCTAATCCTTCTACCACTTTATCATGGAACTGTCGCTGAAACCAGGGATCGCTTTCTCCTGATTTGATTTCCTGGCAGCGTGTACCGAGACCAGGAGTTTCTTTCTGGGAAAGCACCTTGATTGCAAGTATATTAGAGAAGGTGCTGTCAATGCCCACAATACTGCGAATGTCACTGGAATAGCCTCTGGAAACAACAGGAAGGGCATATCCGACCAGATGATTTTTACCGGCATCCTTGTAACCACTGTAGAGGATCACATTATTTTCTTCGTCTTTTACAGGGAAAATGGCATCACGGCTGGCACCAGGCAATACTTCCAGAATACCCGCCTGCAATTCCAGGCGCTGTTCTTCAAGAATTCTTGGACGGGTTATTTTATCCAGCCAGGCCAATGATCCTGCTGATATAGCAGCAACCAGTGTAAGAGTGACTGCGAAAAGAGGGATATCTTTCATCAGACTATTTTCCTCCAAATACAGTTGGTTTCGTATAACGGTCCAGGAGAGGTGTGGTTAAATTCATCAGCAGGATCGAATAGGATACTCCTTCGGGATATCCACCCCAAAGCCTGATGACCATGGTTATCAGGCCGCAGCCGAAACCGAATATCAATCTTCCTTTGAAAGTCACGGGTGTGGTAACCATGTCTGTGGCCATGAAAAATGCTCCCAGAATGATTCCTCCTGAAAGAATGTGGAAAAGAGGATCA